>NZ_ASAC01000025.1:0-45375 GCF_009834675.1 Cyanobium sp. Copco_Reservoir_LC18
ATCTCCTGGAACCTTCCAACCCCCTGCTCGCGCAGGGGGTTTTTTCATGGCGACACGGCTCATGGCGACGCGGTCCGGCTGGGCGTGGCTGGGCCTCCCCGTCGCTGTGGCAGCGTGGTCTGACGGAGCTCCGCTGCCGGCGGTCCGCTCGAGCTCCGGCCCCCACGGCTGGCCCCGACGGCACGCGACCCATGAACGCTGACGCTGGTCCCGATCCCCTGCCGTCCTGGCGGGAGGGCCGCGTCAAGGCGCGACTGCTGAAGTTTGGGTCCCCCGTCAGGACCACTGGGGCCCCGGCCTACGACCGTGCCTCCCGCTTCGGCCGGCTGGACAAGGGCCTGGATCTGGCCCGACGCCATGGATGGTGCCTGGTCAGCCTGCGGCGCGACTGGGACCGGACCTTCCCTTGTTCCGCCCAGGACTGACCCCGATGCGCAGGCCCTCCCCCTCCTCCACCTGGTACGCCCGCCAGAAACGGCGGCGCGCTTCGCCGTTCTTCCGGCTGCTGGATCGCTCCTTCGCTTTCCGGGTGCTGGTGGCCGCCGTGCTCTCCTTCGGATTGCTGGCCCTGGTCAACCGTTTCGAGAACTGCCATGCCCAGGCTGGTCAGGCCGATTGTCTGACCAGCAACGTGCTGGAGATCATCAGCGTCGGCACCGTCGAGTCGTTCAGCATCGTCACGGCGGCGATCTTCTATCTGCTCGAGGCCGGACAGCGCAAGGAGAAGGAACATCATGAGATGTTCGAACTCCTGCTCACCCAGGGCCAGGCCGGGGCCTCCAACAGCCTGGGTCGACTTCGGGCCCTGGAGATGTTTTCCGCCGATGGCATCTGGCAGGACGGCTTTGATCTGGAGGGATCGGATCTCGAGGGTCTGAGGATCCCGTTCAGCCGCTGGCGTGGCGCCAATTTCTGCAACACCGTGCTGCGCAACGCCGACTGCCGAGGCGCTGATCTGGCCCAGTCCGATTTCCGCCTCTCCGATCTGAGCGGGGCGGATCTCAGGGGCGCCGATCTGCGCGGCGCCGATTTCACCGGGGCGATTCTCCATCAGGCGGATCTGCGGGGCGCCCTGGTGGAGGGGGCCCAGTTCCGCGGGGCCCAGCTCAGCCGGACGCTCACCGATGGTCCGCTCCCGGGGCTGGAGGATGGATCGGGAACGGACACCGGCTGATCCAGGCTCAGGCGACGAGCCTGGTGAGGGCGTCCTGGGAGAGCGAGGCGTTGACGAAAGCAAGGCCCACGTAGGTGTTGAAGCCGGTGTTTCGCACCCAGCGCACCTTGGAGCGCAGGGTCAGCTTCGAGCCGGCTTCGTAGTTGCGGGCTTCGAAGATGACGGTGTCGTCCTCCTTGACGTCCAGGCTGCCCTGACGCAGGACACAGGCCCCCCGCTCGCTGACGTCACGGAGATTGACGAACACCGATTGCCTCGAGGCCAGGGTGAGGCTGACGGAGACGCCCACCGGCACAGGGTGACGGGGACTGGCACGCTTCCCTTCGGGATGCTGATCCTGGGACATGAAGAAGGCACAAGGCACCCCTGCCTTGAAGCGCCAGCGAGAGGTGGTGACCATTCTAGATCCGGTGCCTGAAGACGCTACCCCCTGGGACCCCGTCCCCGCGGCCCCCTGGCCAGGGGAGGCCGCCTTATCCGCTAGGGTCAATGGATCCGGCAGAAGCCGGCGAACCTGTTGTTCGCCTTCGCCGGAGCCAGCACCGAGCCGCCCCGCGCTTCCTGGGGTCGGTCCACCAGGTCCAACGTCGGTCCATCAGGTCCAACAGTGGTTGCCGTGTGCGATTCCCCGCGGGGGAACGGCAGCCTCCCGGTGCGAGATCCATATCCCTTGTCCAAACCTTCCGAATGAACACCCTCTCCAGGCGCCCGTCCGCCGCGACCCGCCCCAGCTCCAGCCCCGCCGCCGCCGGCCGGGGCCCCCACGCCTACCCCTGCTGCCCCCTGGCGGCCCGGCCTGTCCGCCACGATCTCTGCCAGCATCCCGTCACCTGGGAGGACCTGCTCGGCCGCCGCTGAGGGCGGCGGCGTCCCTGCTCAATCGTCGTCGTCACGGCCGCGGCGCTTGTCCAGCACGTAGACGCGGCCATCGGGGGTCACCAGCCGTTTCCCCGGCTGACGGGAGGCCCGCCAGCGATCGCGTGCTTCCTCGGCACGCCTGAGCTGCCGGGCCTGGGCGGCCCGCACCCGCGGCGCGTAGGTGTTGCGGTACCACTCGTCCTGGACGAACAGGACCGGCACCGTGCAGGCCTGGTACAGCCCGCAGTAGCGGCCCCAGTCGCGGGCCTGCTGGGGGGGCACCCGCAGGTAGATGGGCTCGATCGCGGACGGGCCCCAGCGGTTGCTGCCCAAGGACGGCCTGGCGATCACCGGGCCGTAGCCAAGCACCGGCGGTGGGGCCAGGTTGCCGATGGTGATCCGGCCGAAGTAACCGGACTGCCCCAGGGGCACGGTCAGGGAGGTCTGGGCCTGGACCGGGGCGTAGACGATCCCTGCGCCGCAGACCACCACCAGGGCGGCGTGGAGCAGGCGGGAGGAACGGCTGATCATGGCGGAAGCTCCGAGGCCCCACCAGGAAAACGCCCCCGTATGACTCAGCCCTGACCGGGGCGGGGACCATCTGTGACCGGACATGACCGCTCCGTGCCGGTGGCGTGGATCCGGGAGAGCCCATCGGCGGCCCGCACCACCAGGGTGTGGCGCTCCACCAGGGCCGCCAGGTCGTCGTAGCCCCCGCCGATGACGGTGGCCACCGGCAGGCGGCGCCGCAGGGCGGCATCGATCACCAGCCGGTCCCGCCGGTACAGGCCGTCATCGCTCAGCTCCAGCCGGCCGAGGCGGTCGTCCCGGTGGGGATCGACGCCGGCGTTGTAGAGCACCAGATCCGGACGCACCTGATCCAGCAGATCCGGCAGGGTCCGCTCCAGGATCCGCAGGTAGGCGTCGTCCCCGACGCCGTCCTCCAGGGCGAGGTCGAGGTCGCCCGTCTGCTTGTGCAGGGGGAAGTTGCTGGCCGCGTGCATCGAGAAGGTGAACACCCGGGGGTCGCCTGAGAAGATCGCCGCCGTGCCGTCCCCCTGGTGCACGTCCAGATCCACCACCAGCAGCTGCCGCACCAGACCCTCGGCCAGCAGCACCCGGGCCGCCACGGCGCAGTCGTTGAAGATGCAGAAGCCGCTGCCGTGCAGCGGGAAGGCGTGGTGGGTGCCGCCGGCCAGGTGGCAGGCCAGGCCGTGGCGCAGGGCCAGCCGGGCCGTGAGCACGGTGCCCCCCACCGCCAGCCAGCTGCGGCGCACCAGGGGGGCCGAGACAGGCAGGCCGATGCGGCGCACCTCCTGGGGGGTGAGCAGTCCTCGGGAGAAGGCCTCGTGGTAGCGGCGCCCATGCACCTGCTCCAGCCAGCGACGCGGCGCCGGCAGGGGTTGGTGGATCTGCTCCGGGCGGGCCAGCTCCAGCTGCTCCAGCCGCTCCTTCAGCAGCCGGAACTTCTGCATCGGGAACCGATGGCCACTGGGCAGGGGGACCGCGTAGGCCGGGTGGTACACCAGCGGAGGCCCCATCAGTCCGGCGACAGCGGCTCCAGCAGACCGTAGGGGGTATAGCGGCGCTCGATCCGGCACGGCGGGCCCCCGGCGGGCTGCCAGCTGAGCGTCACCTGTACGGGCCCCGGCTGGCCGGGCCCAGGGGCGATGGCCACCTCCACGTCGTCGTCGAGGCGCCAGCGGCGGCCGCCGGCCTCCCCTGGGGCGATGCTCTCGATCACGGCGAACAGCGGCGTGGCGGGGCCGCCGTCGGCGAGGCCGGGCCGCCATTCCCTGGCATAGGTGAAGCTCTCCAGCCGCTCGACGCCATGGCGCAGCACCACGCGCCGGCGCCGCTCGCCATGGACGACGCAGAGCTCGGCGATCCAGGGCCAGGGGCCCATCCGATCCATGCCCAGGCTCCAGTGGCCGGCGGCGCTGATCTGCATCGCCGCCGGCGGCTCGCGGAAGCGCATCGGCACGGTGCGGCCCGAGTTGAGGTAGGTGAGGGCGGCCTCGATGGTGCCGTCCTCGTCGCTCACCCGCAGACGGGTGGGGAAACGCTCGATCTCGCGGCCATCGGGTCCGAGCCGGTGGAACAGGCCCTCCCAGGAGCCGCCATTCACCTCCAGCAACCTCTGACGGGGCGGGGCGCTCAAGGGCATGGCACGTGGGGAAGGGGTGTCCAGCATGGCGACAACGGACCCGCCGGCGGGGGCGCCGGACGGGGTTCAGCGCTCAGCCGATGGCCAGGGGGCGGGGCTGGGCCTGCCGCGGCGGTGCCGGCAGCCGGGTGCTCACCAGCCAGGCGAGCCCCACCAGCAGGGCCGAACTCCACAGGCAGGCCTGCAGGCCGCCCACCAGGAACAGGGCCCCCGAGAGCACGGTGCCGAGCAGGCGGCCACCGGCGTTGGCCATGTAATAGAAGCCCACGTTCAGGCTCACCGATTCGGCATCGGTGTAGGCCAGGATCATGTAGCTGTGGATCGAGGAATTCATGGCGAACACCACCCCGAAGGCCGCCAGTCCCGCCACCACCGCCACGCCGGGATGGCCCACCTGACGCCAGAGGGCGATGGCGATCAGGGCGGGAATGGCGGTGAGCAGGCCGCTCCAGAAGGTCACGGCGGAGACGCCCGGCGGCGCGGTCTGGCCCCAGCGGCGCCGCAGGGCCGGGGCCGATCCCTGCACCAGGCCATAGCCGATCACCCACAGCCCCATGAAGCCGCCCACCTCCCAGTAGCGCCAGCCGAGGGTGGTCTGCAGGAACACCGGCAGGGCCACCACGAACCAGACATCCCGGGCGCCGAAGAGAAAGAACCGGGCCAGGGAGATGCGATTGATGCCCGGGGACTTGGAGAACAGGGAAGTGAAGGCGGGCTTCTGTTTCATGCGGCCGATCTCCCCGGGCAGCACCAGGGTGAGCAGGAAGGCCAGGAACAGGCCGGCCGCCATGGCGGCGACGGCGGCGTTGAAGCCGATCGTGGCCAGCAGCAGGCCGCCGAGGAAGAACCCCACCCCCTTGAGGGCGTTCTTGGAGCCGGTGAGGATCGCCACCCACTGGAACAGCTGGCTCTCGCCTTTGTCGTGGTCGTCGGGGGTTTCCGGCACCACCGACTTGATGGCACTTTTGGCGCTCATCTTGTTGAGATCCTTGGCGATGCCGCTGAGCGCCTGGGCCACCATCACGTAGGCCACACTCCACCATTTCGGCCAGCTGTCGGCGACGGGCACCAGCATCAGCAGGGCCGCCACCTGCATCAGGGTGCCGGTCCAGAGGGTGAGGCGCAGGCCGAAGCGGGCCCCCAGCCAGCCGCCGCAGAGGTTGGTGACGATGCCGAAGAACTCGTAGAAGAGAAACAGAAAGGCGATCTCCAGGGTGCTGTAGCCCAGCGACCGGAAGTGGAACACCACCAGCATGCGCAGGGCGCCGTCGGTGAGGGTGAAACACCAGTAGTTGGCCGTGACGATGGCGTACTGCTGCAGGGCCGTGAGCGGCCGGCCGGAGAGGAGCGGAAGCATCGGCCGCTCACTCCGCCCGGGCGGCGTCCAGGGCCACCACGTGGCAGGCCAGATCCGCCATCCGGCAGCTGTAGCCCCACTCGTTGTCGTACCAGGCGTACACCTTCAGCTGGGTGCCGCCCGTCACCATCGTCGAGAGGGCATCGACGATCGAACTGCGGCTGTCATTGAGATAATCCACCGATACCAGCGGCCGCTCCTCGTAGCCCAGGATGCCCAGCAGGGGGCCCGCCGCCGCCGCCGCGAAGGCGCCGTTCACCTCCTCCACCGTCACCGGGCGCTCGAGCTCGAACACCGCATCGGTGAGCGAGGCATTGAGCAGGGGCACGCGCACGGCGTGGCCGTTGAGCTTGCCCTGCAGCTCAGGGAAGATCAGGCCGATGGCCCTGGCCGAGCCGGTGGTGGTGGGGATCAGGCTCTGGCCGCAGGAGCGGGCCCGGCGCAGATCGCTCTTGAAGCCGTCGATCACCACCTGGGTGTTGGTGATGTTGTGCAGGGTGGTGATCGAGCCGTGGCGGATGCCGAAGCTCCCGTGCACCACCTGCACCACCGGCGCCAGGCAGTTGGTGGTGCAGGAGGCGGCGGTGAGGATCCGGTGCCGCTCCGGCACGTAGGTGCCGTGGTTGATGCCGAAGACGATGTTGGGGATCTCCACCCCGTCCAGTTCGCCCTTCACGGGGCAGGCCACGATCACCCGCTTGACGCCGGCCTGCCGCAGGTAAGGGGCGAGGGCCTCGGGGGTCTTGACCTTGCCGCTGCACTCGAGCACCAGTTCCACCCCCGCCGCCTGCCAGGGCACCAGGGCCGGATCGCTGCCCCGTGACCAGCCCACCCGGTTGCCCTCGACCGTGAAGCCCCCGCCGTCGGCCTCGGCCGCCACCGCCCGGTTCCAGCGGCCGTGCACCGAGTCGAATTCGAGCAGATGGGCGGCGGCGGCGGCGTCCCCGGCGCTGTCGTTGACATGCACCAGCTCGAGGCCTGGCCGCCCCCAGAGGGCCCGGAACACCAGACGCCCGATGCGCCCGAAGCCGTTGATGCCGATCTTCACAGCGTCCGCCGCGACTGGGCCTACCATTGCATCAGCGGGAGTTGATGGATTTATGGCCGGGTTAAGGACCGCCGCTCCTGCGCCGATCGCCTGCGCTCCGGCTCCCCTGGCTGCCGAGGAGGCGCGCCTGCTGCTGCGGGCCCTGGCCGACCCGATCCGCCTGCAGGTGATCGAGGCCCTCGGCGGCGGCGAGCGCTGCGTCTGCGACCTCACCGCCGACCTGGGCCTGGCCCAGTCGAAGCTGTCGTTCCACCTCAAGGTGCTCAAGGACGCCGGCCTGCTGGCCGATCGGCAGGAGGGCCGATGGATCTACTACCGCCTTCGCCCGGAAGCGCTCGACGATCTGCGGGCCTGGCTGGTGACCCTGGGCGCCCAGTGCGGCAGGCCCGCGAGCCCCTGCTCGTGACTGCCCCCAACCCCACCATCCTGTGGCTGCGCACCAGCGGGAGCGGTCATGTCACCCTGCTGGCCGGCCTCGTGGCCGCCTGGCTGGTCCTTTCCCGCCTCAACGAATCCCTCTGGGAGGCGGTGCTGTTCGGCTGGCTGGGGCTGGATCCCCAGCAGCGGCTGAGCGAAACCCTGCGCTTTTTCCTCTACGACACGATCAAGATCGGCCTGCTGCTCAGCGGCATCATCTTCATCGTCACCGTTCTGCGTTCCTATCTGAGCGTGGAACGCTCCAGGGTCCTGCTGGCCGGACGTCGCGAAGGGATCGGCAATGTGCTGGCGGGTCTGCTCGGGGTGATCACCCCGTTCTGCTCCTGCAGTGCGGTGCCGGCCTTCATCGGCTTTCTGGCCGCGGGCATACCCCTGGGGGTGACGTTGAGCTTTCTGATCGCCAGCCCCATGGTGAACGAGGTGGCGATCGGCCTGCTGTTCAGCCTGTTCGGCTGGCGCATCACCCTGATCTACATCAGCTCCGGCCTGGTGATCGCGATCGGGGCGGGATGGGTGCTGGGCCGCCTGGGGCTGGAGCGCTGGGTCGAATCCTTCGTCTACGAAACCAGGCTGCACGGTCAGGCCGTGGAGAGTTCGCTGAGCCTTTCCTTCGAGCAGCGGCTGCAGATGGGAGCCGAGGAAGTGGCCTCGATCCTGCAGCAGATCTGGCCCTATCTGCTGATCGGCATCGGTGTGGGTGCCGTGATCCATGGCTGGGTGCCCACCAATTTCTTCGCCACCCATGCCGGCCGCAGCAATCCCTTCGGCGTGCTTCTGGCGGTGGGAATCGGCATCCCGCTCTATTCCAACGCGGCCGGGGTGATGCCGATGGTGCAGGCCCTTTATGAGAAGGGACTGCCGATGGGCACCGTTCTCGCCTTCATGATGAGTGTGGTGGCCCTGTCGGTGCCGGAACTGATCCTGCTGCGCCGCGTGCTCCAACCGCCGTTGCTGGCCGCCTTCTTCTCGGTCACCGGTCTTGGCATCGTCCTGATCGGCTATCTGTTCAATTCACTGCTCGCCTGAGGTTTCCCGCCCATGGACATCAAGATTCTCGGCAGCGGCTGCAAGAAATGCATCACGCTCGAAGATCACGCCCGCAGGGGGGCGGCGGACCTCGGCCTGGCGCCCAGCCTGGAAGCCATTCACGACCCCGTCGCGATCGCCGGCTACGGGGTGATGCGCACGCCCGCGCTGGTGATTGATGACCGTGTGGTCGTGGCCGGCCGGGTGCCCGCTGCCGAGGAGGTCCGCGCCTTGCTGAGTGCGGCGGCTGGCTTGTGAACCACCTCCGCTGACTCCGCAGACACCATGGGATTGTTCGAGCGGTATCTGAGCCTGTGGGTGGCCCTGGGTGCCCTGCTGCCCGGTCTGTCGGAGGCCGTGGCGGCGTTCGAATTCGCCCGTATCAACCTGCTGATCGCCCTGCTGGTGTGGGGAATGATCTATCCGATGATGCTGGCGGTGGATTTCGGCGCCATCGCCGGCCTGCGGCACCAGCCGAAGGGCCTGGTGGTCACGGTGGTCGTCAACTGGCTGATCAAGCCGCTGACGATGACGGCCATCGCCTGGCTGTTCATCCGCGGCCTGTTCGGTGCCTGGATCCCGGCGGCCCTCGGAGATCAGTACGTCGCCGGCATGATCCTGCTGGGGGTGAGCAATGTGCTTGTCCCCTGGGACACGCTGGTGACGGCTGTGGGCCTGTTCGTGGTGGTGCCCCTGGCGGCCGGCTGGCTCACCCGCCGGCTGCTGCATTCCCCCGGTCGCCTTGATCGGCTGGAGCAGCGGCTCAAACCCCTGGCGATCGTCTGTCTGATCGTGACGGTGCTGCTGCTGTTCCTGGTGCAGGCCAGGGCGATTCTCGCCAACCCGCTGGCGATCGCCCTGATCGCCATCCCGCTGACCCTGCAGACCTACCTGGTCTTCTGGATCACGGCCCGGTGGATGCGGCTCTGGCGCCAGCCCCACGCCATCGCCGCCCCTGGGGCCATGATCGGCGCCTCCAACTTCTTCGAGCTGGCGGTGGCGGTGGCCATCAGCCTGTTCGGCCTGGAGTCCGGTGCCGCCCTGGCCACGGTGGTGGGCGTGCTGGTGGAGGTGCCCGTGATGCTGTCGCTGGTGGCGATCGCCAACCGCAACCGGCGGCTGTTCCCGACGGCCGTCGCCTGAACGGAGGGGGAAATCCACGCCAGGTGCCGCCATGCTGGGGGCCGGCACCGGCCCTCCCCATGCTGCGCTTCCTGCTCAACGTCCTCTGGTTCCTGCTCGGGGGGTTCGTGATGGGCCTGGGCTGGTGGCTGGCCGGCCTGGTGGCGGCGATCACGATCGTGGGGATCCCCTGGGCCCGGGCCTGCTTCGTGATCGGCAACTTCTCCTTCTGGCCGTTCGGCTACGAGGCCGTCAGCCGCCGCGAGCTCACCGGCCGCATGGATTTCGGCACCGGCCCCCTGGGGCTGGTCGGCAACGTGATCTGGTTCCTGCTGGCCGGCTGGTGGCTGGCGATCGGCCATCTGACTTCAGCGGTGGCCTGTTTCGTGACGATCGTCGGCATCCCCTTCGGCATCCAGCACATCAAGCTGGCCCTGATCGCCCTGGCCCCGATCGGCCTGCAGGTGGTGCCGGTAAGGCGCTAATCGAGAGCTGGAGCCAGACCCAGGGCGGCGGCGGCCTGTCGCATCCGCCCGTCGAAGCTGGCCAGGTGGGTGCAGCGGCTGTGCAGGGCCACCGCCAGGTGCAGGGCATCACCGGCGCGCAAGCCGAGAGTGGGATCCTGCAGCAGCTCAGCGGCCCGGCCTCACCAGCGCTCCTGGTCCCGGCACGCTTCGATCACCGCAGGGGTGATCGGCATGCTGGCCTGCAGCTGGCGCAGGTCGGCGACAAGGGCGCGGCGATCCAGCCGTTGCAGGGGCTCCAGGCCCAGCCGGCCGTCGGGTCCGACGACGATCTCGATCGGGTCGCCTTCCCGCAGGCCGGCCTGACGCAGGCACTCGGCGGGGATCCGGACAGCCAGGCTGTTGCCCCAGCGGCGGATCCCCTGCTTGACGCGCCGGCCAGTCCCATCGGCTCGCTGATCGGGCTGTGGGCGATCGGACCTGGGCTGAGGGGGCTGAGAGCGCGAGGAGGGTGCCAATGGACCCATGCCGGTCGGCGCCGGTGTGGTGTAGATACACGACTCTACGTGGCCTGGTCGGGCTCCCGGGCCTGGATTCCCGTCCGCTGCTGCCAACGCCCCCTGATGGATTCGAACCATCGACCGGCTGCTTAGAAGGCGGAAAGCCGATGCTGAGACTCCCTGCGGTAACTGGGCTCTCTTCCTTCGTCACAGTGTGTTGCGTGAAACTGGCGTGAAGCCAGCTCCACCATCACCCCTCCAGCTCCTCCGCCAGAGCCAGCACGCCAGCCAGCACGTTCCCGAACTTCTCCGCCAGGCGGTCCCGCTCCGGCGAGCCGACCGGGGCAGCATTCACCTGCAGGCCCAGGGCCTCCAGTTGCTGGCGCAGCTCGGCCAGGCGGGCACGGCGGGGGTCAGGTTCAGGCATGGGCATCCTCACCCCTGTGGACCCGTAGCCGCGGCTAGCTGATCGGCGGTAGCCGCGGCCTGGGCCAGCTGGTTTCGCAGCATGACGCCCAAGACGATCGCTTCAGGGGTCACGTCAAACGCGGCGCCCAGCTGGGCGAAGGGTGCCTCGGCGTCGTCGCTCGCAGCAGCGGCGATCTCCACCAGGGCGGCCGCGGCCTCAGCAGCGGGGCAGGGGTGCTCGCCAGGTTGCAGGGGCCAGGGCTCGGGAAGGTCGGTGAACAGGGTTGGCATGGGGCCTCAGGTGCGGGTCAGCCCCAGGCGTAACACCATCTCCACCGCCATGTCCAAGTCAGGCGCCGCACCCCTGGCGGTGAGGTTCCGCATCCCCACCGCAGGCTGGCGGTCTGATGCGGTGGTCATGATTGGAGGGGCGCCGGGGAGGGTTACGGCTGAGCAACCGCCTCAGATCTCTTCTTCCTCGTCTTCTTCCGCTTGAGCAGCGAGCAGTGATAGAGCGTTTGCGAGACGGCTAACTCCATCCTCGACGCGCCTGACTCCAGTGCCGATGCGGTCGACTCCAGCTGCGATGCGACCGATCTCAGCGTCTGCAAGGTCTCTTCTTCTCTCTTCACGGGCCTGCCCATAGATCTGGAGCATGGCGATAGCCATGAGCAGGACGCTAGCAGTTGTGACCTGGATAGCCACCGTGCGATTGATCACAAAGCGACTGGACACCGCCAGTACCGGCGGCAGCAGCGCGGCTGGGATAGGCCAGAAACGCCCAGCTGGCCAAACCAGAAGCCAGGACCAGCAGCGGCATACGACGATGGCGGCAACCGCCACCCCTCCCCAGGTCAGCCACAGCCAGTGGTTTCTGGACCACTCGAGAAGCCATGCCCAGTCCTGAACGGCGCCGGGCAGCAGTTCGGCTGATTCCACGCCCAGGGACACAAAGCGGCCCACAACACCGGGAGGGTAAGCCAATGTGGGCCGGCCAGCAGGGCCAGAGGGCGATCCATTCCAGGGGTCAAGGCTCAGCAGGCCACCAGTGCGGCCACCAGCTGGTGCTTCCTGATCCGCTTCGAGCGGGTGCCAGCCATCGGCCGCAGCTGGGCCACGGGCAGGGCCTCAAGCTGCTCAGCCACCAGGGCCAGGGGATGCACGGCCGGCGGTGGTGCTTCGGTGGTGGCAGCCGGTGCCGGCACTGCAGGCCGCCAGCGGGCCAGCGTGAGCACCAGCGCCACCAGGGCGACGGTGAGCACCAGCAGGGCCTCGAGCGTCACCACGGCGGCCAGCAGCAGCAGCTCGACCGGGTGCATGTCGGTGTTCTTCATTGTTCTCAGGGGCGAAAGATTCGGCCCGGAGCGCATTGCTTCCAGCGCTCTACGGGCCAGGGATGCCCCTGGAACGGATCACCTGATTCGGTTGTCGAGGATCAATGGGGCGGGCGTCTCATCCATGCCGGACCCCACCGCCGGGTCTTTCGTCAGTGCCTGCTGGTGGCCGGGTGCCGATCCTGCAGCGGTGGGGGCGCCGTAGCGCTCGGGGTGTCGTTCCTTGTGACCAGGGCCGTCTCAGCGGCTGCGCCTGATGAGGGCATCATAGCGCACCCTGAGCCGATGCAACAAGAAAGCCGCCGCTCTCCCCAGAGTGACGGCCATTCGTGTACGCCGATGACGGGGAGTTGCGTTATCTCCCCGTCTTCAATCTACCGGCCCTCAGCTCAGCGTCACCTTGCAGATGCTGCGGGTGTCCATCACCGCCGTGCCGAAGTCGTGAAGGCAGCGATACAGCCGGTTACCTGTTTTGAACTCTTCTTCTTCGGAGAGAAGAGGGCCATTTCCGATACGACCGATCACCAGCGAGGGATACCTGGAATCGTGCAGGTACATCACACCGGGAGCGGTCAAGTAGTGATCGATTTCCAGGGTGAGCGTCCGGTAGGGATTCACCTCGCCGGCCTCGGTCGGGTTGTAGTCCGCGAGGGCCTGGCGAGCAGGAGCTTCCAGCTCGGGCGGCACGAGGAGGGTCGTGGGCTCGAAGGCCACCGGATTGCCTTCGATGTCCGTTTGCCGGCGCAGCTTCAGGGTGCCGGCGGTGATCCCGGCGATCACACCGGCTGCCGTGAGGCCACTGGCGGTGGTGCTGTTGGCGCTGCCGAAGCTGATCCCCAGCAGGCGGGCGGCCAGCTCGGAGCGCTCCTTCCGGGCGGCGGCACGGCCCATCTCAGCGACGAGGCGGCCGAAGATTCCGAGGTTGTCTTGAATCAACGCCTTGCGGGTCAGCGTGGCGATGGAGCCATACTCGGCAGCGGTCAGAGTGGCGGCCAGTTCCTCAGCGAAGTCGGAGGTGACGTACTCGCCACCTTCGTTCTTCTTAGCGATCTCACCGTATTGAGACACGCGGATCATTTCATGGGGGCGAAAATCCGCGAGATCCCGACTTGTGGCCAGGGCGATCACCCCAACCTGCGCTTCTTCATAGGCGCCCAGCAGCATGCGCTCGGTGGAGGATTCGAGGGCCTTGGTGAAGTCGCTGGTGCTCCAGGCCCGGTTCACCAGCTTGGTGATCGGCATGGCGGCCAGATCCAGCCCGCGGGAATCGGGGTCATTCGCCACCACTTCGCGCAGCAGGCTGTGCATGGGCATCGATGCCCATTCCCGCTTGATGCCATCACCGGAGAGGCCCATCTTCGCGGCCAGCACGCCGCCCAGGTCCCGCTGATGGGTGGGGCTGGCATATTGCGCCGGATGACCAATCGGGGCAGGGCCCGACTCACTTCTCACGTCCCCATTTTCCAGCCGGATTCTCATTGCCCTCACCGCTTCATAGGAGACGCGATCGGTGGGCAGGTCGGACTCGATCCAGCGGTCGATCACGGCCTGATCGGTGATGCCGGCGGCGCGGGCGATGTTCAGGATCGCGTTCTCCCGGCGGATCTCCTTGGCGGAGCGCTCCACGGGTTCGGTGGTGGTGGTGCTGTTGCTGGTGTTGTCGGTGCTCATGGGTTCAGAAGTGATGGAGCGGGTGACGGTGTTGGGGTCAAGCGGAACGGCGACGGCGGACACTTCCAGCAGGCGGAAGCGATCCACAACCTCCACACCGGAGCGGGAATCGGCGCGGCTGTCCTGAACCTGGAAGCTGGCGCTCCAGGACAGGGCCCCGGCCTCGATCAGGTCCAGCAGGTCGGCTGATCGCTCGGGGTGGAAGCGGGCGATGCCAACAAGGGCGTTGAGGCCCTGGGGCAACCGGTCGAAACGGATCGATTCGATCCATCCGATCTGTGCGGCTGTCGATCGCTGGTGATCGCGCAGGATCGGCAGCCGGCCCTGTGGTAGCTGGATGCCGGCCAGGTCGGAGCGAATCTGCAGCTGGTAGCCGTCAGCGCCGGGCTGATCGGTGGCCAGCACGATCTCAGCCGTCAGCGACTCGCGGTTGAAGCTCAGCGGCGGGCGGCTGGTCTGACTGGCGCGGTTGATGGTGGCGGTCATGGCGTCACCTCGAGCACGCGGTTCAACTGCTCCCGGGCCATGGCGGACCGATGGGTGGCACGGGTCACCAGACCCAGCAGCTCGGCGGCGAAGGTCTGAGCTGCGCTCGGGCAGCACCTGGCACCGACGCCCTGCAGGGTGACCCGCATGAGGTCATCGGCGGTCCGCTCGGCGGTGAGGCCGTGGCCCAGATCACGCCGGCCAGGCCCAGCCATCGCCAGACCGGCGATGGAGGCGGGCAGCAGGACAGCGGGCCCGACGAGCTCGTTTAGATCGATGGAGGCTGTCACCTCATGGCCGCCGATGTTGGCGGTGATCTGCTCTGCTTCGAGGTCAATCACCAGGCAGCCGTCGCCGAGAAGGCCAACGGCCCATGGTGTGACGATCACGGCGCCGTGCGGATCCAGTTCCTCCGTCGGTGGCAACGCTTCCCGGGTGGGGGCCCACCACGCGCCGGCTGGTGTTCGTCGTCCAGTGATGGTGGCCAGGCGATCGGCCAGGGCCTGCAGCTCGGAGACCGGCTGGAGGAGGGCGGCGTCCGATTGCAGCGCCAGCAGGCCGGCGCTCACAACGGTTCGGAGGCCGGAGGAGATGCCCTCACTACCACCGATTGCGGTGATGGCCTCCAGCTGATGCGGGGCGATCATCCCGCTGATGTTGACTCGGGGAGGGGACAAAGGGCGTTCTATTGAAACCTACAACCTCAGGCTATGCACCTGTTCCCGATGCTCCAGACGGGCGGCTCTGCGGGCCTGAGCAGAGTCGAGCGGGCTCACTTCCGGCACGTTTGGCACGTCATCGTCCGGCATGTAGGTATCAGCCCGGGGGCGATTCCCAGCCGGCGGGGAGAGCGTCTGCATCGTCATTCAGCGGTTGATGTAACCCTATGGCCGGGATCTTCCCCTGCTCCAGTTGCTCCACCATGTCGGGGTTGTACCGATACCCTTTGCCGGCACGTCCGAAACCAACACCTTCACGGCCGAACTTTCCGGCGTGCCTGTAGTTGCGCACCGTGGCGATGCAGCAGCCCAGCAGCTCGCTCACCTCGACCGCGGTGAGCCAGCCGGGCGGGGCAGGGGGCAGCGGTGTGGCCTCGGGCTCTGGCTGCTGCACCACCTCCAGCTGCGGATCCGGCTCCAGGCCGGGTGCGGGCTCCAGCTCCGGGGCTGGGGCAGCCCTGCCGGGCACGCGCTCACTGGCGGGCCTGAGCTGGCGCTTCGGGCGCACTGGAGCGGCGATGGCTGGCGGCTCGTGGTCGTCATCGATCAGCCCGGGTGGGCAAGGGGCTGGCTCCGGGGCTGGGGCAGCTGCAGGCACGTCGCCGGTCTGGCCATGCACGCGCCAGCGAACCTGATGCACGCTGTCCACCTGCTCGTCGAGCGGCGCCACAGAGAGCACCGGAACATGCAGCCGTGCCGACAACCTGCAGCTCCTAGCGATCACCGATGGAGAGAACGCCAGGAACAAATACCTGTGCGCCTCGTTGGCCAGCTCCACCAGCTCGGGCAGGGTGGGCGGAGCCGGCCGATTGTCGAGCGCTTCGGCGCGTGCCGCCAGCTGCTCCAGTTGCTCTGCCCACAACGTCCCGGCGGTGATGCCCTGCAGTAGCTGAACGCCCGTCATTCTGAAATGTGCCGCCTAGTTGCAACTTAAGGACTAGACTTAACTTGGTAACCCCGCTTAAGACCGGCGATAACGGGGTAGGGGATGTTGTGGGTAGAGTAGATTAAGCGGCTCAATTGGTAACCGATTCTGGAGACTCCCGCTACGAATTAGGGGACGATCTAATACCCTCTCAATAACGCTTTCCCAGGAGGACCCAACTCTCCCCTAATCCTTCATCTTCAACTATACAAACTCGCAACGATCAGCGCATCAGCTATAGCAACTCATCAGAGAATCAGTGAACGCAGCAGCGTCAAGCGCAGCAGCTGAGCAGCAGCGCAGAGCAGGGGCAGCCGGTCGGTGCGGCTGGTGGTGTGAAGCAGGCAGTGAGCTGGTGGTGGGCATGGGTGTGATGAGGGGCCTGCCCTGACATGCGTGAGGGCCCTGGGTTGCTGCGCCCCCTGCTCCTGATGCGGGTGGCCGGTGCTGTCGTGATGCCCTGCTACGGGCCGTAGCAGGCGCTCCAGGGGGCTCTGGCTGCTCCCATCCCCTGCTGGCCCACCTCCTGCTCCAGGGGCGTCCCAGGCGCTGCTCTGGCTCACACCAGCGGCCCTCTAGCCAGCTCCCGCACCCAGGCGGCCAGCTGCTCCTCCTCCGGCACGGGCCCCGGCTGTGCAGGGCTCCAGGGTTGCGCAGGGGCCGGCCTGGGGCGCTTGGGGCGGGCTGTGTTGCGCCAGGTGCTGATGGTCATGGCAGGGCTGTGGTTGTTGCTGGGCCAGGGATGCCACCCCCAGGCCCATGGCCCCCTGGCTGGATTCGGGGGTGGGGTCGCGCGTGGGAGAGTTCTATTGAGATGTTCACTTAGTTCATGTACTGCGCTGCAAGGGGTTTGAGGTGTTCAGGCTGAGGTTCAGGCATGTTCAGGTGGGTTCAGGTCCTGCAGCGCAAGGGGTCTGGGGGAATGGCCCTGGGCCTGAACATGCCTGAACCCTCCTGAACCCATCCCTGAACCCATCACACCGACTGCGGCGCAGTGCCTGAACCTGCTGAACCCTGCTAACCCTCTGCATCGTCCGGGAGGCAGAACGTAAGGGTGACTCCGACCTTCTTGCACACCAGCAGGCCTTTGCCGGCCAGGGTGCGCATGGTGCGCCGGATCGATGCAGGCTTCTTGCCGGTGCCATCGCCCCAGTCGTGGCCGAGGGCTTCGACAACATCCCGCGCGGTCATGGTCTTGCCCTCGTTGTCCTCCAGGGCGGCGAGGATCTCACGCTGCTGCTCCGTGAGGTTTTCGAGCACGTGCTCCTGTCGCTGCTGGCGTTTCAGCTCATCGGCAGATCCGTGGCAGTCCCACGCGCCTGTGTGATCGCTGGAGACGATCAGGTGGATGGGCGGGCCGCCTCGCTTGGTGCTGAGCAGCTCGCGGCGCGGATCGGACTCCTGGGGGAGCAGCTGGCCGGATTCCATCTTGTGGATGAGGCCCAGGCCGATCACTCGGGAAACGGCGGCATCGATGGCACCGGAACCACGGCCAGCACCGACACCGAGGTTTCCTTCCTTGCCGGCGCCCTTGCGGGTGTGATGAGTGAGGACTCCCCAGCCACCGCTGATTGCATCCTGCAGAGCATGGACAGGCCCAGCTGCGGCGGACTTGTCCTCATCGACGCCAGGGGGCAGGCAGGTGGCGAGGGAGTCAACCGCCACCATCCCGCCTGGGTGTTCATCCACCCAGCGCCGGATCATGCGCATGGTGTCGGCGTCCAGGAGGGCGCCGGATTCCATCGGGTAGAGGGTGAGGCGATCGTGGAGCTGCACGGTCTTCCCATCCGGGAGCAGGGTGCAGAGACCTACCGGCGTCAGCGTCTGGTGCCAGTCCTCCCGGCCTTGGTCGGTGCCGATGATGAGGGCATGGCGATCAGCAGCAGGTGGCCCCTGGAGCTCCCGCTGCAGCCAGGTCGGATCGCCCCGCAACCATGCCGCCATCAGCGACGCCATAAGGCGGGATTTGCCGGCGCCGGACTGCCCTACCAACAGGTTGAGGCCATGGCGGAACAGGCCATTAACCGCCCAGGGCGTGGGGTTCACCTCGAAGGTGCTCCCGGGGAGGATCGGCGCGGACGTGGCCCTGAGGCCCCGCTGGGCGGCCTCCAGCAACTGCTCCAGGTTGCGCTGGGTGAGGCGTGTCACCTCCAGGTCTGAAGCGCAGCTGGCGAGGGCGGCCAGGGCCTTGATGGTGGGCCATTCCGACCGGGCCAGCTCTGCCGCGTACTGCTCCAGGGCAGACCATCGCTCATCAAAGGTCTGCGGCCCCTTCGACGCCGGCTGCTCCTCCTGCTGCTCCTCCTGCTCGGGGGGGTCCCCACCAGGGTGTGGAGGCGGCGGCGGGCTGCTGCGCTTCGGCTCCCGATAGCCGCCCTGCTTCGCCAGGTAGTGCAGGGTGCGGATGGTGGCGGGTCTGCCCTTGTGGCCCTTCCCGAAGGACTCCCACTTCGCCAGGCACTCGGCCTCATTGAAGGCGGGCATCGGCCGGCACCATTCGACCCAGGTGCACAGGAGGCCGGGGTCTGTGTGATGCAGCGCCATGCCCACCCGCAGCCATGCGTCGTAGGTGCTGTGCGCCACCGGATCGATGTAGGCCAGCATCGCCAAAGCGCGGCCGGCGTCATCGGCGGTGGGCTCCACCGGGGCAGCATCAGGGTGCTCCTGCACCAGTAGGGCCTCGAGCAGCCAGTCCGGAGCGGGTGCCGGATCAGGGATCTCCTGGGGGCTGCAGCCCGGGAGCCAGCGATAGGCGCCGGTCTCGGGATGGGCACCGATGATGACGCTCTGGTGGCGGTCCCATCTCAGCTCCCAGAGGGTGATGGGCTCCGGCTTGCCGTTCTTCCCAAGTGGGTCTCCTTCGCGCCATGGGCGGGTGAAGGGCTGCCGGTTCTTCAGGTGCGGCCACCATTCGTCCGGCACGGCGAACACGTGGCCGGAGCGGTTCCGCTTGCCCGATGTCCAGCTGATCGTCGGCGGCAGGTCCGTGATCGGATGCCCGGTCACCCGCTGGAAGGATTCGTCCCAGCCCTCGGCATCCAGGTCAAGCACCAGGGCCCCGCCGGATGCTGGGCCGCACTTGAGCCCCCATGCCGGCGGGCCATTGCCGTTCAGCTCGGCGGCATCGTCCGGGCTGAAGTCGTCGTGGTCGAACCAGTTCTTCCCGGCGATCGGCGCCTTGTCGCGTCCGACCCGCACCATGCGGAAGTCGCATGGGAGGGCGAGCAGGTCGGCGCGGTGACTGGCCATTGCTCAGCGACCTTTGGCGGTGAGCAGTCGGCGGGAGCGCTGAGCCAGGGCCTGATCAGACGCTGCCACGTTCCAGAGCAACGGCGGACGGCTTACCCCGCTGCCCATGGCGCGGTAGTGCACCCCAGCCTTGAGCACACCCTCCTGTCGCAATCGCCGCAGGGTTGCATCACTGATTCGGAGCTGTGTCGCGGCCTCCTTGGTGGTTGCAGCGAAGACGGATTGGGCCATAGCGCTCTTGCGGTCATCCGCAGCCTATGGATCAAATCCGACAGGACCGAGCAGAGTCTTTCCCGTTTTCCACAGGTGTGTTTCGGCTCAAGGTTGGCGGGCGGTTACCCGCTCGATCACGCTGCTCACAAGCTTCGGTGAGTCAAGCCGGCGGCCATAAGTGCTCAGGTGTACGGCTGGAGAATGCCCCATCAAATCTGCGGCTTCTCGGACGTGGAGGCCGATTTTCTGGGCCAGTCGAAGGGCAAATGCATGTCGGCAGCTGTAAGGCGTCAGCTCCGGATCCAGGGAGATACCCACTGGCTGCTGTCTCTGCAGCCTGGAAAGTTGTTGCGCCATTTTCTCGCCAGGGCTCCAGTAGGCGACCAGCGAGGGCGGAAGGCCGTACTCTTTCCACCGTTTCCACAGTGAGTGGAAATCCTCCGGCCACCCTTCAGGTGCAACAGCAGGCACATTCCGTGTCCCGCTTGCCCCTTTGCTGCTGCGTTTTTCCCTAGACACTTTGGCGACAGGCACACCTTTCTGGGTGGTGATCTCAAGGCCCTGCAGTTCGGCAGGGCGTAGCCCAAACGCGATCAGGCAGTCCCAGGCCACAAGATCAGAGGGCGTCAGCTTGCTGCGCTGAATGCTCCGCTCGATGCGCGCCCGCAACTCGCCCAGCTCGGAATCGGTGAAGCCACGCACACCATCCGGGGCCTTGGCAGCCCTTCCATTGCCTCGCAGCTCCACAAGCTGGGCAGGCCATTCCCAGCCGGCCTCGCGCCACAAACGGCGGATTCGATCGTGGGCCATCTGGCGGGCTCGACTGTTCGCCGGCCAGCGGCGCAGGGTTGCCTCCACCAGTTCCCGGTCTGCTGACCAGCTGCGCTCCCCGGCGACCTGGATCAACTTCTCCAGCACTGGCGCATACATCCGCTTCCAGGTGCGTTCAGAGACCTTCTCGCCCTCTATGGATACCCTCAGCTGCTCCACCAGCCTTCGAAGGGTCGCCGGGGTAAGCCGGCGCTCATCGTCTGGGCCTGGGATCGCCGCAGCATCCGGCCATCGCCACTCGCCGGCCATCACCGCATCAAACAAGGCGCAGCACTCCTGCAGGGCAGCAGCCGCGGTCGCTGGTCCCGGTGGTGTTGCCAAGGTGACGGCTCGGCGCTTGGGCGGTGCGTCGGGGGCCTCATCAGGCCGTTGCGGGAGTGCAGCACTGACCACCCGCAGGCGATCGCGGTTCACCTCCACGAACCAGCCTGAGCGGCCCTGGCGGTGCCTCCGAAAGCCGCTGCTCAGCTCAGCCAGCCAGCGTGGGCGATCCTTGGCCATTTTCACGCCGCGTGAAATCTGCGTGAAATCCTGCCAGTCCTTGACGGTTTTAGGGCGATCTCGGCGGATCTCTTCGGATCAGGGGGTGGCCTGGAACCCAGGCCAGAACTGGCTCAAACCCCAGTTCCCGCTTGCAGACTGCCAACGCCCCCTGATGGATTCGAACCATCGACCGGCTGCTTAGAAGGCAGCTGCTCTATCCAGCTGAGCTAAGGGAGCACGGAGCGCATTGTGCCAGCGTTCGGCGGCCAGGCCACTCCGGTAGCCCCCCCTACAGTGGACGACCGCGCTTGAACCGTTCCATGGCCGCCACCCGGCTCAGCGACAGCCAGAAAACCGAGCTGGTTGGGCGATTCCGGGAGGGCTCCAGCAGCCAGCAGCTGGCGGACAGCTACGGCTGCAGCGCCAACACGGTCATCCGCGTCGTTCGCACCGAGCTCGGCGAGGAGGAGTACGAACGCCTCAAGGCGGAGCGCTCCCGCCGCCGCAGCCGGACGACGACCGGCGATGCCGAGCCGGCCGCTGCCCCGGAAACCCTGCAGACGGCCCTCGCCATCCCCACGGCCGAGCCGGAGCCCGAGCCCGTCCCCGAGCCGACCACCACCGCTCGCAGGGTCATCCCTGCGCCGCCCCGCCGCCTGACGGTGGCGGCCCCGGTGAAGGCCGAGGCGGTGGCGGAGGACGGCCCTGCGGTGCTGGCCATCGAGGATGCCGACGATTTCGGCGCCGATGACGACGACCTGCTCACCAGCGACGACAATGACGACGAAGGCTCCGACGACGGGGCCGAGGGGGGGATCAACCCGTTCCAGCCGATCCCCGTCGTGCGGCTCGACGACGGCGCCCCGGCGGCCGCCGACGGGCGGCTCCAGCCCCTGGCCAGCGCCGCCCTGCCCTCCAGCGCCTACATGCTGGTCGACAAGACCGTGGAACTGCAGGCCCGGCCCCTGAGCGAGTTCCCGGAGCTGGGCCGGCTGCCGGATGCCGAGCTGGAGCGCCAGGCGCTGGTGGTGTTCCTCAACCCCCGCCAGGCCAAGCGCCAGTGCGGCCGCACCCAGCGGGTGATCAAGCTGCCCGACCTCAAGGTGTTCGAGCTCACCGCCCCCTACCTGCTGGCCCAGGGCATCAGCCGGGTGGTGATCGAGGGTGCCCTCTACGCCCTGCCCGGCAGCTGAGCTTCAGCCCTCGTCGGCTGGGGCGTTGCCGGGCAGCAGCAGGGCGGCGCTGGCCCCGCCACTGATCACCCCCAGCACCAGGGCGACCCCCACGATGAAGCCGGCCGGCAGGGGCGCGCTGCGGGCGAAGCCGAAGCGCAGCTGGGGCCGCACCTCCAGGTTCTGGGCGCCCAGGCACAGCAGGGTCAGCAGCAGGGTGCCGCCCAGCAGGCTGCCGCACAGGAGGCGCAGGCGCAGAAGCATCGGGACGTCCCAGGACCAGACGCCTCAGTCTGACGGCTCGCGGTGCAGCAGGGCATAGAGGTCCCGGCGGCTGTGGCCGCTGCGCTCGGCCAGGGTGCGGGCGGCCTCCCGGTTGCTGAGGCCGCCCGCCACCAGCGCATCGAGGGCGCGGCGCAGGCCGGCCTCGTCCCAGATGGGGGCCGCCGCCGGCGGGGCACCGCCCAGCACCAGGGTGCACTCCCCCTGGGGCGGGGTGCGGCGGAAATGCTCCAGGGCCGCCGCCACCGTGGGGCCCACCTGCTCCTCGTGGCGCTTGGTGAGCTCCCGCGCCACCTGCAGGGGCCGGTCGCCGAGCACCGCCAGCAGGTCTTCGAGCAGGGCCAGCAGCCGGTGGGGCGCTTCGAACAGCACTAGGGTGCGCTCTTCGGCGGCCAGGGCCTCCAGCCGCTGGCGGCGGGGGCCCCCCTTCGGCGGCAGGAAGCCCTCGAAGCAGAAGCGGCCCATGGGCAGGCCGCTGCTCACCAGGGCGGTGGTGACGGCGCTGGGGCCGGGCACGCAGATCACCTGGCGGCCGGCGGCGCGGGCGGCGGCCGCCAGCTCCTGGCCGGGATCCGACACCCCCGGCAGGCCGGCATCACTGATCACGGCGATCGCCTCGCCCGCCTCCAGGGCCGCCAGCAGCTGGGGAATGCGGGCCGTCTGGTTGTGCTGGTGGAAGCTCAGCAGGGGCGCCCGGATGCCGAGGTGGTGCAGCAGCAGGCCGCTGCGGCGGGTGTCCTCGCAGGCGACCCGGTCGGCCCCCGCCAGCACCCGCCGGGCCCGGGGGGAGAGGTCGTCGAGGTTGCCGATGGGGGTGCCCACCAGATAGAGGACGCCGGCGGCGGGTTCGTGCTCCTGCACCGGGTCCTGCACAATGCCGTTTTCCGGTCTCCATGATGCCGTCTTCCTTCGCCCTGCCCGACGGCATCGGCCGTGAGCCCCTGCTGGCGGAGCTGCGCCGGCTGGCCTGGGGGGCGGCCGACATCCTGCGGGCCTACGCCCGCGGCGAAATGCCCCCCTACGGCTTCCCGCCCGCCATGAGCGTCGACCACGGCGGCGAGGGGCCCGTTTCGGCGGCGGATCTGGCGGTGAACCGCTGGCTGCTGGACGGCCTGGCGGCGGCGTTCCCGGCCGCCGGCTGGACGCTGCTGAGCGAGGAGACCGCCGCCGAGGTGCTGGTGCCGGGCCAGCCCCTGGACGCCGAGTGGCTGTGGATCCTCGATCCCCTCGATGGCACCAAGGACTTTCTGCAGGGCACCGGCGAGTACGCCGTCCACCTGGCCCTGGTGCGCGGCCAGCGGCCGGTGCTGGGGGTGGTGCTGCTGCCGGAGCCGGAGGAGCTCTGGTTCGGGCTGGTGGGGGCGGGCGAGGCCTGGCGGGAGAACCGGGCCGGTGAGCGCACCTCCGCCAGCCTCAGCGGCCGCGGCGAGGAGCTGGTGCTGGTGGCCAGCCGCAACCACCGGGACGATCGCCTGGAGCAGCTGCTGGCCGAGCTGCGGCCGGCCCGCAGCACGGCGATCGGCAGCGTCGGCGGCAAGGTGGCCACGATCCTGCGGGGGGAGGCCGACCTCTACATCTCGTTGTCGGGCCGCAGTGCCCCCAAGGACTGGGACATGGCCGCCCCGGAGGCGGTGTTGGTCGCCGCCGGCGGCGCCTTCAGCCATGCCGATGGCCGGCCCCTGCTCTACAACAGCGGTGACGTGCGCCAGGCCGGCTGCCTGATCGCCAGCCACGGTCCGGCCCACGATCAGCTCTGCCGCCGGGCGGCGGCGGCGATGGCGGTGATCGATCCAGGTTTCGCCCTCTGAGCGAGGGCCCGGCTTGTCGCCAGGCCCCTTGGCGGTCAGACCGCCGCCGGCTCCTGCTGCTCCACCCCCCGCAGGGTGAGGTTGATGCGGCCGCGGTTGTCGATCTCCCGCACCCGCACCGTCACCTGGTCGCCGACGTTGACCACGTCCTCCACCTTTTCCACCCGGGCCTCGGAGAGCTGGGAGATGTGGATCATCCCCTCCTTGCCGGGCAGGATCTCCACGAAGGCGCCGATCGGGATCACCCGGGTGACCGAACCGTTGAACACCTCCCCTTCGCTGACGCGACGGGTGAGGCCCTCGATGATGCGCTGGGCCTCCTCGGCGGCGGCGCCGTCATGGCTGGCGATGGTGACGATGCCGCCGTCCTCGATGTCGATCTTGGTGTTGGTGCGCTCGGTGATGCCCTTGATGGTGCGGCCGCCGGGGCCGATCACGGTGCCGATCAGTTCCGGATCGATGCGGAAGCTGAGCAGGCGCGGGGCGTGGGGGGAGAGGACGTCGCGGGGTTTGTCGATGGCCTCGAGCATCTTGCCGAGGATGTGCAGCCGGGCCGGCCGGGCCTGGTTGATCGCTTCGGCGATCGTTTTCACCGCCAGGCCGGTGATCTTCATGTCCATCTGCAGGGCGGTGATGCCCTTCTCGGTGCCGGCCACCTTGAAGTCCATGTCGCCGAGGAAGTCCTCGATGCCCTGGATGTCCGTGAGGATCCGCACCTCCTCCCCCTCCTTGATCAGGCCCATGGCCGCGCCGCTCACCGGGGCGGCCAGGGGCACGCCGGCGTCCATCAGCGCGAGGGTGCTGCCGCAGACCGAGCCCATCGAGGTGGAGCCGTTGGAGCTGAGGCACTCGGACACCACCCGCAGCACATAGGGGAAGCTCTCCTTGGAGGGCAGCACGGGGATCAGGGCCCGCTCAGCCAGGGCGCCGTGGCCGATCTCGCGGCGACCGGGGGAGCGCATCGGCCGGGTCTCACCGACCGAGTAGGGGGGGAAGTTGTAGTGGTGGAGGTAGGTCTTCTCGCTGTTGGGGTTGAGGTCGTCCATCTCCTGGGCGTCGCTCGGGGTGCCGAGGGTGGCGCAGGAGAGCACCTGGGTCAGCCCGCGCTGGAACAGGCCCGAGCCATGGACCCGCTTGGGCAGCACTCCGGCGGCGGCCTGGATGGGGCGAACCTCGTCGAGGCTGCGGCCATCCACCCGCTTGCCCTCGACGAGGATCTGCTGGCGCATCAGCTTCTTGGTGAGGCTCTTGTAGCTGTTGCCCAGCAGCTTGCCGTTGCTGCTCACGGCCACCTTGATCGGATCCTCGCCGTCGAGGGCGGCAATCTTCTCGGCCACCTCGGCCTTGATGGCGTCGAGCTTCTCGTCCCGTTCGGACTTGGTCTGCTCGAAGTGCTTGAGCACCTCACCGATGCCCTTGGCGCACTCCTTCTCCAGGAAGCTGGGCAGGGCGGGATCCTCGCTGCGCTCCTCGGGCAGCACCTGCTCGATGCCGAGCTCCTTGAGCAGGGCCAGCTGGGCGCGGATCAGCTCACCGACGGCCTCATAGCCGAAGTCGATGGCCTCGATCACGTCCTGCTCGGGCAGCTGGTTGGCACCCGCTTCCACCATCACCACGCCGGAGGGGGTGCCGGCCACCACCAGGTCGAGCTCGCTGCGCTCGATCTCGCGGAAGCTGGGGTTGAGGACGAAGTCGTCGCCCAGCAGGCCGACGCGCACGGCGGCCATGGGGCCCATGAAGGGGATCTTCGCCAGCAGGGTGGCCATCGAGGCGCCGGTGACGGCGAGCACGTCGGGGGGAACCCGCTCATCGAGCGACATGCAGGTGGCGACGATCTGCAGGTCGTCCCGCAGCCAGCCCGGGAACAGGGGCCGCATCGGCCGGTCGATCAGGCGGCAGGTGAGGGTGGCCCGTTCGGGGGGGCGCGCCTCCCGGCGCATGAAGCTGCCGGGGATGCGGCCGGCGGCGTAGAGGCGTTCTTCGTAGTCGCAGATCAGGGGGAGGAAATCGATGCCCTCCCGGCCTTTCGAGCGGGTGGCGGTGACCAGAATCGCCGTATCACCGCATTCCACCATCACCGAGCCCCCGGCCTGGGGCGCAAATCGGCCGCTGGTCAGCCGGATCTCCCGACCATCGAAGGAGATCGACTGAGTGTGTCCTTGCACTGGGCGTTATGTCCGTTTTGTTGTCGCCGACCATTCTCGCATCCGCCGTTCCAGGCCATGAAGAAGGCGCCCTCGCGGGGCGCCTGCTGCGACGGAAATCCGTTGCGGTGGCAGGGCCGAAGCCCGCTGCTCACCAGCTGGACTTGACCACGCCGGGGAGCTCGCCCTTGTGGGCCCGCTCGCGCAGCTGGTTGCGGCAGAGGCCGAAGTCGCGGTAGTAGCCGCGGGGTTTGCCGGTGGCCCAGCAGCGGTTGCGGATGCGGTTGGGGGCGCTGTTGCGCGGCAGCGACTGCAGCTTGCGGTGGATCTCCAGGCGCTCCATCGGATCGCCGGCCGCATCGAAGGCCTCCTTGAGGGCGGCACGGCGCGCCGCGAAGCGCTCCACGATCTTGCGGCGCTTCACGTCACGCGCGATCATCGACTTCTTCGCCATGCGGCCGGAGGAGGGGGAAACTTCAGCCCGCCATCGTACCGTCTGGCCCGCCCGATTCGGTCCGGCCCACCGGGCTCAGGGGCCCGGATGGCTGGGGCAGAGATCGGCCAGGCCGCAGCCGGCGCAGCGGGGCCTGCGGGCCACGCAGACGGCCCGGCCGTGGAAGATCAGCCGGATCGAGAGGGTCTCCCACTCCGGCCGTGGCACCAGCTTCATCAGATCGGGTTCGATCTTCTTCGGGTCACTGTGGCGGGTGAGGCGCAGGCGGTTGGCCAGCCGCTTCACGTGGGTGTCGACGGTGACGCCGGCGTTGATGCCGAAGGCGTGGGCCAGCACCACGTTGGCGGTCTTGCGGGCCACCCCCGGCAGGGGCAGCAGCTCCTCCATCGAGGCCGGCACGGCCCCCCCGTGGCGTTCCATCAGCAGGCGGGAGGCGGCCACGATGTGCTTCGCCTTGTTGCGGTAGAAGCCGGTCGACTGCACATACGGCTCCACGGCGTCGCTCTCGACGGCGGCGGCGGCGGCGGCATCGGGGAAGCGCTCGAACAGGGCCGGGGTCACCTTGTTGACCCGCTCGTCGGTGCACTGGGCCGAGAGCATGGTGGCCACCAGCAGCTCCCAGGGGGTGCGCCAGTCGAGGGAGCAGGTGGCCTCCGGGTAGAGGACGCCGAGGCGCTCCAGGATCAGGGGCGCCCGGGTGCGGGGGCTGGGGAAGCGGGGCACCTCAGCGGCTGAGCAGCTGCTGGATGGCGGGCAGCTGGCTGGTGTCCTTGACGATCAGCACCAGGGAGAGGCCCACCAGGAAGACGAAGCCCGACTGCATGAAGGCCATCTGGTAGCGGTCGGAAAGGGGCCGGCCCCGCACCCCCTCCAGCAGCAGCAGGGCGAACTGGCCGCCGTCCAGCAGGGGCAGGGGCAGGGCGTTGAGCACCGCCAGGTTGATGGAGATCAGGGCGGTGAACAGGAACAGGCTGCTGCCCCCCTGGCTGGCCAGGGAGGCCCCCATCTCGACGATCTTCACCGGCCCCGACACCTGGGGGGCGGTTTCGCCGAAGTGGGTGAGCAGGGTGCCGAAGCCCTCCACGGTGCGGCGGGTGAGCACGATGAAGTCGTGGTTGGCCTGCAGGATCGGCTCCAGCGGGCTGGTGGCCGGCCGGAAGGACTCGGTGCCGTTGGGCTGCAGCTGGGCGCCGATGCGGCCGATGCCGCCGCTGTCGGTGGGGGTGAGGGGCAGCCGCAGGACAGTGCCGTTGCGCTCGGCCTGCAGGCGCAGGGTGCGGCCGGGGGCGTCCTTGATGCGCTCCACCAGGGCCATGACCGCGTCCTGGCCGCCGGCCAGGGCAGTGCCGTCGACCGCCACGATGCGATCGCCCGGCTGCAGGCCGGAGCCGGCGGCCGCCTGGCCGGGCTGAACCGCGGCCACCACCACGCCGGGGGTGGCGCTGAAGCCCGACGGGATGCCGAGCACCAGCCCCTGGGCCAGCAGCACGCTCCATGCCAGCAGCAGGTTGGCGATCACGCCGGCGGCGATCACCAGGGCCCGCTGGGGCAGGGGCCGGTTGCCCATCAGGTCGGGATCGTCGGCGGCGATGCTGCTGTCCTCCTCGTCGTCGGGGAAGGCCACGAAACCGCCCAGGGGGATGGCCCGCAGGGCGAAGAGCACGCCGTGCCGCTTCCGCTGGATCAGGGCGGGCCCGAAGCCGATCGAGAAGCCGCTGACCCGGATGCCCTGCCAGGTGGCGGCGAAGAAGTGGCCGGCCTCATGCACCACGATCAGGCCCGCCAGGATCGCCAGCGCCATCAGCACACCCATTCCGTTACCCGGCTGCAGTTGACGCCATTCTGCGGGAATCGCCCCGGCACCGGGACACGCTGGCGCTGGCGGAGGGGGCCGATAGCATGGAACCGTTGATGGGCGGGTCTGCCTGCATGGCCGAGCAACAGACCAGTGGGCAATCAGCCGCTGAGCAAGCAGCCGCTGAAGAGCCCCAGGAGCTGCGCACCTCCCTGCGCCACGCCCTTCCCGGTGGTGTCTCCGCCAGCATCCGGCTGTCCACCGGCCGCACGGTGTACGTGACGGTGGGCGACGTCAGCCGCACGGGCGCCTGCGTGGTGCGCCGGGGCTCCCTCGAGGTGACGGCCAACGAGGAGGTGCTGCTCGACATCAGCGACTACGAGAAGCACCAGAGCGTTTCCCTGCCGGCGCGGGTCCAGTGGGTGAACAGCCGCAGCTACAACACGCTCGTCGGCCTGGCCTTCAGCGACGGCCCGCTGCTGCCCGGCACCATGCTCGACCAGTACTTCGACCAGACCCTGCAGATGCGGGGCAACTACGAAGGCTGAGCCTCACTTGAACGCTGGAACCGAACCACCGAGGTCATGCCGTTGGCTTGTGAAGGCTCTAGGGTTAAGCAGTTGTTCAACCGTGAGCGTACGCTGACCTTTGGTTGGGCAAGCTTTTTGGTCGCGCCGTGACTCCCAAACTTCTCCTTCACCTCCTGTCCTCGCGCTCAAGGGGACCTCGCCGTCAGACAGGTTTTTCGATGCTGGCGGGCATCCTGATCCTCCTGGCGCTGGTTGCTGGGACTGTCGGGCTCACGACCCTGACCGCCAACAACCTTCTGGCAACCCGAAAGCAGGACACCCGTGCTGACGCGCTCTCGGTTGCCGAAGCTGGTGCCGATCAAGTGATTGCTCTCTTCAATCAGGTGGAGAACCGCAAGATGCTGGTGTCCGGCGAGCGGATGAACCAGTGGTCTTCGGCTGATTTCACGAGCCCTTGCCGCGATAAGTCGAACAATCCCCCTCCTGCCCCCACAGCGGCGGCACGCAGTCTTGGGGATGGCCAGTTTCGTAACCTCGACAATCTTGTCGCTAACACGGGAGATCGACGATTCGCCCTCAAGTCGGTAACATTTGCGGCAGGTCAGCCAGGCTCAGCCAACCGGCGCAGCGAATCCAGGACGACGACGGTTGGATCGAATACCACTGTCAACCAAGGGACTTTCAGCAGTGACCTTATCAACCTTGACGATCCGACCGACACTCCGAGCGTTAAGCTACCTGGTTTCAACAAAGGATTCATCACCCTGACTGTGGAGGGTCAAGTGCTCCGGAACGGTGTGGTGCAATCCACGGCCACGGTGACACGGGAATTTGAGGTTTTGCCTAAGTGTTGTGGAGCTTCGCTCGGTTCCAATGGCTCTGGGGGACTTGCCGCTGCGGACCCCGGTCAGTCGGTTGGGGGTGAGAGTCGCTTTTGTGGAGTCGAATTCGGCATGATTGTGGGTCTTAATGGAGGAACGATCTGGAGTAACGCCGCCAACGACCGCTTTACCAAGAGAGTCTCCAGTACCAAGATCACGGACATTTCGAACGCGATTGGTATTGTTGCTAAGGATGGTGATCCATTTGATCGAGCTTCCAACCGAGTTGTACCCAATGCTTTTTCTACAACAGTCCCCGATCCTTGTGACCCGGCCCGGTGGACGGGTGGTACCTGTGGGAGCTCTACGTGGGTCGGTCTGAAGAATGCCACTCCAGGAGCATTTTATGGCACGAAAGACGACATCCTAGGCACCTCAATCTCGGGCATACCCATTATTCCTTCAGCGATCACACTGCCGGCAATTGGCAGCCAGATAACTTCAGGAAAATACAATTTTACCTGGACTTCGGGAAGTGGGCCAAGTTCTCGCGTTGCGACCACTAAGGAGTATGCCACACTCAACCCACCTGGGGCCAGCGGCTATAAATTTCGATTCCGTACTCGCAACGATACATCTCCGCCTCGCATTGAAGTCTGCAACGAGTCCCCTGCTTCTCTGGGCGGTACCAATGGATGTACCAGCACAACGTGGAGTACCATCAGCGGTACCGCTGGAGCTGTGAATAATTTTGAGACATTTACCGGGATGCTGAACGGGTCCACTGCGACGACAGCCTATAGAACTGGTGAAACAATCACTTCTCAGCCCAATTGGCGCAACATCGGCTCGACCAGGCAGTGGTACGGATTGGACGGGGGAAGCAACAGTAATGACACTAACTCAACCGCTGGCAATGTTCAGTATATCTCTGGGGGTGGCCAGGGATACATCCGTATTGGACAGGCTTCAGGAACCATGACGGCTCAGCAGAATGGGATTTGCCGGGCAGCCGTTCTCAATGGCAATCTAGGACGTGCCACCTTCTCATTCAAGCAATCGGGTAGCACATTGATTGATACGTCCGATGAACTCTGGGTGCAGGTGCGTACGGATGCAGGAACGGACACGACCCAATGTACTGGTACCGCTGGTACTAACATCACGTCCAATTGGGTCACTGTCGCCAAGTTCCCCGGGGTCAACTCAGGAGCAAAAACCAATGAAGCCGTCAGAGTAGTGAGCCTGGCTGATTATCAAAGCAGTACTACCCGTGTCCGCATCGTCAATGGAACCAACACCACCACTGGAGAGTTCCATGTCGTTGACGATATCAATCTAAGTCTCAGTGATTGGTGTGAATACTCCGCCAGCTCGCCTGCGTCAGCAGCCCCAGGTTTCCATTGCCTTGGGCCCCATTTTAACCTGTCCGTTGATACGTCTCTTTGGACGAGCAGTCCAGCCGGGGGGCAAGTGTATATCGACACGAGCGGCGGACCCGTCTCTTTTTACTACACGCGAACTGACGATTTACGTGGTAATTCATTCACAGATGTTAACCCCACTGTTGACTCAAATCCGTTGATTTCCGTGGGCAACGGTGGTTTTCTGCGCCTCGTTGAATGCGCAGGCGCTCCCAGCGACAATTGCACCACGCCTGTACCCGAAAACGATGTGGCTTTGGTAGGCGATCCTGACAACCTCAACATCTTTGGTCGCGATAGTGGACCCTTGCAGATCATTAACTTTGGAGTCGTCAGTACAAGCACTGGGTTTGGCCGGATTTCAGGGGCCTGGTTTTACATGCCGGTGGGATATTTTGAGCTCAAGTCCTATGGGTGTGCCGGTTACAATCCACCGGGTACGGGACCGGGTGTCACAGCAGACGATTCTTGGATCTTTAATGGAAGAATTTGGACTCAATCTTTCAAGCCCTGCGGCGATATTCACATCCGCGTTCCTCCCTCGTCGGCCGCTAATTTGGGTGCAGTCGTTGCGGCAAGCTCCTTGTTGGACGATATCAACTTTGTGCCTTGGACAGGAGTTGACTGGGTGGCCCGCAGCGTTACCAACTCCCAGCCCTATAGTCAGTGAAGAACATTTACCGGCCCATTTCTGCAGCAGGCTTCACTATTGTTGAGCCTGTTATCTTGATGGTGATGTTACTCATCGTTGGTGCTGGAACTTCTGTAATGGTGGACAGCATCAATCGAAGTTCGCTGAGCAGTAGGCGTGAAATAAAGGTGAACGAGGACATTGAATCCGACATCGCCACGATACGCGGATCGGCCGATCGGCTCACCTGTTGTTCTGGCACCTGTGTGGTGGCTACTGTTAATTCCACCACGGGCCTAGCCACCTTTCCCTCCATCGATTCAGGTACGGCTAATTCTTCTTGTGCTACCAATAATCCCCGTAGCAGTGCTTTCTTTTTCCCCACCCGCGATAACATTTCCACCACTGCTCCTATCGCACCTTCCACCTCGGCGCGCGAGCCGGATGCGGTGACTGAATTCTGCGCGGATAACTCCGTCACTTCGCCGGTGATGACGCCGCTGTTGACCGCCGTCAATGCGCTGCCTAATCCATTGGCGACCCAGAATATCAATCGGATTGTCAGTATTCAGCCGAACAAGGTGCTCCGTGTGATCTATCGGGAGACCACTCCCACCATCAGAGATCTACGGCTGATCAGCATTGTTCCGCCGATGGCCAACTTTTGCACATGACACCTGCCTACCTACGAGGTCGCCACTGGCTGCGGACTCACCGCCCAGTGTCGCGAGGCTTCTCCACCATGGAGATCATGGTCACCGTGGCCGTGCTTGGCGTGGTGGCTGCCGTGGTGGTTCCGGCCAACCAGAGTCAATGGCGGCGGGAGCGGGTGAACGCTGCCGCCGTTGAGCTCACCTCGTGGTTGCAGGTCATCGCCCAGACATCCGATCAACGCCTCACCCGCTGCGATGTCACAATCACGGCGGGAGCTAACCGGGCGGCTGGGGCCGTGCTCGCCACGGTGGTTTCAAACCCTTCCGGCATCGCCTGTGCGCCAGAAAGCACGCTTAATCTTCCTGCAACTGTGCTGGGAGCCTCTACATACAACGTGGGTGCCTCCAGAACCACATTCAGTTTTACCCCTCGGGGGGCAATCTCAACAGATGGTGTAGGCACTGCCGTCAATGAGAATATACAAATTCGGATCAGCATCGACGGTCAATCGCCCCTGCGTTGTGTTCAGCTCACGGGTCTCTTGGGGTTGATCCGGCTAGGCAACAATAACGCCACTGGCAATGTCGCCACCGCCTGTGCCCCCGATCAGTTCAACCGAGCATGAACCATCATCTTCACCAACGGTCCACCGGCACGGGTTTTACCCTGGTAGAACTCCTTGTGGGGGTGGTTGTTGGGGGGATTGCTCTGGCAGCCATTGCCAGCGTTGCCGTGAGCCATATCCGCACCACCAACCGGGTGACTTGGAACAACCAAACACAGCGCGACATCGCCAAGATCAATTCCTTCTTGGCTGTTGAATCACGGGAAGCCTGTGCATTCTCCGCCGCGGCCGTGGCCCCGACCAACTGGGCCACTGATCCGATGCCTACCCCTTCTCCCTGCACAACACCACCCTGCGCCACGGCCGCTGGCACGGAATTGCGGCTGCTGGTGCCCTTCAGCACCAGCGTCAACGCGGCTCCGATCCCGAGGGTGATCCGGTTCTACACCGCCCTTAACGCCACCACCGGACGGACAGAGCTGCGTCGCGATGGCCCCCGGATTCTGATCAATGGCCAGCTTGATTCCACGACCGCTAACAACAACGCTGTTTTGATTGATGGGGTCAACACCTTCACTGTCAGCGTTTCCGCTGACTGCCGCACCGCGAATCTCCAGTTGAGCCTTGACGTTCCCAATGGTGGCGGCACCACCCCCCTGGAGCCGATCACCCTTTCCACCGGTGTGCGGATGTTCTCCTGAGGCGAAGGCATGGGCTGGGACCACGGGTACTACTCCCATTCCACCTACACCAGTGCATTCTTCCGGGAACTTGCCCCCTCCTGGCTTGATTTCGCTGCGCTGATCAAGGGCCACTGTCCACCCCGCGGGGAGGAAGGCCAGCCATTCCGTTATCTCGAGTTGGGCTGTGGCATGGGCTTCGGGCTTTGTGTGCTGGCGGCGCTTCACCCGGAGGGCACCTTTGTCGGCATCGACTTCAATCCCAGCCACATCAGCCATGCGGAAGGGCTCAGCCGTCGACTGGCCCTCACGAACGTGCGTTTTCTGGAGGCCGATTTCCTGGCCCTGGCAGAGGATCCATCCCCCCTGGGACCTGGGCCGGAGTTCGGGGGTGGCTTTCACTATGTGGCGGCCCATGGCATCGCCACCTGGGTGCGGGAGACGGTTCAGCAGGCGCTTTTCTTCGTGGCCTCCGCCGCTCTTCGGCCGGCGGGCCTGTTTTATTGCTCGTACAACACCCTGCCGGGCTGGCTGGGGCGAACGACCTTTCAGCAGCTCTATGAGCTCGAGCGCGGCCGGTCGGATCCTGCCGAGCCCAAGGTTCCCCTGCGTCGTGCCATCGCCGGCCTTAAAGCTCTGCTGGGAACGGTCGACCAGCCCACTGCCCTCAGGCATGCGATTCCCCAGCTCGAGGAGGATCTGGCTGGACTCGATCCTGAACAGTTCGATTACCTCTGTGGTGAGTTCGCCAACGAGGGCTGGCAGCCCCTTTACGTCGCCGACCTCCACCGGAGATGTATGTCCCACAAGTTGCATCCGCTTGGCACCGCCACACTGCCGGAAGCCTTTGATCAGCTGCTGGCCCCTTCCATCCAGGGACCGATTTTCGCAGAGGCTAATTCCCTGATCCGCCAAACGATGATTGACCTGGCCACCAACAAGTCCTTCCGTCGCGATGTCTTCGTCAAGGGCCTCGATCCCCTCACTCTGCAGGATGCGGAGATGCGGATCGGTGGCCTGGGCCTGAGGCCGCTGCATCTGCCCTCGGCCCCCTCCGAAGGCCCTCCATCCTTCAGCTTTGGCACCAGCTTCGGCCAGGTGCATGGTGATCCTGATGTTTATGGTCCGATCGTTGAACGACTGGCTTCCAGAGGCTGCACGGTCTTTGAGCTGCAACAGCACAGCGGCCAGTCCGCTGCGGAGCTGCTGATGGTCCTGTCTCTTTTCCTCAACGCCGGTTGGATCGGCTTCGACCGCAGCCGGCAAGCCGGGGCCGGCAAATTGATCACCCAATGCCAGCGCTGCAACGGCGTGCTGATGGAGCTGATCGCTGGGGGGCGACCCTATGCATCCCTCTTGCTTCCCGAGGTGGGAACGGCCCTGCCGGTCTCCCTGGTGGACGTCCTGATTCACAAGGCCATGGACCAGGGGCTCCAGGAGCCGATGCTCAGCACCTGCGTTCTGATGGGTCTGGATCAAATGGGCGTGCACCTCCTGGCCGCCGACAAGAGTCCGATCACCGATCCTGAGGCGAAGCTGAGCCGGTTGCAGGCACTGATCGGCGATTTTCGCGAGTATCGCCTGCCCATCCTTTGGCGGCTGGGGGGCCTGCCTAGCCCGAAGGAACGGCAGCCGCGATCCGCTCAGCGCCGAAGTAGGGCACCAGCGCCGAAATAAGGCACCAGCGCCGCCGGCAGCCTGACGCTGCCATCGGGTTGCTGGCCCGCCTCCAGCAGGGCGGCCATGGTGCGGCCCACGGCCAGGCCGCTGCCGTTGAGGGTGTGCAGCAGGCGGGTGGACTTGCCGTCACGGCAGCGGATCGAGGCCCGTCGGGCCTGGAAGTCGCCGCAGGTGCTGCAGCTGGAGATCTCCCGGTAGGTGCCGGCGCCCGCCAGCCACACCTCCAGGTCGTAGGTGCGGGCGGCGGAGAAGCCCAGATCGCCGGTGCACAGCTCGATGCGGCGGTAGGGCAGCTCCAGGGCCTCCAGGATCGCCTCGGCATCGAGGGTGAGCTGCTCGTGGGCCGCCTCCGATGCCTCCGGGGCCACGAACCAGTACAGCTCCACCTTGTTGAACTGGTGCAGGCGGATCAGACCGCGGGTGTCTCGGCCGTAGGAGCCGGCCTCGCGGCGGAAGCAGGGGGTGTAGGCGGCGTACTTCAGCGGCAGCTGCTCGGCCCCCAGCACCTCGCCGCGATGCAGGGACGTGACCGGCACCTCGGCGGTGGGGGTGAGCCAGAGGTCGTCGTCGGCGCAGCGGAAGCTCTCCTCGGCGAACTTGGGCAGCTGGCCGGAGCCGGTGAGGCTGGCGGTGTTCACCAGCACCGGCGGCAGCACCTCGGTGTAGCCCCGCTGGCCGTGGCGATCGAGCATGAAGCTGATCAGGGCCCGCTCCAGCCGGGCGCCCTGGCCCAGCAGGGTGACGAAGCGGCTCTGGGCGATGCGCACCGAGCGCTCGCTGTCGACGATGCCGAGCCGCTCGGCGATCTGCCAGTGCTCCTGGAGCTCCTCGCCCGCGGCGGCGACGCGCGGCGTGCCCCAGCGCTTCACCTCCACGTTGTCGGCCTCGCTGCGGCCATCGGGGCACAGGGGGGAGGGCAGGTTGGGCAGCACCATCAGCTGCTCCAGCAGCTGGGCCTCGATCCCCTTCTCCTGGTCTTCGAGCTCAGCCACCTGGCGTTTGATCCGGTTGCCCTGCTCCCGAAGCTCCTTCACCTCCTCACCCCCAGGGGCGGCGCCGCCCCGGATCCGCTCGCCCACCTCCTTGCCGATGCGGTTGCCCTCCGCCTGCAGCTCACTGCGCCGCTGCTCCAGGTCGCGGGCCTCCAGGGCCAGCTGGCGCAGCCCGGACAGGTCGGTGGCCATGCCGCGCCGCGCCAGCGGGCCGGTGATCAGCGTCGGGTCGTTGCGCAGCAGGCGCTGATCCAGCACGGGAGGGCCCATCGTCTTGGGGGCAGCCTACGGACCCGACGTTCCAGGTCCGAAGCAGGGATTCCGATGGCACCTGCAGCGGAGAGCCGTCGCTGCATCGGCCTATCACTCTTGACCATCTGACCATGCGTTCCGTTGGCCTGGCTGAGGCGAAAGCGCAGCTCTCCGCCCTTCTGGATGCGGTCGAGATGGGCGACGAGGTGGTGATCACCCGCCGCGGCCAACCGGTGGCCCGACTGGTGCGCGAGATCCCGGCCCCGTTGGAGGACGCCCCGACGCCATGGCCGGAGCGGCTGCGGCGGTTCCATGCCAACCAGGCCCCATTTCCAGGTGACGCTGTCGCTCTGGTGGGTGAGCTGCGGCGGGATCGGGGATGACGCCCCAGCCCAGGGACCCGGTGGAGGCTCCTTATGTGGACACCTGCGTGCTGCTCTCCCTTTTTCTGAACGACGCCGGCTTCCCTGCGGCGGAGCAGTGGCTTCTCGATCAGGGGGATTCACCCCTGTGGGTCAGTCACTGGGCGCTCGTGGAGTTCGCCGGCGTGGTCTCCCTCTGCAGGCGGCGGGGTGATCTCACCAACGATCGGGCCGCGGCCATTCACAAGGAATTGGAAAGCTTCCGCCGCGAGCGCCTGCAGTTGCTGGAACCGCGGGGAACCGATTTCCTGCAGGCCAGGCAGTGGTTGCAGGAGCTGGCGAGCCTGCCGCTACGCAGTGGGGATGCTCTCCATCTGGCCATCGCCGGGAGGGAGAAGTTGCGCCTCGCCACAGCTGACCAGACACTGATCCGAGCCGCTCCAGCCCTGGGTCTGGTCCACCAAGCGATCGGCAATACGTTGATGTAGCCAGCAAGGGATGGTCGACTGGTGGGCCGGAGGTTGGCCCTGTGGGGCTTCCAGGGCTCAGAGCACCTGCACCACTTCGTTCACTTCGGGGATCGCCTCGCGCAGCTTGCGCTCGATGCCCATCTTCAGGGTCATGGTGCTGCTGGGGCAGGACCCGCAGGCACCCTGCAGCCGCACCTTCACCACCGGTCCGTCGATCTCGACGATCTCCACGTTGCCGCCATCGGCCATCAGGTAGGGGCGCAGCTCGTCGAGGACCCGCTCCACGTTCTCGATCGTCAGGGCGCGGGGATCGCTGTCCACGGCGGGTGCCACGGTCCCGGCGTCGGCGGTTTCGGGGCTGGCGGTTTCGGTGGTCATGGCTCGGTTACGCACTGGAACGAGCTTAGGCGCCGTCTCCGTGGGGCCGACGAACCCTGCGGCGGATGGCAGGGCCCGGTTCCTGAGGCATCCTGCGCGCAAAGCGCCTGCGCCACCGGGATGGATTCCACGCCTGCCTATCCCATCGAAAAGACCTACGGGGCCTTCCTGCACCGGGAGCTTTCGGTGTCCTGGATCCTGCTGGCCACCCTGATGGGCGGCCGCCACCGGGTCGATCCGGGCCTGATCGGCAGCAGCTTCCGGTACCTCGATGTCGGTTGTGGCCACGGCCTGAACCTGCTGTTCAACGCCGCCGCCCACCCCGAGGCCAGCTTCTACGGCGTGGACCTGAACCCGAGCCATATCGCCGGCGCCCATGCCAAGGCCGAGGCCCTGGGCCTGGGCAACGTTCATTTCGCCCTGGCCGATCTGACGACCTTCGCGGAGGGGCTGCCCAGCGGCGGCCCCTGCCGTGGCTGGCCCGAGTCCTACGACTTCGTCGTCGCCCACGGGGTGGCGAGCTGGGTGGGGGCGGAGGTGAGGACGGGCCTGATCACCGCGGCAAGTGAGCGATTGCGGCCCGGTGGGATCTTCTACTGCTCCTACAACACCTATCCGGGCTGGTTGTCGCGCAGCACCCTGCAGATGCTGAGTGTGGAGGAGGCCGCTCGAGCCGGCGGCAGCACCTCCCTGGCCGGCATTCGCAAGGCGGCGCAGACCCTGCTGCGGCTCTCGGGCACGGAGGACAGCGACTGGCCCCTCGGCAGGGAGTTGCCGGAGCTTCGCTCACAGATTGAGAAGATCCTGCCGATGCCGGAGTCCTATCTGGTGGGTGAGTACCAGGCGGCCCACCAACCGCTTTATGTGGGCCCGATGCACCGGCTCTGCTCAGCCCATGGCCTCAGCTTCATCGGCTCGGCCTCCCTGCCGGAGATGTTCCCGGAGATGCTGGATCCGGATCGCCGCGCCCTTGTCATGGAGGCGGCTGATGATCCGATGCGCGAGGTGTTGCTGGATCTGGCGATCAACCAGACGTTCCGGCGGGATCTCTTCGCCCGGGGAGCCTGTCCGCCATCGCCACCATGGCGTCGCCAGACCCTGGCGGACCTGCAGCTGCATGCCAGCGCAGGTTCAGAAGACGAGCGGGACGCCTTCGATACAAGTCTGGGACGTCTGGGGGTTGATCCGGATTTCGTTCGGACCTTGAAGGATGTCCTCACCGATGGTCCCCAGAGCCTGGGCTGGCTGATGGAGCAGGCCTCGCTGGATCTGGAGGATGCCGTGATGCGGCTCTCGGTTCTCGTCGGTGCGGGGGTGATCGGTGTGGGTTTCTCAAGTGTTGCGGAATCGTCCGGGCCTGCCATCGCCGCGTTCAACCAGCGGTGCCTCGATCAGATCACGGCGGGCGAGGAGATCGGTGCCCTGCTCTCGCCGGTCCTGCAACAGCCGGTCACCATCAGCCCGCCGGAGGCGTTCTTCCTGCAGGTGGCCGATTCGGGCCTGCCGGCGGAGGGGGTGGCCCAGATGGTGTGGATGGGCATCACCATGGCGGGCGGCAACGTGAATGACGCCGAGGGACGGCCGATCAAGGACCCCTCCCAGGCCCTGGGCCAGCTCCAGGAGTTCTGGGAATCCTTCGCCTCCGGGCGTCTGCCGGTGCTGCGGCGCCTCGGCCTCGGCGCCTGATCGTCGCCGAGGGAACCCGGGGGAGCTGCCTAGGATCGGGCCCTTGTTCCCTTCGCGGCTGAGCCTCCGGGCGCCCATGACCGACGTTCCCGCCCAGCGGATCCGTAACTTCTGCATCATCGCCCACATCGACCACGGCAAATCGACCCTGGCCGACCGCCTGCTGCAGGACACCGGCACCGTGGCCGCCCGGGACATGCAGGCCCAGTTCCTCGACAACATGGAGCTGGAGCGGGAGCGGGGCATCACGATCAAGCTCCAGGCGGCCCGCATGGAGTACCAGGCGGCCGACGGCCAGACCTACATCCTCAACCTGATCGACACCCCGGGCCACGTCGACTTTTCCTATGAGGTGAGCCGCAGCCTGCTGGCCTGCGAGGGCGCCCTGCTGGTGGTGGACGCCAGCCAGGGGGTGGAAGCCCAGACCCTGGCCAACGTGTACCTGGCGCTGGAGAACGATCTCGAGATCATCCCAGTGCTCAACAAGATCGACCTGCCCGGGGCCGATCCCGACCGGATCAAGGCGGAGATCGAGGCGATCATCGGCCTCGACACCTCCACGGCCATCAACTGCTCCGCCAAGACCGGCCTGGGGGTGCCGGAGATCCTGCAGGCGGTGGTGGACCGGGTGCCGGCGCCGCCGGACCAGGCGGATGAACCGTTGCGGGCCCTGATCTTCGACTCCTACTACGACCCCTACCGGGGGGTGATCGTCTACTTCCGGGTGATCAGCGGCGTGATCGCCCGCAAGGACAAAGTGCTGCTGATGGCCAGCGGCAAGGTGGTGGAGCTCGACGAGGTGGGGGTGATGGCGCCGGACCAGCGCCAGGTGGACAGCCTGCATGCCGGTGAGGTGGGCTACCTGTCCGCCTCGATCAAGGCGGTGGCCGATGCCCGCGTCGGCGACACCATCACCCTGGCGTCCAACCCGGCGAGCGAACCGCTGCCCGGCTACGCCGAGGCCACGCCGATGGTGTTCTGCGGCCTGTTCCCCACCGACGCCGACCAGTACCCCGACCTGCGGGAGGCCCTCGACAAGCTGCAGCTCTCCGATGCGGCGCTGCAGTACGAACCGGAGACCAGCAGTGCCATGGGCTTCGGCTTCCGCTGCGGCTTCCTGGGCCTGCTGCACATGGAGATCGTGCAGGAGCGGCTGGAGCGGGAGTACGACCTCGACCTGATCGTCACCGCGCCTTCGGTGATCTACCAGGTGAACATGATCGACGGCAGCACCCTGATGGTGGACAATCCCGCCACCCTTCCCGATCCCCAGAAGCGGGAATCGATCGAGGAACCCTATGTGAAGCTGGAGATCTACACGCCCAACGTGTACAACGGCGCCCTGATGGAACTGTGCCAGGAGCGGCGTGGTGAGTTCATCGACATGAAGTACATCACCACCGACCGGGTGACGCTGCACTACGAGCTGCCCCTGGCGGAAGTGGTGACCGACTTCTTCGATCAGATGAAGAGCCGCACCAAGGGCTACGCCTCGATGGAATACAGCCTGATCGGCTACCGCCGCAACGAGCTGGTGCGCCTCGATGTGCTGATCAACGGCGAGAAGGCCGATCCGCTCACCACCATCGTGCACCGGGACAAGGCCTACAACGTGGGCAAGAGCCTGGTGGAGAAGCTCAAGGAACTGATCCCCCGGCAGCAGTTCAAGATTCCCATCCAGGCCTCGATCGGCAGCCGCATCATCGCCAGCGAGAGCATCAGCGCCATCCGCAAGGACGTGCTGGCCAAGTGCTACGGCGGTGACATCTCCCGCAAGAAGAAGCTGCTCAAGAAGCAGGCCAAGGGCAAGAAGCGCATGAAGGCGATGGGTCGGGTGGAGGTGCCCCAGGAGGCCTTCATGGCGGTGCTGAAGCTGAACCAGTGAGCTGGCTCTGAAGCGGCGGGCCGCTCTGGATTGGAAGGACGTTCAGCTCCCGGCCTTACCTCCCGCAGTGCGAAACAGACTCTGTACAGGTTGTACAGACCTGGACATCCTCCGCTCAACGTCTCGACTTCCTCCGGCCGACAGCGCGTGTCCCGGCCCACGGGCCGTTCCTAATCCGTCGAGCGCCTGCGGTGCAGATGGACCGGTCCGGTGGCATCGGTGCGGAAGAACAGGCTTGGGGTCAGCCCCACCCGCCGCATCTGGTGCCGGCCGCGCAGCTGCATCAGCACCAGCCCGGCGCCGGTGACCCCCTGGAGCAGCAGGGTCGTGATCAGGCGCACCGGGTTGAGCAGGTGCTGCTGCATGGGGGGGAGGGGCGCCAGATGGCGCTGGCTGAACAGGATGGCGACGTCATGGATGGTGACCGCCGGCAGCAGCAGCAGGATCAGCCCCAGGGGCAGCAGGGTGCGGTGCAGGGCGCCGGTCCAGGGCTGCTCGCGTCGGTGGCGGCGATGGCCGCCGCCGAGCAGGTAGAGGCCGAAACCGAGGGGCAGCAGCGGCAGGGCAGGGGAGAGGCCGATCAGGCCGTTGAGCCGGCCGGCGGGAGCCTCGACGCTGGCGAAGCTGCCCGCCAGCAGCAGGGTGCTCAGCTCCAGCACCAGCAGCACCAATCCCACCAGCCGCAGCTGGCCCAGGGAATAGTCCAGCTGGTGGCGATTCACGACGCCGTCCACCGCGTCGCGGGTGTCCCTGTGCCGGCTGTGGTTCATGGCCCGCTGGAGAAAGGCACGGTCACTTGGGGCAGTTTCCCCCAGCCACGGTGTCCCTGGGCGGGAACGTTGAAAAGGTGTTCGCTGCCATCGCCATGCCCACGTTGCATCGCCACCGCGCCGGGGAGCAGGGGTTCGTCCTGCCCCTGGCCATGGGGGCCTCGATGGTTCTGCTGCTGGGGAGCCTCTCGGCCCACACCGCCAGCCTGCAGCTGCGTCTGCAGGGGATCCGGGAGCAGCAGCAGCGCCGGGCGGAGGACCGGCTGGCCTCGGCGGGTCAGCAGCTGCTGGCGGAGCTGCACCGCAGCCATCGCTGCCTGCTGGCGCTGCCGCTGCCCCAGTGGGACGTCCAGGGCCTGGCCTGCGCCCCGGCCCCGGCGATCGCGGCCCTGCGCCAGGGCCAGGTGCTGGGGGGCTCCTACCGCCTGGTCGCCTGGCGCCCGGACCTGCAGCCGGCCGAACTGCTGCTGGAGCTGGCCGCCGGCGGGGGCCAGCCGGCGCGCCAGGGGGCGTTCACGGTCCAGCTGGCCCCGGCCCAGCCGCCAGGCCAGCCCCAGCCGCAGATCACCGACGTGCGGCTGGTGGGCCTGCGGGGGGTGGCGCCATGAGCCTGATCGAACTGGTGACCGGGTCGGTGGTGTTCCTGAGTGCGGCGGGATCCTCGCTGCAGCTCTGGGCCCTGGCGGGCGCCGCGGCCGTGGCCGAGCAGCGCCAGCAGGAGCGGCTGGAGCAGGCGGAGGTGGCTCTGGCGCGGGCCGAAGCCTCCCTGCGCGGCCTGGCCCCATCGGCTGGTGACTGCACCACGGCGATGGCCCAGCTGCTGCAGGCCCTGGCGGCCCAGCCCCTGGCCCCGGGGCTGGCACGCCAGCTGGAGGTGTCGGCCAGCGGAGACGGGGTGGTGCTGCGGCTGGCGGTGGCCGGCGAGGCCGAACCGCGCCAGCGCCTGTACGTGCCGGCGGCCTTCGGCCGCTGCGGGCCTGCGCCGGGAGGGGGCGGTGGCACACCCTGAGCCGGGGGGCTTCACCCTGCCGGAAGCCCTGCTGACCCTGGTGCTGGTCGGACTGCTGGCCCAGCTGGGGTTCACCTCCGCCAGCCGGGACCTGGCCGCCGCCCGGCTGGAGGGGGCCAGCCGCCGGGTGATGGTGGGGCTGGAGCGGGGACGGGACGCCGCCCTGCGCAGCGGCCGTCCCTGTGCCCTGAGCCTGGAGGCCACGGGCTGGCGGGAGCCCCAGGCGGGCAGCCTGCCGGCCTGCGAGGGGGCGGCCCTGGAGCTGGGGGAGGGGATCGGCGGGCTGCCGGGGAACGTCAGCCACAACCTGCCGGCGGCGGTGCGCTTCACCAGCAACGGGCTGATCATCGACGGCGGCACCGTGTTGCTGAGCACCGAGGGCACCGATCTGGTGCGCTGCGTGGTGGTGGCCCTGCCCCTCGGGGTGACCCGCCTGGGACGGCAGGGGCCGGGCGGCTGCCTGCCGGATCCCCAGTCGTGAGCCGCCCTGATCTTTATCACCGGAGCTGCGTCATGGTCTTGCTGCATTCCCACGGCCGTTCCGTCAGGGGGCCGGCCGGCTTCTCGCTGGCGGAGCTGCTCGTGGCGGTGAGCGTCGGGTTGCTGCTGTGGGGGGTGGTGCTGCAGGCCCTGGTGGCGGAGGGCCGGCAGGTGGAGCGGATGGTGCGGCAGGTGCGGGAACGGGGCCAGCAGCGGCGGGTGCTGGCCCTGCTGCGGGGGGATCTGCAGCGGGCCACCCGGGTGGATCCGGGCCTGGGGACCGGGGCCGCCTGCGCCCTGGGCGGCCGGGATCCGGTGCTGCAGCTGCAGACACCGGCCGGTCCGATCACCTACACGGCCGGCAGCCCACCGAGCCCCATCTGGCGCCGGCGGGTGCTGATGCGCTGCGGCCCGGCCTTCGGGCTGGACGGCGAACCGAGCGCCGGAGCGGCCCAGAACCGGGTGCTGCTGGATGGGCTCAGCCAGCCGGGGCTGGAGGCCGCCGTGGAACCCGACGGCCTGCTGCACCTGCGGCTGCGGCAGGAATTCGAGCCATCAGGGGGAGGAGTCCAGCGAATCGAGACGGAGGTGCGGGTACTGGCGGGGGGATGAGGCACTCCATCGCGCTGCCAGAACATGCGCTTTGCATGCAATCTGAGTCGATTGATTGCACCTGTGGTCTTGTCATGGCCTCCCTGCAGATATGCGATGTACCGGATCCGCTTCCCTGCTTGTTGAAGTGCCGGGCCAGCGCCCAGAAGTGCAGCCACAGCCAGCAGGCCCTTGCTGATCTGGAGGCCATGGCAGGCGGAGACCCGCGGCAGCGGCGCCGGCTGGCGCTGGGGAGGATCGCCGAGCGATGGCAGCAGTGGCAAGCGCTGTCATGGGAGGAGACTCCGGAATCCCTGATCCGCTGCGACCGCGAGCGCTGATGGCACTGGCGCTGGTTCTCGATGCCTCGGCTGTGCTGCGCATGATCACGCATGACCTGATGGCGCACGACTGTGCGGAGCAGCTGGGACAGGCCCCACTGGTGCTGGCTCCCGAGCTGATGCTCACAGGAGTGGCGAACGGGCTGTGGAAGCTGCGGCGCAGCGCTGGGCTGGCGGGCATGGATCCCCAGCAGCTGCTGGCGGACGCCACCAATCTTGTGGATCAAGTCGAGTCCGACCGCCATCTGCAGGTGGAAGCGCTCGCCCTTGCCTGCCATCTGAACCACCCCGTCTACGACTGTCTGGACCTGGCGCTGGCTCGGCGTGAAGCTACCCTGCTGGTCACTGCCGATCAGCGTCTGCGTCGGCTGGCTGATCAGGTTCTGCCCTGAATTGTTCAGGCCCCCCATATCTCAGCCAACTCCAGGCGCAGCCCGGGGAATGGCGCGTCACCCTCCAGGGTGGTGGTACCCTCAAGGCGCATGGACTCCCCGCTGGCCTTGCTGCTCAAGATCGCCACAGCCTGCTCTTGGGGACCAGCAGCCAGCCCAGCCTGGCGCCATTGGCCCGGTAAGCAGCCATCTTCTGCCGCAATGCCGTGAAACCGCTGGGACTGTCGTCGCCGGGGCTGGCGAGTTCGACCAGCAGATTTGGGCAGAGGGGCGGGAACTCACGGCGCTCCTACCTGGCGAGCGGGCCCGTCATCGCTGCAGAGCAACCAGTGGGGCATCGGGGCTGCGCACCGAGCCTTCGGGTAAGAGGAAGCTCGTGGAGCTGTCGAACAACTGCCAACCGCCCACCCTGTCGCCCCAGGCCAGCAGGTGCAGCAGCAAACGGCTCTTGCGGGCGCCAGTCTCGCTGCCTGTGGGCATCATGTCGATGAGGTGGCCCTCGGCGGTGAGTTCCACCACCGCCTGGTGGTTGGCGCTGCAGACGGCGCCGAACTGCTCGGGGCTAAGAGCCTGCTGAAATACCCGCCAATCCGAGCTCTGCCAAATCGGCCTGGGCCCTCCGCGGAGTCAATCGGCAGGCCGGTTCGACAATGC
>NZ_ASAC01000004.1:0-259964 GCF_009834675.1 Cyanobium sp. Copco_Reservoir_LC18
CAGGGATCCTGTCGCTGATCAGATCGATGCCCGCAAAACGGCGCATGGTGGGCACCTCAATCAGGGCCTCTTCCATGGCTGGATCACTGAGGGAGTACCACTGCTGCAGCAGGTGGATCCGCAGCATGGTCGCCAGCGGGTAGGGAGGACGCCCTCCCTTCTTGCTGGTCTTTGGGTAGATGGGCTCGATCAGGGCGATCAGCGCATCCCAGGGAACAACCGCCTCCATCTCAGCCAGAAACTTCTCGCGCTTGGTCTGCTTCTTGGCGGTCGTCTGCTCGTAATCAGAGAAGCCGAGCTGCTTACCGCCCATCCGTTCAGTCCTGGCCTGCGTTCACACGGGCATTCTCGCGTAGATCGGCCTAGTTTCCCAGAGTCTCCCTAGCGCAAGAATTCCAGCTTGAAAGCTGTCAATGGAGGAGTATGCCTTGAGCAGCTGAGCGCTAGAAGGAAGAGATGCCTCCATGCGATACATAATGTGGGCTTGCATTGGGTATACGCCATCTCTCCCGCTAGCGCCAAGTGTAGACGCAACTTCTAGAATTATCTCCTCCTCTGCGAACAGCAGCTCTTCGAGGTGGTTCGGCTCCCTCCTCACATTACCAAGGAAGCGAGTCAGGCTTTGCATTCGGGCCCTATGGTCTGCAGCTTGTCGAGAATAGTTTCTAGATCCTCCTGATTTAAAGAGATCGCACTGCAAGGCCGCAGCAGCTGTGTGATGGCAGAAGTGTGCCTGAACAACAAAGCTGTGATTCTTGCTCATGCGCTCATGTAGTCTCTTGAGGAAAACAGGCTGCCTACACTCCGGGCATATCCAGCCATCTCTAACCTGAACTGAGCCCCAGTCCTCAAGCCTGTATACCTTTGAATAAGCCTCGTCGGCAGTGATTCTTATTTGTCCTGGCGCTCGTGAGCAGATGGCTTCAAACATGGCTAGGTGTGCTTTTCCACCAGGTTGTTCCTACCTGCAGCTGAGCGAGCCACTGCCGGGGGGTGTGACCGCCCAGGCCCATGTGGCACATGCTCCCGTTCTAGATCAGCAAGTAGGCCGGCAGCAGCTCTTCGCGAGCCACAGAGTTGCCATAGGGCATCACGTAGGCCCATTCCTCCAACAACGTCTTGATGAACCGCTCAGTCTTGCCGTTGGTCGGTGGGGAGTAAGGCCTGGTCTTTTTCACATTCAATCCCAGCGCCTGGATGGCTTTTCGCCAGCCATGGGACTTGTAGGCCGAGCCGTTGTCGCTGAGCACCCGTCGGCGTTCGATGCCATGGGAGGTGAACCAGGCAACCGCACGGCTCAGGAAGCTCACCGTTGTCGGCCCCTTCTCGTCGGCCAACACCTCGTCGTAGGACAGACGGGTGGCGTCATCCACGGCCAAATGAACCTTCTCGTAGCCAGCGCCGGGGGAGCTTCCTTTGCTTGGATCACCGATGATCCTGTGACCACGACGGTCGAACCGGGCCAGCAGCTTGATGTCGACATGGATCATGTCGCCATGGCGTTCCCGCTGGTACCGCTGCACCGGCGGTTTGGGGTCAAGGTTGCGCAGCCGGCTCAGCCCCAGGCGCCGCATCGCCCGGCCAAGGGTGCTGATCAGCACCAGCAGCAGCCTGGCGATCCTCCGGAGGGTGCAGCGCTGGTGCCTGAGGTCCACGGCCTGCTGCAGTTGCTGCGGATCTAGCGTCCGCCGCTGGCTGCGGCGCACGCTGCGTCGATCCGCCAGTGCCGCTGGCCCGCTTGAACGAAAGCGCGCCAGCCACTTTCGGGCGGTTTGCTCACTGATGCCGTGTTTAGCGGCCAGCTGAGCGAGGCTCATGCCTTCATCGAGAAGCTGGCGGATTAGCCGTTCCCGACCGATGGGTGTCAGGCGTGCATGGGGTGGGTATGCATGTGTTGTGAGGTCTTGGGCTGTTGGGTCGCACCACAAACCTGTCGACCTCACACCCACTAGTCAGCCGGAACAACCTGGTGGCACTACACACCTAAGGAGCCTATCCGTCGGCGGCAGAGCCTGTTCTCAGTGCTGCTTCAAACCAGCCGGGGCTTGCAGCTTCAGCATGTGGCTGACGCCACCGCTCAGACCGACCTGCGTAACCCACTACACGACGGACCCACCAAAAGGTTGGGGACTTGGATGCGGGCGATGGGAATCGATGCGATCGAGACCCTGAGCGCCCGCAATAGTGAGCCGCTGCTCCAGGTGGGGGTGTTCACGCCAGGGCACTGGTCTCCACGCCGTGTGATCAGGGGGAGATCACCGCTGAGGTCAACGGCGATCACGCGGCCTTCCTGGCAATGGCGACGGGAAGTTGCATCGATTCCCCAGGGCGCTGCTCCTGCTGTATGCAGAGCTGCCGCAGGCCGCAGCCTGAAGGGAGCAATTGTTTCCACCACTGATTGGATGTGCTGGGGCTTGAGCACCACAGCCACTTGAGCTTCCCCCCAGCTGTTCAGCCGCGAGGAGCCAGGCGCTGGCGGTGCAATCATCCTGTGCACCTGAACCAGCTACTGGACGGTGCCGGTCAGCTTTGGCGGGGATCACGCCTGCTAACAACCTGACATCGATCGGATCCAGCTGCACATTCGCGCCAGCTTCCAGACGGCTGCAGTGCTCTACGGCACGTGGGCGCATGAACAGATCCAGTCCAAAGGCCTTCAATCGCTGCTCAAGAGAGAGTTGGGCGGTGTCTTCGGAAAGCCGTGCTGTGTCCGCGAACAGATGGTCGCCGAGCAGGGGACGGTGCTGCATAGCGGTTAGCCGGAGATTGGCATCGAGATCGAGGGCCATGCCGCCTATTTGGCGCAGAGGGTCGAGCAGCTCAAGAAATCGCCAAGGGTGCTTTTTCAGCCGCTCGGCAAGGAGCTAGCATGTGTGGGATCTGCTCTGTCTAAAGGCACATAGTTAGGAGAAACACCAAAGGCAGGAATTTGAGGAAAGCGAACGAAGGCCTCCTTACCCCTAACCCATGGCTGGGAGCATACGAATTAACAAATCACAGAGCCATGACCAATCTATAGCTTGCCGGAAAGACTTTTATGCGACCGGAATTGATCATTGATTGAACTTTGCCTCCTGACAATTCTCCAACGGATCCATCCACCTCAGGAAGAAGAAGGGAATGGGTTCCTGGAAGTTTATCAAGCATTCCGAATGCAATTGAATCCAACTCTAGTGGAGAGGCTGCAATCGGCAATGTCCTGACCAGAAACCGTTTAATCTCATCCCCATGGAGTGAGATCAAGGCCCAGGGGAATACTTCTGACCTTTGCCTAACGAGCTTCACCCCAGTTTTGCTTTGGAACAGGCCCTCTTGCAACTCCTCCATGTCCATGGTCTTTGCGAAAGCCTTGACTACTGAATATTGAGATGAGCTTGTAGAATCATCAACTGCAGCGGATTTCAGGGTATCGCTTCGAGGCTCTGTCTGGTCTGCATTAGGGTCACTGCCATGACTTTGCTGAGCATTTTTGGCATCTGGAATGATGCCAGAGGCGTCCAGAGAAAAATCATCAGATGTCAACTCAGTCTGAGCTTCACCTGCCAGGATATCTCTACCTCCTTTGATAGACAGATCGGCGTCCTTAATCCATAAGACACTTGAAAGAGCGGAGTCTTTAGAATGGGGTTGTTCGGTCAATTCCGAATCCTTGAGTGAATTGATTCCAGCCGCCATATCATCTGCTGATCCTTGATTGCCTATCTCTACTTCTGCATTAGCAGGAGGAAGCATCTCGAAGTTTGATTGAAAGTAATCAACGATTAGGTGCTCAGATCTTTCATAGCAGTACGACGCTGCAGCTTGTAGCGTGGGGCTAGAAAGATGCTCGCCGATAAGTACGGGTATGAGATTGGCAAGTCTCGATGCGGGAAGTCTATTGACGAAAATAGTGGTATCAACAATTGTGCCAGGCTTCTGAAGCGGGCGGCCCACTGGCTTGCCATCAACCATTGGAATAAGCCTTAGTTCGTCCATGAAAGATATAGTTGTTGTTGCCAAGCGCTTGCCTAGTTCAGAGTAATCAGCTTGTTTGTTCTCTATCTGTCCGCACAGCCGGCTGAGGCAAGTGCCAAAAACTTCAAGCCACCTTGGGGTAGGATGAAGAAGCTGCCTCGATGAGCTGACAGAGTCGAGCTGATAGCATATCGCTGATTCCAGGTCGATAAGACCAGCAAGAGATAGAACGACATCTACGCCAAGATTTTCAAAAAATCTGAGGTCTGCAGTCGAGTTTCGAACAGAATCGAAAAGAATGTTTTCTCCTATCCGTTCTGATCGTAATCCATAAGTGAAATCTTTAAGTGGCTGCAGTTGCCCGTTCAATGTAAGCCAAGCCCCGCAGTCGCTGATCACCTTCTCTGCGAACCTTTTAAGGAAGATTTTAGCGAGAAGCAACGTTGAGTTATCAAGCTCAACACCCATTTCCAGTGATTCGATAAACTCGACTGCGTTCTCCGAGCTGGGACGTTCTTTGATGCCTATGTGTCTCCATAATGTGAGTGACTGCAATGAAGCGATAACAGTCTTAATCCCAGCAGCTTCTAGACCATCACTCGATACAAAGACCTCAGAAGGAAGACTCCACTCACCCTGCTCTGTGAGAATGAGCTTGCTTTCCTGAAACTCATTCACTATAACTGTCTGATCGTGGCTTGAGCTAACTTGATAAAGCTTGTCCAGTTGCTCAAATACCTTTTCGACCTCGCTATGGGGAGTTCTATCTAAAGTAGAAAAAGTTCTTAGAAGAGACAGTAACAGGTGAGGTCCTGGCAATGCTGCGGACACACCAAGAAGCTCAAGGATTTTCTCATTGGATGATTGATCTAGTCTCTTCTTGATGAACCGTTCAATGCCGATTAAAGGTTCTGTTTCCTCGCTTCTGCGGAGTAGTTCAGTTGGTTTGCACAGCGTATCCCGTGTATCAGGAATACAATTACATTCCTGAAATCGTCTCAACCAAGATGCTGAAATGCTGTGACCTGCGACGAGGATCTCTTTCGAGCCACCTGTATTTGTCTGGAAGATTCGAATAAATGGCTCAGAAAACCAATCAATAATTGATGACTCCAAAAACTCCAATGCCAACGCTCGAAGAGCAGCGTCATAGCTCTGCAGTTCGTTCCAAAAATCGATAATGTCATCATGAAAGTCATAGTCGATAAGCCTGTAGCGCTGATATGGATACAAGCGTTCCCATCGATGGGGAAAGAGGTTAGGGTCAAACTCCATTCCATACGTGTCATGAATATAAGTGAGTAGAGCCTGTCCGTGGCGAGTGGTAAATTCCTTCTTTTCTAGAGGAGGGAGGCGTTTCAATCCTGACTTATATGATGATAACCATTCAGCCCACTCTTCTGGAGAACAGGAGTGATTAGTGTTTCCGTATTGGGATGAAAGAACTAAGGTGCTGTAACGATGTTCTGGCAGCAATGACTTTAGCAGGCCATTCGCGTCATGACAAACCCCATTTGCTGAATTCTTCAGATTTCCGTCTTGGGTAATGTAGGAGAAGTTCTTTGGTATTTTACAGTCGAGTCGAGCACAGATATGAGCCAAGCGTATAACTACATCAGATTTCAATGGCGCACCGCCATGAACACTTGACATCACTTTCTCTATAATTTTACTCGTGTCTGAGCCGTCTGCTAATCCCATTTTCTGCAACAGTCCTGATGCAGCACTTTTTGCACTAGTTGAGCCAAAGCGGCCTAGATAGATTGAGTAGTCTCCGTCTTCGGATTCCAGATAATCGGTCCATTCTTTGTCAAGAACATGAATATGATTTGATATCAGGCGATTATCTTCGTCGCTAAGTGTTGCTTTTGTCGACCCAAGCCTTATGCTGAGACGTGGGGAAGAGAGTGTCCCCTTCCCAGCGATGGGCACTATGGAAATGTCTTCAAGATTGGCGGTGGAGTGAATACTTGCAAACTCCCCTGAGATATACGCCCAAAGCGCCAAGAGTTTTTCCGGGCTTGGACGCGGCGGATTAGTGCTACGCAGAATTGAACAGAATTGGGGCCTATTGATTCTGTCAATCTCACCCAGTCTGTATAAAGTGTCAACTGTTTCGCTGGATATGTGTTCGGATAGCAGCTTTCTTTGGTTGGGATCGATGTCGCGGCTAAAGACATCATGGGGCCAGATATCGCGAATCTGTTTGTCAATGGAAATACATTGCCCTTTCTTCTCGATGGTTCCTGTCCGCGCAAGAACTATAGGAAGGCCTGCCAATGAAGAGAAGAATGATTCTTCAACATCGTTGACGCATGAACCCTCTATACCTTGCTGTACGGATGCCCTGGAAAGAAGGAGTTGATAGGCTTCGGCACGATGAGCGAGATCAAGGTCCTGATTAGTGAGCCAGCCACGCATTACAGACGCTGCAAGCTGGCCCACTCTTGATAGCAGCCATCGATTCGTGGGGGAGGTCTCGGGATCTTTTATCTTGACTCGTGCAGGATCCTGCATAAATGGGCCATTGCATGCAAACGGCAGACTTGGCCTTACCGAGGTGGGTAGTACGACATAGATTCCAGAACTGGCGCCCAATACCAGTTCAACCCTGGATGGAGGCAAAGTAAAATCTACATCTGCGCCAAGAATTCTTTCTTGTTTGATCTCAGCGATGCAATCTTCGGGAAAATCTTCTGGCTCTGATCGAGCAAGTAGGTATCTGTATTTGTCTGATCCGTTTAAGCTGTACCATTGACTCTCTGGAACGGGACCGTCTTCCAATGGCAACCAAGCAAGCCGCTCGTCGTTTAAGGTCAGCTCCCTTAAAGTTCTGAAGAACAATAGCGAGACTGGGCTTTGCCTCCATTCCGAGAGATTTTTCCCGAGCTCGGCCTCTCGATGAGTATCTTGAATCTGGACAGAGATATGTGTTCCGTATCCGAGATTGCTGTTTAAGTCTGCCCAGCAGGGCAGGGTAAATCTGGCTTTGTTGAAGTGGACGCTAAGTGAAGGCGTCTGAATAGTTACGACTGGGCCAAGGCTGAACGTGCTTTTGAATCCAATGCCTCGAAATCCGATAGTATGCAGAGATCGTTTGTTGGAGTAGCCAAATCTGCAGAGTGATGCAAAATGCTCGGCATTGAAGTCTTCGCCATTGTGAGTGAACTCGAAGACGCCCTTGTTAACTCTTGCACTTGCTTTAGCTGCGCCTGCGTCATCGGCATTCTGCAGTAGCTCAGAGAGCACATGCCGAGGACTTTGAACCTGTTTGAATAGCTGGTGCCATGGCCCAGCCAAATCTTCATCACCTTCAAGTTGAATCCATCGACGTTCTGCCGCCTGTCTGATCGTCTCAAAGTAATCAGGTGGGTTGATGCTCATGATTGTAAAAAGTGCCCTAGTAAAGGCTCGGCTTCTCCACCTTTAGGGTTACCGAGTTCTCCAGAACGACACGGCTGGTTTTCTCATCGATACCCCCAGGAGCCCGCACCTGGACCTCCAGGGACATCTCGATCTCCACTCCAGGCAACGCCTGCAAGTGTGACATCACCTCATCGAGAAACTTGCCAACCTGCGGCCCGGCTGTGACGGAGTTCAGCTTTACCGATGCGGTGTAGGTGGTGGGCAACGTGGGTGCGACGGGCAACGGCGGCGCCGGTGAGGGCGGATGAACAGGCCCTGGCCCGACCGGAGCGCCCGGCTTGACGATTCCAGGGCCTGTTCCACCGGGCCCAGCCCCATCGGGCTTCTCCGATTGCCGCTTCCGCTCCTCCTCAGCCAACCGATCCGCCTCGATCTGGACGGAGGCCACTTCGTCCTTCACCACCAGGCTCGTCAATGACGCCGGACTGGTGCCGGAGACTTGCTGAGGCCTCAAGCCGCTGTAGCGGCCCGTCGCCTCATCGAAGCCATCAGCCAGGTGGAACGTAGCTTCACCGGTGAGGGCGGCCTGGAGGTTCACCAAGGCGTTGAGGATCACCTGGTCGTTGGCCACGCGGGGCAGGTAGAGGTACTTCCGGCTCCAGTCGACGAGGTCGCGGACCGCCACATGGGGCTTATCGGTCCAAAGGAAGCGATTGAGGTCGTCGCGGATGCGGCGGGCACCGAGTTGCAGGAAGAGCACGTCTTCCTGAACGCAGCGTTCGCTGGCCCGCTCGGCCAGGCTGCCCTTACCGCTGGTGAGTTTCTTCTCCTCCCAGAGCGCCCCACCGGGGCCGGGCTGGCTCTGGTAGGGGATCAGCAGGTGGCACCAGGTTTCGGGGATGCGGCTGGCCACGGCCTGGGTGGCCTCGGCGATCCTGCCGATGGCCAGGTTCTTCTGGGCCACCGTGAGGTTGAGCTCCAGTTCGTTGTCGACGATGTGCTGCCAGGCGCGGCGATCGGCCAAGGCTTGAAACAGGTTCTCGATGCTGGCTTCATCGGGGGCCAGGAAGATCAGGGTGTTGGCGAACTGGCGGGGGCTGTTGCCCCGGCTCTGGAGGCAGGCCGAGGCCCACTGCCGTGCAGCGCTGAACTCCACCCCCCGGCGATGGGTGAACTGAGCGGCCAGCAACACCAGCCGAGTGGCGGCCTCATCGGGAACGGCACTGTTCTCCATGGGTGCGGCGTGGAGGCCGGCGAAGTCGCCGCGTTTGTTGGCCTCCTGGGTCAGACGGGTGTTGAGTTCGGCCAGCAGCTCCTCGCGCTGACGGAGGTAGCTCTCGCGGTGCTCCTCGGCGGTGCGGTTGAGGTTGGGGCGGGTGTCGATCCAGTAGCGGTCGCCGTCCTGCTGGATGAAGCGGCCTCGATCGCCAAGGCGGCGCAGGGCATCGCCGAACACGCCGATCGGCTCCCCGGGCATCACGCAGGCCAGCTTCACCCGCTGATCGCCGATCCCCTTGCGCAGGGCATCGGCATCCGGAGCTGTGCCGATGTAGAGGGAGCGGGCCACCCGCTTGCAGGCACTGACGCGGCCGAAGTTGGGGTTCTCCGCATCCAGCCGGGTGGGGGTGGACTGGGGGCCATCCACGTCCTGGGAAATGATCGGCTCCCACTGGTTGTCGAGGAAACGCACCAGCTCGTTCTTGACGTCGTTGTCATCGATCGGCATCGAGCTGGGCATGATCAGCAGGTCCTTGCTGTTGCCGTTCCAGAGGCCCTCGATCGTGAGGGCCAGCAGGCGCAACACGCCCCGAGTCCGCTGAAAGCGATCGAGGGTGCTCCAGTCGTCGTAGAGGCGCTTGAACAGCTCCGGGTGGATCGGATAGGCGCTGATCAAAAGATCGCGGTATCCGGCTTCTCGTGTTTCAGCCGGGAACTCCGAAGGGTTCTGGGAGTAGAGATCGGTGAAGCTCCGCACCACCGCATCGCGGGCCGCGCCGGCCTCCCGGGTGGTGATTGGCTCGAAAAGCCTCCGACGCACGATCTCGAAGCCCTCGTTGCCGGTGGCGGGCCGCCACTGATAAGCGATGCGGGTGACTACGTTCTTGAGGGCCGAGACGGCCTTCTCGCCATCGCTGCCGCCGATCTCGTTGACGCTCTGAGGCACGGAGATCAGCAGCAGGGCATTGGGAACCTGCTTGACGGCCTCGGTGAGCGCCTGCGCGAAGGACACCTGGGAATCGAAGGTGCCGGCCGGTAGGGTGGCGTTGCTGACCAGGTTGCGGGCGTAGGCCACCCACTCATCCACCAGGATCAGGCAGGGGGCATGGGCCTGGAACAGGGCAGCCAGGTCCTGGGCGCCGGGGGCCACCCGCTGCTGGTCGCTGCTGGCGATCAGGGCATAGCCCTGGGGTCCACCGAGCTGGTAGGCGAGTTCCCCCCAGAGGGTGTTCACAACCGTGCCATCGGGATAGGTGGTGGCTTTCGATGGGCTGAAAGCGGTGCCCACCAGCACGGCGCGGGAGGCCCTGGGCACGGAGGCGATGCCCACCTCGCTGCACACTTCTTCGAGGCCCGGCAGGCTGGCCAGGCTCTGGCCGGAGCAGAGGTGATAGAGGGCCAGCATCGAGTGGGTCTTGCCGCCACCGAAGTTGGTCTGCAGCTCGATCACCGGTTCACCGCCCTGGCCGTTGAGCCGTTCAAGGGCGATGCGCAGCAGGGCGCGCATGCCGGAGGTGATGAAAGTGCGGCGGTAGAACTCACTGGGATCGGTGTACTCCTTGCTGCCGATGCCACGGCGCACCTGGTCAAGGTCGGCGGCGAACTCGGCCTGCTGGTACTTGCCGGTGATCACATCGGGGTGAGGTGTGATCACATCGCGCCAGGGCAGCAGACCGGCCTGCACTTTGTTCTCGATCGACACCTGGTAGCGCGTGCGGTTGCGTGCCCGTTCGCTGAACACCTGCTGCTGCAGCTCCTCGCGCAGAAGACGGATGGCCTCGGCGGCCTCGGGCGCGGCGATATTGCGGCAGAGGCGGGCGGCGGTGTCGAGGGCGCGGTCGGTGTCGTCGGAGGAGAAGGGTTCTTGGTGGGCCCAGCGGTTGCGGGCATCGAGCAGTTCGCTCACGTAGGAGCGATCCGGCGGGCTGAGCAGTCGCCTGAACACGCCCTGCCAGTGGTCCATGAACAACTTGAGCAGCACCGACACGTCCTGAAGGTTGGCGTTGGGCGCCAGACGTTCCTGCCAGTTGCTGCCGATCCCCTGGTAGAGCTCGCGGCTGATGTAGGGCAGCAGAGCGTCCCGGAGCTGATCGAGGGCCTTGCTGATGCGATCGCGGTTGGAGAGGGCCATGGGGCGGGGATCAGATCAGGGAGGTCTGAAGGGGAGCTGTGGAACCGCTGGAGGCGGCAGCGGCCCGCTTCTCCAGCTCGGACCAGGCGATCACCAGACCGTTGTAGGCACGGGCTTCTTCTGCCTGATTGGTTTTTTCGCAGTGGTTGTAGAGGCGGTAGGCCAGGGCACGGCAGTTGGCGGCCAGATCACCGTGGCCGGAGATGGACTTGAGCTGGAGGAGTAACTGGGCCGCAGTGTCTTCGCCCCCTGCTTCCAAGCGCTTAATCAGTTGCTGGGTGGCTTCCCAGACGCAGAGTCGTTTGTCGGTAGTAGGGTCCCAGTCATCGAGTAGTTCCGCGCGAGGTAACAGACGAACCTTGCCGGCCACGGAGCGAAGAATACCGGCCTGGGCAACACCAGCCACGGAGAGGTTGCGGGCCTTTGCTAGGAGCCTGCTGAAATACCCGCCAATCCGAGCTCTGCCAAATCGGCCTGGGCCCTCCGCGGAGTCAATCGGCAGGCCGGTTCGACAATGCGAGTGGATCCTGCTGGCGTCACCACCTCTGCCCAAAGGCCGAATCTGTTCAGATCGGCTGGCTTGGTCCGTTTCATGCCATCACCTCCCGAGGGCTGAGCAGATTGGCCAGGCGGATCAGGTTGTAGGCCACCACGTGCAACCGGAATACCGCTCCCACCCGGGATCGTCCCCTGGCCTTGAGTTGCCGCAGTCCGGCGGCCTGTTTGATCCAGCCAAACACCTGCTCGATCCGCTTCCTGGCGTTGATCGACTTGCCGTAGCCCCCATGGCGGGTGGTGCGGCCGTCGATGGCGGAGCGGCGGCGAGCCTGGATGTTCTGCGCCACATGCGGCGTGATGCCGGCAAAGCGGATGTCGGCCACAAAGTCCTTGGTGTCGTAGCCCTTGTCGGCGGCCAGCGTCTTCCGGTGAGAACCCGGGAGCGAACGCGCCATCCGCACCGCCGCTGACCGCTCGCCATAGCCGTCCGCCGGGGTCACCTCACTGGCGACCACCAGGCCGTGGCGGTTCTCCATGAGGCAGTGGCCCAGAAAACTGAGGTAGGCCCCGGTGCTGTTCGACTTGCGGAACAGGCGCGCCTCGCTGTCGCTGCTGGAACGGTGGGTCTGGTTGGAGAGCAGCAGACCTCTGAAATCGCCTTTGGCTCGCTTCTTCCCCTTGGCAGGAACAGCGCCAAAGCCTTTGCCGCTACTGGGGGGGAAAGGATCGTCGTCGATTCCGTCGATCCGCTCGAGCGAGCTGTGGGAGGCCCAGGCCCGCAGCAGGGTGCCATCCACCGAGAAGTGCTCCGAGCTCAGCAGCGGTTTGACCTCCGGCGCAGCCAGCAGCAGTTCCAGGAATCGGGCCATGAGCTCCTCGTTGAGCAGGCGATCACGGTTCTTGGTGAACGTGGTCGGGTGCCAGACGGGGTCGTCGGGATCGAGCCCTACAAACCAACGGAACAGCAGGTTGTAATCCAGCTGCTCGATGAGCATCCGCTCCGAGCGGATCCCGTAGATCGCCTGCAGCAACAAGGCCAGCAGCAACTGCTCGGGTGGGATCGAGGGCCGACCGCCCTCCGGGTAGAGCCGGCAGAAGGTGGGATTGAGCCGGTCGAGGGCCTGATCTGCCAGCCGCCGCACCTGCCGGAGCGGATGGGCCTTGGGGATCCGCTCCTCGGTGGAGACGTAGGAGAACAGGGGGCCGGTCCTCTCCTGCTGGCCGCGCATCCGCTCAATGCCGTTGGGACATTCTCCCGCGGCTGGCTGGATATTTCAGCAGCCTCCTAGACCCTCCGCGTCGTCGAAGTCGCGCTCCTTGTAGCCGAAGCTCTCGAAGAACGTCAGGGCAAACCGGCTGTCGGAATCCAGCTCGCCCTCATCCTGGGAAAGATACTCATCGAGAGCAGTATTGATTTCGGTCAGGGCTTCTCGCACACTCATTGGGGTGTCGTCTGGGTTGAGCACAGCCTTGGCACTGCTGAAGATCCCCATGCCTGGACCGATGGCTGCCTGGGCTAGATCTACGGGGGCGATGTTGGCGCGTTCCAGTTCTTTCAGTGCCAGGGGCATCTCCTGGCGCAGTTGGCGGCGGAAGTCATTCCTGGAGAGGGTGAGGGCCGTCTCCAGGCGTCGGTCGCAGACGAGCACGACGCTGGTGGCGAGGGCGTTGGATTCCATACCCCTCATGCGGTTGGCCAGCTCCGTTCGCATTGGCCAAGTGCCCCGAAGAGCAAAGCCAGCTTTAATCACCGCTGCCAGAAAGGTTTCCCAGCCCGTACTGGCTGTGCCCGTCGCAGACCTTGTTTCGGATTGCTTGAATGCGTAGTAGATGGTGACAGGGAATGCAGGATGCGATTGGATGGAGATTTGCTGCATTGCCAACGTCATGCCATTAAGGAAGAAGGCCTCGGCGTTCTCCTTGCCGCCGTGCCGATATGACGTGGCAACTAGTTCTTCTGCCTTCGGAGCTGCAACAGTGGCAAGCAGCTCTGGAAAAACGGCCCTGAGTGAGCGTCTGAGCCAGACGTAGAAGAAGTCAGAAAGATCGGCATATCCTATGTTGTCATAGTAAGGCGGATCTGTGGAGACAACCTTGCCTGTTGAAGTCTCTTGAGAGGATGCATCAGTCTGATCAGCATAGCCCTGGGGGCTTGCCGGAAGAATCTGAATAGCCTTGGCTCCCCATTCGATATTGTTCATCCAGTTCCCGCTTGATTCTGAAAGGGGATTTCCTTCGGCAAAATCCCACGTCATTGGTATTGCTTGGCGGCCAAAGGTATTGCGTAGGGCCTCCATCTTTGGGCTGCTATCCCAAGAGCAAATTGTGGAGCCGCGATCTGCCGATCTGCTAATCGAGAATGCTATGTCAGTTGCCACTGCGTCCCCATAAGCCTGCGACCAGGTTCCTCCCGTGCATGGCGGCACGTCCTCATCTCCTCGTCCCTTCTCAAGAGCATCGGTTTTCACCCGCTCTCTGGTTTCCTTGGCCAAGTCTGACAAGGTGTTAAGCAATACGAGCTGACGATCGGTGAACAGGTCACTCCATTTCTTGATGCCATAAATGCAGGGAGTGAAGGCTCGCGCGTCCTCAACGAATGACCCTTCCGGTCGCCAGCTAGGATGAGCATGTATCGCAGCAGCTTCCTGCTCTGGCGACGGTTCCAGGTAGACACGACCGCGAACGCCTTCTGCAACGATCGCCATCATGCGGGCACCCATACGCCCGGCAATGCCTTCAGCCTTGATGTACTCCGGATTCATGGGAGATCCAGACATCAGGCAAGCGAAGTTGCCACCTCGGGCGAGTTTGGTCCCTGCCTTGGCCGCCTCTAGGTCCTTCGGCCTTCCCACCTTCACCGTGAATTTATAGCCGCCATTTCCTACCACAGGCTCCACGTAGGCCTCCTTGCCAGCCTTCGTGGCGAGCATGAACGTGGAGGCCAGAGGTACCTTTATCTCCGAGAAGGCCGGGTTCGGGCTCTTCACCGTGCGGGCCCAGATCCAAGCGATCACGGTAAGCTTCTTTCCTACGTAGGGGTTCAGATCTGGCCGGTCCTTCGCCATCTCGGCCGTCACCTCCACCTTCGGGTAGAGGTGGCCGATGCGCTTCTCGACCTCCTCGCGCATCCATTGGCCGTAGTGGCGCACGTCTTCCGCTAGCCCCTGGGCGCCCTTCCAGGCGCTGATGTCTTGTTTCCGCCGGCTTTCGGGATTCACCGGCTGCATGCCGGCGAACTTGGGCGGAATCTCGATCATCGCCTTGTTGATCAGCACCGCCACCGGGTTCAGGTCGCTGGCGTAGGCCTCCAACCCCAGCCGCTGCGCCTCCAGCGGTAAGGCCCCCCCCCGGCGAAGGGATCATGGAAGCCGGGCAGCTTCTCGGGGTTGAACAGCTCCGCCGCCTCCGGGTGATCGGCGTTGTCGGCGCAGGCGCGCCGCCAGCTACGGCGTATCTCGGCACGCACTCGATTAAGCACCTGCTCGTTAGTGGTGCTCTCCCACATCACCAGTTCGCTGATCAGCGCGAACAGCCTTAGCCGCTCGTTCTCCTGGGCTTCATCGGTCGGGAACTCCTCCGGCACCGCCGAGGGGTCGTCCACCATCTGGCAGAAGATCACCGCCCGCGCCGCCGCCAGCGGCCGCCGCGCCCACCACAGGTGCAGGGTGCTGGGGTGGCCGTGGCGGATGCTCTTCTCCCGCGCCGAGGCCGCATTGATCGCCTCCAGTGGGATGGCCACCTCGATCAGCTTCTTGCGGCGGTGGATGGGGTTGGGGCTCATGGAGTCAGGCAGGACGTTCGAGGCGCTGCAGGCGCAGCTCACTCACCGAGGCGATGGCCTCGAAGTCGGCGTCGAAGCTCACCAGCACCGCGTTGTGGTGCAGGGCCACGGCGGCCACCAGCAGATCCATGCTGAGCACGGTGCGGCCGACCTGGCGGCAGGCCTGGCCCAGGTCGATTGCCCGTTGCCACAGATCCGCCGGGGTGGGGAGCGTGGGCAGCGTGGCGAACTGGGCCTCCAATTGACGGGTCTCGTCAGGCCGAGCTGAACGCAGCAGCTCGAAGCGCACTGGCTCGGCCAAGTGGGCCTCGGGATCCAGCACGAAGGGCGCGATGAACTGCTTCAGCGGGGCCGGGCTTCGGGCCCGGGTGAAGTCGATCCAGAGGCTGGTGTCGAGCAGCAGGGTCATGAGGCCACCTCATGGTCCCGCTGGCGCTCGCGCTCCTGGTCGGCCTCGTAGGTCTCCAGCTCCACGCCCCACTCGCCGCTGAGGAAGCGCTGGGCGATCTGGGCGCGGCGGCGCTGCTGCAGGGCCTCCTCCATCAGGCGGCGGATGGCGGGACCCTTCTTGCGCTCGCCCGTGAGATCCAGGATTTCGGCCATCTCCTTGTCAGAAAGCTCAACGGTCACTTTCATGGTCCTGGTCTCCGGAAGTCGGACTCTGGGGTCAGCATGGCACCGCTCGTCAATGGGGCTCCTTCCCGGCGGCCAGAAGCTGACTGATGTTCTTAGTGATCTGGGTATCGCCAAAGCCAGGCACGCCCCAGTCGATGCCACTCACGTACACCGGGGCGGCAGCTTGGTCACCCGTCACGGTCACCAGGGCCAAGCGGAAACGGTGGGGCGAGTTGCGGCCTGTGTTCACCTCGTTGATCGTGAGCGTCACCGAGTCGGCCCCATCCGCCCGGCCCTTCACCTCGATGAAGAACAGATCGCCCTGGTTGTCCATCGATTCAATGTCGTAGCCCAGCCCTCGCTGGCTGCTCACGTCCCGGGGCATGCGTCCCAGGGCCTTCTCCGCCTCGAACACGGCGTTCATCGCCAGCAGCTCCACCCGCTTGCGGGCGGCCGCATCGGCTCCAGCTGCTTCCCCTTCGCCACCTGCCGCCAGCAGCAAGCCGACGGGGATCACCAGGGTGCCGCCCTTGAGGATGGGCACCTTGGCGCTGATCTGCGCCTCCAAGGCCAGTTGGGCCTTGCGCTTCTCCAGCCGGGCCACCAGCAGCTCGTACCTCTCCTTCGCTACCTGGGCCGGCAGCCGCACCTGCTTGCCGGCCGCCTCCTGGAGCTTCAGCTCCTCGTAGCGGCGGTACCAGTGGTTAATCTCCCGCTGCATCCGCGCCTGGATCTCCTGCCCCGCCTTGGCGATCCGCTCCAGCCGTTCTCCCTTCATCTCCTCCAGGTGCTCGGGAACCAAGCTTGTTAGGGCGTGGGTGATCACAAGCTGGTCCCAGTCCTGGGCCAGCCAGCTTTCGTTCAGCATCCCTTCGATCTGTTGCCGTTCCCCTTCTTTCAAGGGCCGGTAGTCGAGATAGGGCGCGGAGCCGGCGATCGCCACCTCCCCCTGGCGGTTGATCTCTAGGAATTGCAATCGGTTGGAGATCAGCTGCTGCTGCCCGTGGCGGTTGCGGCGGCCGTCCTGCAGCCCATGTTCCATGGCAGAACAGCATCCGGGGCTCCGTGCCCAGATCCCGTTCATCCACCAGCACCGCCCCCTGGCCGAGCACGGCCCCATCGCGCTCCAGCACCAGGGAAAGGCAGGCCTCCAGCAGCGGATGGCCCGGACTCACCAGCTCCGCCCGGGGGCTTGCCGTCACATGCTCCTTCTCGAAGCAGATGCGCTCGTAGCGCGGCTGCACCGGCACCCCGAAGCCGATCTGCTGGTTGCGATCGAGCAGCAACGGTGGCACGTAGGTGATCTCGTAGCGGCCCTTCTCCCGCTCGAACACCTTGCCGCCGAGCCGCCGGAACGCCTCGATGAAGAAGTCGTGGACGTAGTGGGGGTGGATGCGGCGGGCCATCGCCCGCTCCATCTGCTGGCGCAACAGCTCCACCTTGTGCACGTCCATCCCCTGCTGCACCAGGGCCCGCTCGCTAAGCAACTGCTGCAGGTGCTCCTGATTCACGGCGCCCTCGATAGCCTCCTCCATCTGGAGCTGCCGCTCGGGCTGCTGGTTATAGCGAACGGCATCCATCAGCAGATCCCGCAGCGAGCGCCCGGAGAACAACTGCCCCAAAACGTCGAACACCTTGTCGCCCAGGGCTTCCCGAGCGATCTCCAGCTTGTGGAGTAACTGGATGTACACGTCGCCCTCACGGGTGTCCTTGGCCAGCAGGTTCCACAGATGGCACACCTCCTTTTGGCCGATCCGGTGGATGCGCCCGAAGCGCTGCTCCAGCCGGTTGGGGTTCCACGGCAGGTCGTAATTCACCATCAGGTGGGCCCGCTGCAGGTTCACCCCCTCCCCGGCAGCGTCGTTGGCCAGGAGCACAACCACCTCCGGATCGTTCATGAAGGCATGCACGATCTGGCGGCGCCGGTCGCGGGGCACCCCGCCATGGATCTCAACCACGGCCTCGGGCCTCCCCAGCCGATCGCGGATCTTGATCGCCAGATCGGTGAGGGTGTCTTTGAACTCGGTGAACAGGACCAGCTTGCGGCGGGCCCCATTGGGCTCTCGCATCTGCTCTTGATCCAGGATCCGATCGAGTTCACTCCATTTGGCGTCGCAGCGCTGATCCACCACCCTCTTGCTCAGCTTCTCCAGGCCCTTGAGGGTCTCGATCTCCAGCTCCAGCTCGGCAAGGGTCTGGGCGGTGGTGGCGTTGTCGGTGAAGGCCTCCTCTGCGGCTTCTACTTCGTCGGCGGTGTCTTCTTCGTAGAGCTCGGTGATGTCGTCGTCGCTGATGGCACCTGGTGCGTACTTGGCCTCGAGGAGCAGCTTGCTGCCCGCCTCACGGCCCTCAAGCAGCAGCCGTTCCTCCTTGAGCCGGCTCTCCAGCCGCTGCCGCCGACGTTCCAGCGAACGGTGGATGGCGAACGGGCTGCTGGCCAGCCGTCGCTGCAGGGTCATCAGCGCGAAGCCCACGTTCACCCGCTTTTTGCCGCTCCCCTCAGCCTGGGCGTTGCGGTCGGCGCGGTTCATTTCCTCGCGCACGTACTCGGTCACCTTCTCGTAGAGCACCTTCTCGGGCTCCGAGAGCTCGTACTCGGCGGTGTAGCTGCGCCGCTCGGGGAACAGCTTGGTGCCGGCGAACGTGTAGAGGTCTTCCTTGACCAGCCGGCGCATCAGGTCGGTGGGGTCGCTGCGGTGCACCGCGTCCTTCTGCTGCCCCGCGAAGCGGTCTTCATCGAGCAGGGCCATGAACAGCTGGAAGTCCTCGTCCTTGCCGTTGTGCGGCGTCGCCGTCATCAGCAGCAGGTTGCGGGCGTGGTTGCCCACCCGCTTGCCCATGTCGTAGCGCTTGGTGCGCTTCACCTCACTGCCGAAGTAGTGGGCGCTCATGCGGTGGGATTCGTCGAACACCACCAGGTCCCACTCCGGGGCCTGCTCCAGACGGGTCTGCAGCTCATCGTCGCGGGAAAGCTGATCCATGCGGGCGATCAAGAGCGGCCGTTGCTCAAAAGGGTTGCCCAGGCCGGTGGCATTGATGAGGTCGCGAGTGAGCAGCTCGAACTGGAGCTCGAACTTCTCCTTGAGCTCGTCCTGCCACTGCTCAGTGAGCGAACCCGGAGCCACGATCAGGCAGCGCTCCAGCTCGCCCCGGATCAGCAGCTCCTTGATTAAGAGCCCGGCCATGATCGTCTTGCCGGCGCCGGGGTCGTCAGCGAGCAGGAAGCGCATCGGCTGCCTGGGCAGCATGTGCTCGTAGACCGCGCTGATCTGGTGGGGCAGCGGGTCGATGGTGCTGCTGCTCACAGCCACGTAGGGATCGAACAGGTAGGCCAGCCGGATGCGCTCAGCCTCTGACACCAGCCGGAAGATCTCGCCGTCCCCCTCGAAGCTCCACTTCCGGCCACCGGAGACCAGCTCCAGGTCGGCTTCCTGGCTGCGAAAGACGATCGTGTCGCCGGTGCTCCCGTCCTGGCCCCGGTAGAACACCTGGCAGGCCATGTCGCCCATGCGCTGGACGCTGATCAGCCGCACGGCTTCCCTGCCCACCAGGCCCTTGACCAGGGCATCGGGTTTCAGCTCCTCAAGGCGGACGGTCATCGGGGCAGCTCCTGCCCTGGCTGCGTCGGCATGGAGGTGTTGCAGAAAAGCATGAAGGCAGTCTGCTGCGCCTGCACGCAACTGGGAACCATTCGCTCCCAGGATCGATCCCGGAGGTAGGCGGGACTACAGGTGGTGCCTGTCCTGGCTGCTGGCCGGTGCAGGCGGATCGACTCCGGCAGGTTGGTGGACATCCGTCCTGGCTCAGGGGTTCTGGCAGCCTCCCACCTCCGGTCACGAATCGGCCCCATTCTCCTGCGAAAAAGCGGAAGGGGCCGATGTCCTCCCGTGACCTGAAGACGCTCGCGCACCCTGCCGTCTGCTCATCCATCGGCTCAGCTCGTCGCGGTTTCCACCAACCAGTGGAATGGGACCCGGACCCAATCAGCAGTGGCATACGCCTCACGCTGCCTGGGATCCAGCAGCACCGTGCAGTCGGTGGTGCTGATCACCGATGGCACCCGCAGGCCGCAGATCTGACGTCCAGCCAGGGCGGCTCTGTCCACTTCCGCCAGAAACTCGCCGGCAAGGCTCTGGGCGTTGGGCCCGACGGGGCGCACGTTCCAGTTGGTGGGCAGCAGCAGGTTCAGATCCTCCAGGTCCACCACTGAGCCATCCGGAATCTCCAGAACCGCAATGGTGAGCTCCTGAATACCTGACCAGCCAGGACGGCTGACCACTTCGAGAATGGCCAGGGCCTGCACCTCGGCAGCATAGAGAATCGGTGTGGCTTTGTCATTGAAACGCCAGCCATCACGGGCCACGGAGGCACTCACATCCAGGGGATCGAAGCTCACACGTGGTCTTCGGCTGGCGCGGTAGACGAACATTCTTCGCTCAGAGCGGGCCGCACTCCGCCTGAGTGTGCAATTCGTTGAGCACGAGCCTCTCGCCCTCGCTGGTCTTGAGCAGCTCCACGGGCGTATGCCCACCAAGGGCATAGTTGGGTGTGTGCAGATAGGCACGCGCGGCCTCGAGGCCTCCGAGACTTTCGGCGGCTGTCAAGGTGGCACGGACCGCACGCATCGCCCTCTCGCTGGCTGCCGTGTCCAGCACCCCTCCCATTCGCGACTTGATGGTCTTGAAGCTCATGTCGAAGAATCCTTCGGCCTCGGAAAGGGTGTCGAACACCAGCGACGACGACACCAGCAATGCTTCGCCTGCCAGCCCGGCGACCAGACGTTGATGCACCCGGAGGGAATCAGCGAAATCGACGGCCATGGGTTGTCGCAGACGGAGGGTCTCCTGGGTCAATAGGCAGACGCTGGCCAGTTCCACCTTTTTCAGCTGGCGCACGCGTTGCTGGAGTTCGCTGTCTTCGAAGAGCTGGAGCGCGCAGGCATCGATCAGCAACGCTGAGGACTCCCTCTTCCAGGCACGATCAGCTGCTGGACGCTGGGCGGCTACGCGGAATTCGACGGGCACCGGCACTGGAAATCTCCATGACTGAACCGGGACTTTTCCATCCTAGCCACGCGCGTTAGCCCTACGTCGTGTAATCCGCGTTGATGCGCACGTACTGATCCGAGAGGTCGCAGCCCCAGGCGGTGCCGCTCCCAGGCCCCTCCCCCACCCGCAGCCGGATCGCCACCGTGTCGTCGGCCAGGTAGGCGCCGGCGGCGCGGGCCTTCAGGTAGGCGGAGGCAGCCGGGCGGTCGAAGGGCAGGGGCTGACCCGCCGCCATCAGCTGGTGCTCCCCCAGCCACAGGGCCACGGCCTGCGGGTCAAAGACCACCCCGGCCCGGCCAGCGGCGGCGACGATGCGGCCCCAGTTGGGGTCGCGGCCGTGGACGGCGCACTTCACCAGCGACGAACCGGCCACGGTGCGGGCGATGGAGCGGGCGCCGGCCTCGTCGGTGGCGCCCTCCACCCGCACCTCGATCAGGCAGGTGGCGCCCTCGCCGTCGCGGGCGATCGCCCGGGCCAGGTGCTGCGACACCGCCGTCAGGCCGGCCTCCAGTGCCTCGAAGTGCTCGGGGCCCAGGGGCTCACCGGCGGCAAAGGCCAGGGTCGTGTCGTTGGTGCTGGTGTCGCCGTCCACCGTGATCGCGTTGAAGGAGCGATCCACCGCCCGGCGCACCATGTCCTGCCAGACATCGGCCGGCACGCCGGCATCACACGTGAGGTAGCCCAGCATCGTGGCCATGTCGGGGTGGATCATCCCCGAGCCCTTGGCCATGCCGCCGATCCGCACCCGGCGGCCGCCGAGCTCGGCCTCCAGGGCGATCTCCTTGGCCACAAGATCCGTGGTGAGGATCGCCTGGGCGGCGGCGGCGCCGCCCTCGGGGCCCACGGCCGCCACCAGGGGATCGAGACCCGCCACGAGCGTCTCCATGGGGATCGGCACGCCGATCACGCCGGTGGAGCAGATCAGCACCGCTTCGGGCGCCAGGCCCAGCCGTGCGGCCAGCTCGGCGGTGGCCCGCAGGCTGTCGGCCAGGCCGCGCTCGCCGGTGCAGGCGTTGGCCTGGCCCGAGTTGGTGAGCACCGCCCGGGCGTGGCCGCCCGTGGCCGCCAGGCGCTCGGCGCAGAGGTCGACGCAGGCGGCCCGCACCAGCGAGGTGGTGAAGGTGCCGGCGCAGACGGCCCCTTCCGGGGCGAGCAGCAGGGAGAGATCCGGCTTGCCGGAGGCCTTCAGGCCGGCGGTGACGGCGGCGGCCAGGAAGCCCTGCGGGGCGGTGACGCCGCCGGGGATCGGGGTCCAGGGGTGGGTCAAGGCGGAGCGGCCACTGGCGCCATCCTGAAACGGCACGGCCCAGACTGGCCCGATGGCCCCTCCCCCCCAGCGCCGCATCGGCCTCACCGGCGGCATCGCCAGCGGCAAGAGCACGGTGGGGCGCGTGCTGGCGGCCCGCGGGCTGCCGGTGCTGGACGCGGATGTCTATGCCCGCGAGGCGCTGGCGCCGGGCAGCGCCGGGGCCCGGGCGGTGCTGGAGCGCTACGGGGAGCGGGTGGCGCTGGCGGGGGCGGAGGCGAGCGAGCCGCAACCGGGCCTGGACCGGGCGGCGCTCGGACGGATCGTCTTCGCCGACGCCGGTGAGCTGCGCTGGCTGGAGCAGCTGGTGCATCCCCTGGTGCGGCAGCGCTTCGCCGCCGAACTGGAGCGGCTGGGCGAGGCACCGGCGGTGGTGCTGATGATCCCGCTCCTGTTCGAGGCGGGGCTGGAGGGGCTGTGCAGCGAGATCTGGCTGGTGGACTGCGACGAGGCGCAGCAGCTCCAGCGTCTGATGGGGCGTGATCGGCTCGGCGAGGCCGACGCCCGCGCCCGGCTGGCGGCCCAGTGGCCCCTGGCGCGCAAGCGGGCCCTGGCCACGCGGGTGCTCGACAACCGCGGCGGGCCGGAGGCCCTGGCGTCGCAGGTGGAGGGGGCGCTCAGGGACGGGGCAGCTCCCGCAGCACCGTCTCCACCGCCCGTCTGAGCTCCGCCCGGAAGCCGGCCTCAAGGCCCGAGCTCAGCTCACGCACCACGTGCAACCGGGGCTCCTGCACATCGATCACCCAATAAAGGGGAATGCCGGCCGCGGCATAGAGGCGCGCCTTGGCCTCCAGGTCAAAGGCCAGGCTGCTGTCCGCCACCTCGATCACCAGGGCGGTGTCGGCGGCGGTGGGATGGGCGTTCCAGTAGTCATCGGCGCGAAGAGCCACCAGGGCCAGATCCGGCTCGGGCTCATCGGCCGGGCCCAGGTCGAGGGGCGCTTCCACCCGCAGCTGCAGGGGCACCGGGGGTGGAGCCGCCAGGCAGGCCTGGATGGCGGCGATCAGCCGATGAACCACCGCCGTGTGGCGTGTGCCCTTGGCGATCACCTGCAGCACCTCCCCATCGATCAGCTCCAGCCGCTGCTCGGGCACCGCGTCGCAGAGCCGGTGGAACTGCTCCACCGTGAAGCGCGCGTGGCGTCTGACAGCTGCGGGGGCCGAGGTCATGCCTCAACGCTAGTCAGCGCTGACGGATCCCTCACCCCTTGAGCTGCTCGGCCAGGATGCGGTTGGCCAGCTTGGGGTCGGCGCGGCCGCCGGTGCGCTTCATCAGCTGGCCGACGAAGAAGCCCTGCAGCTTGGTCTTGCCGCCACGGAAGGCCGCCACCTCCTCGGGGTGGGCGGCCAGCAGCTCATCCACGATGGCGGTGATCGCCGCCGGGTCGCTGATCATGCCCAGGCCGCGGGCCTCCACGATCGCCGCCACCGAGCCGCCCTTCTCGAGCAGTTCGGGCAGCAGGTCCTTGGCGATCTTGCCGCTGATGGTGCCGCCCTCGATCAGCTGCACCATCTCGGCCAGCTGGGCAGGCTTGAGCGGCAGCTCGGCGATCGACAGCCGGTTGGCGTTCACGTGGGCGGCGATGTCGCCCGTCACCCAGTTGGCCACGGCCTTGGGGTCGCCGCCGGCGGCGACGGCCGCCTCGAAGTACTCGGCCATCGGGCGCTCGTCGGTGAGCACCCGGGCGTCGTAGATCGAGAGCCCCAGCTGCTCGGCATAGCGGTGGCGCTTGGCCGCCGGCAGTTCCGGCAGCTCGGCGCGCCAGCTCTCCCGCTGCTCCGGGCTCACCTCGATCGGACCCAGATCGGGATCGGGAAAGTAGCGGTAGTCGCTGGCCCCCTCCTTGCTGCGCATGCTTTTGGTGAGCTGCTTGGCCTCATCCCAGAGGCGCGTCTCCTGCACCACCGGCTCACCGGCCTCGTAGGCCTTGATCTGGCGGGCGATCTCGTAATCGATGGCCTTCTGGATCGCCGAGAAGGAGTTCATGTTCTTGATCTCCACCTTCACGCCGAAGGGGGCATCGGGCCCGCGGCGCACCGAGATGTTGACGTCGCAGCGCAGGGAACCCTCCTGCATGTTGCCGTCGCTGACGCCCAGATAGCGCATGATGCGGCGGATCTCCGAGGCGTACTCGGCCGCCTCCCGGCCCGTGCGCAGGTCCGGCTTGGAGACGATCTCGGCCAGGGCGACGCCGGCCCGGTTGTAATCCACCAGGGAGTGGGTGGAGCCGGCCAGGCGGTCGCTGCCGGCGTGGACGAGCTTGCCGGCGTCCTCCTCCATGTGCAGCCGCTCGATGCCCACCTTCTTCAGATAGGTCTCCTTGCCCTTCTCGGCCACCTCCACCTCGATCCAGCCGTTCTCGGCGATCGGCTGGTCGTACTGGGAGATCTGGTAGTTCTTGGGCAGGTCGGGATAGAAGTACTGCTTGCGGTCGAACTTGCTGTGCTCGGCCACCTGCAGGTTGAGGGCCAGGGACGCCTTGACCGCGTACTCGAGCACCTTCTGGTTCAGCACCGGCAGGGTGCCCGGCAGGCCGCACACCACCGGGTCGATGTGGGTGTTGGGGTCGTCGCCGAAGCTGGTGGAGGCGGCGGTGAAGATCTTGCTGGCGGTGCCCAGCTGCACGTGGGTCTCCAGGCCGATGACGGCCTCCCAGGCAGCCTGTTCCTTTGCTTCAGCCATGGTCGCGAGTCCTGCCGGCGCTGTCGGCCCCCCGCGCTCGGCCGGAGGCACTGGGGGCGATCCTAGGCAGCGGCTGGCGGCCGCTTGAATGGGGGCGATCCGAGCTGGAGATGCGCCCCCTGGCTGGCCCCCCTCCCGACGCCGAACCCGTCCTGATCCTCGGTGGCGGCCTGATGGGCCTGGCCATCGCCCACCAGCTGGCCCGTCTCGGCCGCAGCGCCACCGTGCTCAGCCGCCGCCGCAGCGAGGCGGCCGGCTTCGTGGCCGCCGGGATGCTGGCCCCCCACGCCGAGGGCCTCAGCGGGCCGATGCTGGCCCTGGGCCAGGCCAGCCTGGAGCGCATTCCGGCCTGGGTGGCGCGGATCGAGGCCGACAGCGGCCTCCCCTGCGGCCTGCGCCCCTGCGGCATCGTCGTCCCCTTCACCAGTGCCGCCGAGCGGGACGCCTACCCCACCGCCCCCTTCGGCGAGCCCCTCGACCGGGCGGGGCTGGAGCGGGAGGTGCCGGGGATCGGACCCGCCTGGCGGGCGGGGCTGCTGTTTGCCCAGGACGGCCAGATCGACAACCGCCGCCGCCTGATGCGCGCCCTGGAGCGGGCCTGCGTCGCCCTGGGGGTGCGCTTCGAGGAGGGCACCGAAGTGCTGGAGCTGCTCACCGGCGACGGTGGACGCCTGCGGGGGGTGCGGCTGCGCCGGGCCGAGGGGGGCGAGCACACGATCGCCGCCACCACGGCCGTGCTCGCCTGCGGCGCCTGGAGCGGCCAGCTGCTGCCCGAGCTGCCGGTGCATCCGGTGAAGGGGCAGATGCTGTCGCTGCAGGGCCCCAGGGCCAGCCTCGAGCGGGTCCTGTTCGGGCCCGGCACCTACCTGGTACCGCGGCAGGACGGCCTGCTGGTGGTGGGCGCCACCAGCGAACCCCAGGCCGGCTTCGACGACGGCCTCACCCCCGAGGGCCAGAAGCAGCTGCAGGCCGGCATCGCCGCCCTGCTGCCGGAGGCGGCCCTGTGGCCGCCGATGGAGCGCTGGTGGGGCTTCCGGCCCGGCACCCCCGACGACGCGCCGCTGCTGGGCCCCGGCCCCATCGAGGGGCTCTGGCTGGCCACGGGCCACCACCGCAACGGCGTGCTGCTGGCGGCCATCACGGCGGAGCGGATCGCCGCGGCGATCACCGGGGCCGGCCAGGGCTCCGGAGCCGACGCGGCGGGCGACGCCCTGCTGGCGCCCTTCCGCTGGGACCGGCCGTTCCCGGCCGCGGCCTAGCCCGGGGCCGCCCCCGGCGGCCGCAGCCCCTGCAGGGCAAACACCTCCAGGGGCACGGGCCAGCCCTTGATCCGGTGGCTCCCCAGCGGCAGCACCGCCAGCTCCCCCGGCAGCAGGGCCAGCAGGTCGCCGCTGACCAGGATCGGGTGCTCGGGGAACAGGCGCGTCAGCCCCTCCAGGCGGCTGGTCACGTTGACGCTGGCCCCCACGACGGTGAACTCCAGGCGCTGGGAGGAGCCCAGGTTGCCGGCGATCACCTCGCCGAAGTGGAGCCCGATCCCGTGCCGCAACGGTGGGGTGCCCGCCGCGGCCAGCTCCAGGTTGAGAGCCTCCAGCCGCTCCTGCATCGCCAGGGCCGCCCGCACCGCGGCCCGGGCCTCCTCGGCATCCCCCCGGCTGCGCGGCACCCCGAACTCCGCCATCACCGCATCGCCGATGAACTTGTCGAGCAGGCCCTCCTGCTCCAGCACCGCCGCGGCCATGGCCTCGAAGTAGCGGTTCAGCAGGGCGAACAGCTCGGCCGGCTCCAGCACGGCACTCAGGGGCGTGAACCCCACCAGGTCGCTGAACAGCACGGCGCAGCGGGCCCGGCTGCCCACCGCCTGGTTCCACAGCGGCCCCGGGCTGCGCAGGATGTCGCGCAGCAGGGTGGGGGAGACGCGCCGGCTCAGCACCTGGTGCAGGTAGGCCCGCTCCCGGCTCTCCGCCAGCCCCTGGCCCACGGCCCGCACCCCGCCCCCGGCCAGCGGGGCCAGCAGCAGGGCCGCCAGGGGCAGCCGCAGCAGGGCGCCGGCCCACAGGGCCCCGCCGGCGAGCAGGGCCGCGCCCGCCAGGGCCAGGGCCAGCTGCAGGGTGCCGCCGGCGCTGGCCGGACGCCGCAGCAGCAGCCCCGCCAGGGCGCCCCAGCCCAGCAGCAGCAGCCCGTCCCCCGCCAGGGGCAGCCGCCCCAGCCCACCGCCCTGGAGCACGTTGGAAACGGCCACCGCCTGGATCTCGGTGCCGGCCATGGGGCCGAAGGGCGTCTCCTGCAGGTCCCCCAGGCCCGGGGCCGTGACGCCGATCAGCACCGTGCGTCCCCGCCAGGTGGACGGCGGCGCCTCCAGCAGCTTCCAGGCCGGCACCCGGGGCATGGTGCCGGCGGGGCCGGGATAGTCGAGCCCCATCGGCGCCGGCGGCGGCGGCGCCGGGCGCACCAGGAAGGCCATCGGCCGGGGCAGGGGCGGCGGGAAATCGCCCAGGCGGGCCTCGATCCAGTCCTGGCCCGGCACCGCCTCCACCACCCCCCGCGGCGACTGCAGCAGGGTGGTGAGGCCGGGGGCGCCCATGGCGTGGATGGGCAGCCGCAGGCGGCTCTGCACCAGCCCCCCCTCCTCCTGAATGCCGTAGACCGCCGCCAGGTGCACCCGGTCTCTCCAGGGGGCCAGGGTGGCGGCGAAGGCCCGGTCATCGGCGGGGCCGAAGCGGCTGGGCTGGTTGAATTCGATGTTGAACAGCACCCGGGCCGCCCCCTGCTCCAGCACATGGGCCGCCAGCCGGGCCTGCAGGGCCCGGGGCCAGGGCCAGGGGCCCATCTGCCGCCACAGGGGCGACGCCTGCCGTTCAGCGGGGGCCAGCAGTTCCCCCAGCTCCAGGGAGTCGGCATCGATGGCCACGATCACCGGATCGGCCGGGGCGGGGCGGGGCCCCCGCAGCTGGAAGAAGCTCTGAAGAAGCTGGTCGTCTACCAGCCGCGGCCCCTGGCCCAGGGGGGTGACGGGCGCCCGATCGAGGCCCGCCAGCAGGGGGGCGGCCAGGGCCAGCCACCAGAGCCGGCGCCCCAGCCCGGGCCAGGGGGGCATCAGGGGGTGAGTCCGAGTTCGCGCTCCAGCACCGGCAGCGTCTCCATCGGCGCCCCGAAACCGTTCAGCAGCTCGCTGTTGCGCCGCCGCAGCTTCGCCTCGGTGGCGTCGATGCGGCGCGGGCCCTTCCAGCCCCCGGGGGTGGCCTCCAGCCGCTGGCCACTGCTCAGCCGGTACACGGTGCCGTCATCGGCGCGCACCTCCACCTGCCCCTCCCAGCTCAGGAAGAGAACCGAGTCGGCGGTGGTCTCGATGAAGACCGTGGTGCCCTGGATCGAGGCCGTCCCCACCCGGGTCCTGATCCGCAGGGGGGTGGGACCCTTCGTCCCGGGAGCGATCCAGGCGATGATCCGGCCCCGCACCAGATCCAGCAGCGTCGGCTCGATCCGCAGCAGGGAATTGCCCCCCAGGCGGAAGCTGCGGCCATCGGCCAGCAGGATCTGCAGCCGGCCGGGATTCTCGGTGCGCAGCACGGTGGAGGGCTGCAGCACCTGGCCCACCAGGGCCGGCCGCTCCGGCGCCGCCGGCGGCTGCACGAAGGCCGGCCGGGACGGCACCTCCACCACCCGGGGCACCCGGGGGGCCGCCGTGGCCCCGGCGAGGGGGCCGGCGGCGGGCAGAGCCAACGCCAGGCCGGCGACCAGAACGGCCACGGGCGCCAGGGTCATCGGCCCGGGAGGCCGGAGGCTCCTGCGCAACTGCATGGCCAGGGGACCGGAAGGTCCCCAGGATGGCCGCTCAGGGCTCGACCCGCCACACCTGGTCGGCGGGCGTCCACGCACACAGCTCGGAGGGCTGGAACCAGAGGCCGATCTCGAACACGGCCGTTTCCGGTGCATCGGAGCCGTGGATGACGTTGCGGCCGATGTTCACCGCCAGGTCGCCGCGGATGGTGCCCGGTTCGGCCTCCAGGGGCTTGGTGGCGCCGATCAGCTTGCGGGCGCTGGCGATCACGCCATCGCCTTCCCACACCATCGCCACCACCGGGCCGCTGGTGATGAACTCCACCAGGCCGGCGAAGAAGGGGCGCTCGCGGTGCACGCCGTAGTGGCTCTCGGCCAGCTCCCGGCTGGGCACCAGCTGCTTGAGGCCCACCAGCTTGAAGCCCTTGCGCTCAAAGCGGCCGAGGATCTCGCCCACCAGGCCCCGCTGCACCCCGTCGGGCTTGATGGCGAGGAAGGTGCGTTCGGTGGCCATGGGGAAGGGAGAGGTGTTCGGGCCATCGTCCGCGCTGGGGCTGCCGCTTGGCAAGCAACCCCGTGACCGCCGGGGGCCATACGATCGGGGCCACCCCGGCCGCCACGGATGCCCGGAGCAGCAACAGGCCGGGCCACCTGGCTGGCGGCGCCGGGGGCCGGGCCCAATCTCCGCCTCGGCCTGCGCACCACCCTGGCCAGCGTGCCGCCGCTGCTGGCGGCCGCCCAGCTGCACGAACCCGCCCTGATCTGGATGGCCCTCGGGGGGCTGTACGTGAACATGGCGGATACGGGCGGGGCCTTTCGCACCAAGGCCACGGCCATGGCCCTCGCCTCCCTCCTCGGTGCCCTGGCCCTCGGCGGCGGCATCGGGCTGGCGGCCTGGCCCTGGCTGTGCGTGCCGGCGATGGCGGCCGTGGCCCTGGGCTGCGGGATGCTGGCCCTCTACGGCAACGCCGGGGCCCTGATCGGGCTCGTGACGGCCTGGTGCTTCCTGATCGGCATCAACGTCTCCGACCCCGATCCGGCCAAGGCCCTGGACTGGTCGCTGCTCTATCTGGCCGGCGGGGGCTGGGCCACCCTGCTGGCGGTCGTCCTCTGGCCGCTGCGGCCCTACCGGCCGGTGCGGATCGCCCTGGCCGCTGCCCATCGGGCCGTCGCCCGCTACCACCGCCTGGCCTGCCCCGCCGATGGCGGGCCGCCGGCCACGGAAGCGCAGCTCTACACCGAAAAGCTCAGGGTCCGCGACGCCCTCGGCAGCGCCCGGACCACCCTGGCGGACACCCGCAGCGGCCGCCTGGGGGCCAGCCCCGCCGACGGGGCCTTCACGCGCCTGATCGAGACCACCGACACCCTGTTCGTGACCAGTGCGGCCCTGGGGGACCTGCTGGCGGCGATCCCGGCAGCGGAGGCGCCCGCCGTGCACCGGCGCCTGCAGGCCCTCAACGGCCGCTGCGTCGACGCCCTGCTGCAGCTGGAGCAGGCGCTGCTGGGGCGGGGCCCCCTGCCCGCCCTGCAGGACCTGCGGCAGGAGCTGGAGGGGATCGCCGGGGCGATCGAAAGCCTCGAGCCGGCGCAGCGCGACGCCTACCGGCAGATTCAGGCGACCCTGGCCCACTGGATCGCCACCCTGGACGGGGCCGGCGAGGCCATCCCCATGACGGCGCTGACGCCGGCCCAGGCGCCGGCGGCCCTTGGCGGCGCCGGGGGCCGTGCCGCCCTGGTCCAGGGCTGGGCGACGCTGCGGGCGAACCTGACCCTGGAGTCGAGCGTGTTCCGCCACGGCCTGCGCTTCGGCGTGGCCTCAGCCGCCGCCGTGGCCGTCTACACCCTCTTCGCCCTGCCGATCGGCTACTGGATCACCCTGACGGTCTCGGTGATCCTGCGGCCCTCGGCGGGGGAGACGCTGGCACGCACCGGCCAGCGGGTGCTGGGGACCGTGCTGGGGGGGATCCTGGCCATCGTGCTGGCCACCTGCTTCCCCCACCCGCTGATGCTGGTGCTGCTGCTGGTGCCCCTCACCCTCGTGATGATGGCGGTGCTGCCGGTCAACTACGGCCTGTTCGTCTTCTTCCTCACCCCCTGGATCGTCCTCTACAAGGACATCGACCAGCCCGGCGACTGGAATCTGGCCCTGTGGCGGATCGCCAACACCCTGATCGGTGCCGCCCTGGCCCTGGCCGCCATCCATCTGGTGCTGCCGCGCTGGGAACGGTCCCAGCTGCCGGCCCGGCTGGCGGCCAGCCTGCGCTGCAACGCCCGCTTCGTGCAGCAGGTGCTCGACCGGCTGCTGGAGCCGCCGCTGGCCGCGCCGGGGCCGCTGGCCACCCCCGCCGAGGTGCGCCTGGAGATGGGCAACGCCCATGTCTCCATCCAGCGTTTCCTGAGCGAGAAGCCCGCCCACCGGGCGATGGCGGTGCCCCTGATGGCCTTCCTGCTCCACAGCCAGCGGCTGATCGACGCCGCGGTGGTGCTGGGCCGCGGCGATCCCCGGCGCGACGGGCGGCCCCTGCCGGCCGGCATCCGGGTGCAGCGGGAGCACCTGCCGGCGTCGCTGGCCGCCCTGGCCACGGCACTGGAGCAGCACGGGCGGCCGCCGGAACCGCCGGAGCGGCCGCGGCCGGACGGCGGCGGCGACCCCCTGGCCCGGCAGCTGGGCCGGCTCGTCGATCCGGTCATCGGGCTGCACGACGCCGTCACCGTCTGGAGCGACTGGCAGAACGGGGCGGCCCCGGCGCCCCGCCTAGATTGCCCCCCTCAGGCCTGAGCCAACCCAAGGCTGCGATGGTGTTCGCCGAACCGACCAGCCCGCCGGGCGCGCCCTCCGCTCCCGTCGGGCGATCCGACACCTGGAGCGCCGCCGACGGAGCGGCCCTGTACGGGCTCGACCGCTGGGGGGATCCCTACTTCGGGGTGGGCGCCCGGGGCCAGGTGATTGTGCAGCCCCGGGGCGACCGCGGCGGCTCCCTTGATCTGGTGGAACTGGTGCGGGAGCTGCAGGGGCGCGACCTGTCCCTGCCGCTGCTGATCCGCTTCGACGACATCCTCGAGGACCGGCTGGAGCGGCTCCACGCCGCCTTCGAGCGGGCCATCGCCCAGTACGGCTACGACGGCCGCTACCAGGGGGTGTTCCCGGTCAAGTGCAACCAGCAGCGCCACGTGGTGGAGCAGCTGGTGGAGAGTGGCCGCCGCTGGCACTTCGGTCTGGAGGCGGGCAGCAAGGCCGAGCTGCTGATCGCCCTGTCCCTGCTCGACGATCCCGACGCCCTGCTGATCTGCAACGGCTACAAGGACCGGCGCTACATCGAGACGGCGATCCTGGCCCGGCGCCTGGGGCGCCAGCCGGTGGTGGTGATCGAGCAGGCCGATGAGGTGGAGCGGATCATCGCCGCCAGCAGCGCCCTGGGCGGGGCCCCGTTCATCGGCATCCGCGCCAAGCTCTCGGCCCGCAGCACCGGCCGCTGGGGCAGCTCGGTGGGGGAGCGGGCCAAGTTCGGCCTCTCGATCCCCGACGTGCTCGCCACCGTGGAGCGCCTGCGGGAAGCGGGCCTGCTCGACGACCTGCGCCTGCTGCACTTCCACATCGGCAGCCAGATCAACGACATCGCCGTCCTCAAGGACGCCCTGCAGGAAGCGGGACAGATCTATGCCGAGCTCACCCGCCTGGGGGCGCCGATGGGCTACCTCGATGTGGGCGGTGGCCTGGGCATCGACTACGACGGCAGCCGCACCGCCACCGCCGCCTCCACCAACTACTCGCTGCAGAACTACGCCAACGACGTCGTCGCCACCGTGCGGGAGTGCTGTGAACCCCACGGCATCCGCCCCCCGACGCTGGTGAGCGAGAGCGGCCGGGCCCTGGCCAGCCACTTCAGCGTGCTGGTGTTCGACGTGCTCGGGGCCGGCGGCCACAGCGAGTCGGTGCCTCCGGCGGCCGACGACGAGGCCCTGATCCTGCGCAACCTGCGCGACACCCATGGGGCGATCACCGCGATCGCCGCGGCGGGGGGCGTCGATGCGAACGACGGCGAGGGACGGGCTGTGGTGGAACGGCTGCAGGAGGCCTGGAACGATGCCCTCAAGTTCAAGGAGGACGCCCTCACCGCCTTCCGGCTCGGTTACCTGGGCCTGCCGGAGCGGGCCACCGCCGAGCGACTCACCTGGGCCAGCTGCCAGGCGATCGCCCGCCAGCTCGAAGGCCTGCCCCCGGGCACCGTGATCCCCCAGGAGCTCCAGGCCCTGCCGGCGGCGCTGGCCGGCACCTACTACGCCAACCTCTCGGTGTTCCGCTCGGCGCCCGACACCTGGGCGATCGACCAGCTGTTCCCGGTGCTGCCGATCCACCGGCTCAACGAGCGCCCCACCCGGTTGGGCAGCTTCGCCGACCTCACCTGCGATTCCGACGGCAAGATCGCCCGCTTCATCGACCGGGGCCAGGTGAAGCCGCTGCTGGAACTGCACGGCCTGCGGCCCGGGGAGCCCTACTGGATCGGGCTGTTCCTCGGCGGCGCCTACCAGGAGGTGATGGGCAACCTGCACAACCTGTTCGGCAGCACCAACGCGGTGCACATCCGGCTGGCGGCCGGCGGCGGCTACCGGGTTGACCACGTGGTGCGGGGCAACACCAACGCCGAAGTGCTCGAGGCGATGGAGCACGACCCCGACCTGCTGCTGGAGCGGCTGCGGCTGGCCAGCGAGCAGGCGATCGGCCGGGGCGACCTGGCGATCAGCGATGCGCGGCGCCTGATGGCCCACCTGCGGGCCAGCCTGGAGCAAACGACTTATCTCGAAGCCTGATCCCCGGCCACGGCCTGATCCGCCAGGGCGACGGTGAAGATCTCCACCTCCCCGAGGCTCTTCACCGCCTGGGGGCCCAGGGAGCGGGCGGAGAGCCCGGGGTCGGCCGCGATCAGGCTGGCGGTCTGGGCGTCACACACCACCGCCGCGTCCACATTGCGGGTGGCCGATTCGAGCCGGGCCGAGAGGTTCACCGTGTCGCCGATCACGGTGAACTCCATCCGCTTCGGGCTGCCGATCTGGCCCACCATCACCTGGCCGCTGGCCAGGCCGATGCCGTTGTCGAGGGTGGCGATGCCCCGCCGTGCCCAGTCCTCGTTGAGGCGGGCCAGGGCCGCCCGCATGGCCAGGGCGCAGCGCACCGCCTGGCTGGCCTCCTCGGCCACCCCCCGGCTCACCGGTGAGCCGAAGACCGCCATCACCGCATCGCCGATGAACTTGTCGACGGTGCCGCCATGGGCCATGACCACCTCCACCATGGCGCCCAGATACTCGTTGAGCTGGAGCACGTGCAGCTCGCTCTGGCCTTCACCGCTGCGCTGCTTGGTGAGCACCGTGAAGCCCTTGATGTCGGTCATCAGCACGGTCACCTCCAGCAGGCGGCCGCGCAGGATCCCCTGGGCCGATTCCGGGTCGGAGAGGATCTCCGCCACCACCCCGGGCGCCACGTAGCGCTCGAAGGTGCGGCGCAGGCGCCGCCGCTCCTGGCCCTCCCGCAGGTAGGCATCCCCCCCGTAGAGCAGGCCCAGCAGCACCAGGCCCGAGGAGGGCGCCAGCAGCGGCAGCCAGCGGTTGGCCTGCTGCAGCGCCACGACGACAAGCGCCCCCTGGAGGACCAGCACCAGCACCACCAGGGCGAGGCGCCAGCGCAGGTCGCTCCAGCGGCGGGCCGCCGCCAGCACGAGCAGCAGCGGCAGCAGGGCCAGCAGGGCCCGTCCCGGGGCGCTGCGCGGCCAGGGTTGCAGCCCGTCCCCCTGCAGCGAGTTGGCGGTGGCGGTGGCCAGCACCTCCAGCCCCGACAGGCGGCCGAAGGGGGTGGGGTAGCCGTCGGTCCCCTGGGCGACCACCGGGCCGAGCAGCACCAGGGCCCCCTTCACGTCCTGGCGCAGCGGGTGGTTCTTCCAGCGCTCGGGGTCGAGCACCTCCCAGGCCGGCAGGCGCAGGAAGCTGCCCTCCGGGCCATAGAAATTGAGGGCGCTGGCCCGGTCGTCCTGGCGGCTGCGCTGGCCCCCCAGCCGCAGCAGGGTGGAGGAGAGGGCGCTGTGGCCCTCGGCGCCCCGGGCGGGGAGCACGCCGCTGGCATAGGCCTCGGGGTGGCGGCTGGGCTCGCTGGAGGTGCCGGCGAGGATGTTGGTGAGCCCGAGGGAACCGGTGCCGCCGATGGCCGCCAGGAAGCGCTCCGGCCGCACGAAGGTGAGGGCTCCCGCCCCCTGGGTGTCGTCGGATTCGAGCATCTCGGCCGCCAGGGCGACCCGGCCGGGGTAGCGCCGCAGCCGCAGCTCCAGGGCGTCGTCATCGGCCGGCCCCTTGCCGCTCGGCCCCTCGAAGACCACATTCACGGCCACGGCCCTGGCACCGGCCTGCAGCAGCTTCTCCGCCACCATCCCGTAGGTGGCCCGGGGCCAGGGCAGGCTGCCGACGCCCTTGGCCCAGTCCGGAATCCGGCCCTCCTCCTCGAACCAGTCCCCCTGCTGCAGGGTGGCGTCATCGACCGTGACCAGCACCACCTTCGGCGGCGGCCGGCGCGGGCCCCGCAGCAGCAGCAGCTGCTGCTCCACGCCCCGCTCCCACACCCGCATCCGGGGTCCCGGCCAGCCGGCGCTGACCCCCACCCAGGCCAGCACGGCCACCACCAGGACCCGGAAGCTGCGGCGTCGCGCCATCATCGCGGCACCGGACTCCAGAGCGTGCAGATGGCGGCGGCCCGGCCGGAGCGCTCCAGCCGCACGCAGTCGATGGCCCGGGCCCTGGGACGGTTGATCAGGATCTGGGTGTGCAGGGGCGAGCCCATCCAGCGGGACACGATCCGCTCCGGATTCCAGGCGGCCGCCGGCATCGGGCAGGCGATCACCTCACTGGTGGGCATGAGGCTGGCGGTCGCCGCCATCCGCTCCTGGAACGCCCCCCAGCGGGAACGGTCGTGGTCGCAGTCGCGGCTGGCCAGCAACCCCTCCAGCACCGGGGCCAGATAGGCGGCGTTGCGGGCCGCCAGGTCCGCCGACAGGGGTTCCAGGGCGGGGCGCCCGGCCTGGGCCCGGTAGCGGTTGACCGTCTCCACCAGGGGTTCACGGCTGACCGCCGGTGAGGTCGGGGCGGCACTCACCTCCGGGAAACGGCGCCGCACGAAGGCCTCCAGCGCCGCCATGCCGGGCAGGGGGACGGTGAATCCCTCGAAGAGAGGTCCCCGGAGGATGGCGGCGTAGTCGTCCGCCGTGAGGGGTCGCTGGAAGAGCAGGGCCCCCTGGCTGGAAAGCCGGACCCGGTTCCCTCCGGCCACCAGGAGCGGCGCCCCGGGCAGGGGCCGTCCATCGGCGAGGGGCTGGAGCTCCACCGAACCCTCCAGCACCGTCACGTCCTGCTCACCGCCGTCCAGCAGCGTGATCAGGTAGTTGGTGCCCCGGGTGCTCAGCCGCGAGGAGCGGGTGCAGCCGTTCTGCCGGCCGGACACCAGGATCTGGCCGCTGCTGAGCAGGAAGCAGGTGCTGCCGAGCCGCAGCTGGGTGAAGCGGTTGAGGCGGCCGGCGGCCCCACCGGCGAAGCCCAGCTGGCCGCGGCTGTTCTGGGTGCGGACCAGCTCGGGCGCGATCGCCCGCTCCCGCACGTGGGCCTGGCGGCGTTCGATGAACAGCTCCGGCCCATCGAGGATCTCCTGCACCACCGCCGACGGGCTGGTGCTGGCCACGCTGCCGCTGGGCCAGGCCAGGGCCACCGCCAAAGCCGTCATCCGGAGCGGGAGCGGGCGGATCACCGGCTCAGAAGAGGCGCGGCAGACCGAAGGGCAGCGACGGTGGACTGATCGGCACCGGCAGGTTCACCCCCGGCACCCGGGAGCGGATGTAGCTCTCCAGGGAGCCGTAGGCCGGCAGCGGCACCCGGAACCCCTGGAACAGGGGGCCGCCCAGGATGCTGTTGTAGTCGCTGACGCTCAGCCCCAGGATCGCCAGCACCACCCCGGCGGGGGAGAGGCGCAGCTTCTGGCCCGCTTCCACGGTGGTGGCGGGCTTGCCGGTGGGTTCGCCGTCGGCGAGCGGCTCCACCTCCACCGACCCCTCCAGCACGGAGATCTCCGCCTCCCCCGACTCGTTGACGTCCAGGAGGTAGTTGGTGCCCCGCACACTGAGGCGGGCGGAGCGGGTGCAGCCGCTCTGCTTGCCCGACACCAGGATCTGGCCCTTCTCGATCAGGAAGCAGCCCTGGCCCAGCTTGAGCAGGGCGAAGCGGTTGAGGCGGCCGGCGGCACCGCTGTCGAAGCGGATCTGGCCCCGGCTGTTCTGGGTGCTGACCTTCTGGGGGGCGACGGCCTTCTGCTTCACCTTGGCCGTCTTGCCGTCGATGAAGAGCTCGTTGCCATCGAGGATCTCCTGCACCACCGCGCTTTCGGAGGCCCGCACCGGCAGCGGCCCGAGGGCGGGACCGACCAGGAGCACCAGAATCGGCACCATCGAGAGGCTCGGCAGGTGGCGGCGGCGCATGGGCTCAGGGCTCCGGTGCGGATGGCCCATTCTGCTCAACCGTGCCGGAAACGCACCGAAGCCACGCATCGACGCCGCCGGAATCGCCTCAGCGGGCGCAGAAGCGCACCATCAGCCCTAGGCGGTTGACGGGCTGGGCCAGTTCGGCCGGATCGAAGGGGGGAGCGGCCTCGGCGGCGGCCGCGCGCATCATCACCGGCTGGAAATCGTTGCCCTCCAGCTGCACCTCCAGGGGGGCCAGGCGGCTGAGGCCCACCGCCGCGGCCACGTCGCGGGCCTGGGTGAGGGCATCCTGGTAGGCCGCCCGCAGCAGCTGGCGCCGCACCGCCGCGTCCTGGGCGCGATCGGCTTCGGTGCCCACCGGGGCCAGCCGCACCCCGCTCAGGGCCCCCACCTCCCGGATCAGGGGCTGCAGCCGCTCGGGAGCCAGCCGGCCACTCACCTGCAGGCTGGCCGTCACCGCCGCCGGCCGGCGGCGATCGGCCTCGCGCTGCCAGGTGCTCGGTGAGGTGACCCGCAGCTCCTCCACCTGCAGCCGCTGCAGGGCCTGACGCACCGCCGCCAGCCGCTCCTGCAGGCCCTGGAGGGCGGCGTCGGCGGTGGGGCCCTCCGCCTCCAGCGCCAGGGAGAAGGACAGCCGCCGGGTGGGCCGTTCCTGCTCGGCGCTGCCCCTGGCCTCCAGCAGGGTGCCGTCGCAGCGCAGCTGCACCTGGGCGACGGCGGCACCGGGCCCGGTGCCGAGCGCCGCCAGACCCAGCAGGACGGCGAGGGGACGCAGGACGATCGGTCGCATGGCGAAGGGACGGCTGGAGCCAGCCTGCTCGCCCGCGGAGCCGAACGCCAGGATCGGCGGCAGGATGGGGCGATCGAAGCGCGCGCCTTGGCCCTGCTGCAGATCTGGATCGGCGCCCTGGCCGCCACGGCCGGGCTGCTGGTGCTGGCCCGTCTCTGCCGCCACAGGGCCCTGCCGGCGGTGCCGCTGCGGCTGCCGCTGCTGGCCATCGGCGCCTGGGCCCTGCTGAGTTCGCTGCCGCTGCAGGGGCTGCCGCCGGCCTACCGGGTCTGGGTGCTGCTCACCGATGACCTGCTGCTCACCTATGCCGCCATCCTGGTGGCCCTGTGGGCGGTCCTGCAGGTGCCCGCCCATCTGGGGCTGTGGCGGCCGCCGCCGCAGTTGCTGCTGCAGCTGCTCACCGCCGGCGGCGGCGCCCTGGCCACGGTGGTGCTGGTGCGCCAGTCGGCGCGGCTGGATCTGGTGGGCCTGGTGACCACCTCCGCCGTGCTCACCGCCGTGATCGGCCTGGCCGCCCAGGAGTCCCTCAAGGACCTGTTCGCGGGCCTGGAGCTGCAGCTGGGGGACGAGTTCACCGAAGGCGACTTCCTCGAGCTGGATGAGGGCGTGCGCGGGGTGGTGGTGCAGGTGAACTGGCGGGACACCATGCTCCGCAACATGGACGGCCAGCTGGTGGTCGTGCCCAACAGCCTCGTCACCGAGCGGGTACTGCGCAACCTGGGCCGCTCCGGGGCCGTCAGCAACCGCTTCACGGTCGGCCTCGATTACGACCTGCCGCCCGCCCAGGCCAGGGCCCTGCTGGAGAAGGTGGTGCTGCAGCATCCCCGGGTGCTGCGGGAGCCCGCCCCCCGCATCCGCGTCAAGGAGTTCCAGGACAGCGCCATCGCCTACGAGCTGCAGGTGTGGCAGCGGGAGATGGGGGACGGCGCCATCGGCGACCTGCGCAGCGACCTGCTCGAGCAGATCTGGTACGCCCTGGCCCGGGAGGGCCAGAGCATCCCCTTCCCGGTGCGGGAGCTGCAGCCGCGCCGCTCCCGGGACCGGCCCCAGCTCCCGGCCCGGCCCTCCCCCCAGCTGTGCTGCCAGACCCTGGCCAGCGTGGGGCTCTTCACCGACCTGAGCGCCGAGCAGCTGGAGACCCTGGTGGAGGGCAGCCACCTGGTGGCCTACGGCCCCGGCGAGGCGGTGGTGCAGGAGGGGGCCGAAGGGCGCTCCATGTTCCACGTGCTGCGGGGAACCGTGGAGATCCTCAAGGAGCTGGAGCCTGGCCACACCGTGGCCGTGCGCCAGCTGGGGCCGGGCGAGGTGTTCGGCGAGATGACCCTGTTCCTCGACGCCCCCCGCAGCGCCACGGTGCGGGCCACCGAGGAGTGCCTGCTGCTGGAGGTGGACCGGGACAGCATCAAGGGTCTGCTGGACGAGAATCCGGACCTGCTGGAGCGCTTCGCCGCCATGGTCCAGGAGCGCCAGGCGGAGCTGCGGAACCTCGACCGCGAGCAGCACTCGGAACGCTCCAACGCCCTGCTGGACACCATGAAGCGGCTCTTCTTCGCCTTCAAGGGCAGCTGATGGACAGCGGTACCCCGCCCGGCCCCAAGGCGTCGTCCTGGTCGGCACGGCTGCGGGCGCTCCACCTCGCGGACGGCCTGCGCTCCCTCGTCCCCTACGCCGCCGCCGGGCTGCTGCTGCTGGCCCTGCAGCGCAGCCCCGTCAATGAAACCCTCAACCTGCTGCTCTACGACCTGATCACCAGCCTGCGTCCGGCGCCGCCGGGCACGGACAAGCCGATCACGATCATCGGCATCGACGAATCGGACCTGGCCACCTACGGCTTTCCCATCGACGACCGGGTGCTGTGCGAGGCGATCGACCGCCTGAGCGCCGGTGGGGCGGTGGCGATCGGCCTCGACATCTACCGCGACCAGGGGGTGGGCCCCGGCCAGGCCTGCCTGCGGGAACGGTTCCGCACCAACCCCCGCCTCGTCTCGATCTTCAACGTGGCCGAAGCCATCGGCCCGGTGCCGGGCACGCCGCCCGACCGGCAGGGGTTCAACGATCTGGTGCTCGACGCCGACGGGGTGATCCGCCGCGATCTGGTGCATGTGGCCGGGCAGGACGAGGCCACCGTCTCCCTGCCCCTGCGCCTGCTGGAGCTGGGCAGGGGCCAGCGCAGCCTGCGGCAGCGGCTGAACGCGGGGCGGGAACCGGGCCCGTGGCTGGAGCCGGCCTCGGGGGGATACGACCAGCTCGATGCCGCCGGCTTCCAGCAGATGCTGTCCTTCCACAGGATCGGCAGCTTCCACCTCTGGAACCTCCAGGATGTGCTGGGCCGCCGGCCGATCCCCGCCGACCAGATCCGCGGCCACATCGTGCTGATCGGCAGCACGGCGCCGAGCCTGCGGGACCTGTTCCCGGTGCCCCACACCCGTTCCGCCCTCGGGGCGAAACAGCTGCTGGTGCCGGGGGTGGAGATCCACGCCCACCGGCTGGCCGGCCTGATGGATCGCTACGTGGCCGGCGATCCGCGGCGGCTGCGGACGCTGCCCGGCTGGGTGGAGCGGCTCGCCGAAGTGGTGGCGGTGGTGCTGGGGATCGTGCTGGGGGAGGCCTTCGTGCTGCTGCGCCGCAGCGTGATCGTGGTGGGGCTGGTGGCGGTGGTGATGGTGGGTGGCGCCGTGCTGCTGCTCTATCACTACGTCTGGATCGGGCTGAGCCTGCCCCTCACCGGGCTGATCGCCATGGCCGGCGCGGCCTGGGTGCGCCGGGGCGCCTCCAGCCAGAAGCAGCGCCAGCAGATCGAGCGGCTGCTCGGCCAGACCACCTCCCCAGCCGTGGCGCGCCAGCTCTGGAACCAGCGCGATGGCCTGCTCAGCGACGGCCGCTTCGAGGGGCGCCAGCTGCCGGTCACGGTGCTGATGCTGGACACCTGCTCGTTCACCAGCGTCTCGGAACGGCTCAGTCCCGGAGAGCTGCTCGCCTGGCTGAACCGGGGCATGGCCCTGTTCGTCCCGGCCATCACGCGCCGGGGCGGCATGGTCAACAAGTTCACCGGTGATGGTCTGCTGGCGGTCTTCGGGGCCCCCCTGAGCAGCGGCGAGGAGGCGGATGCGAAAGCGGCCATCGATGCGGCCCTGGCCATCCAGCGGGCCGTGGCCAGCCTCAACGAGGAGCTCCAGAAGGAGGGATCGCCGGCGATGGGGCTGCGCATCGGCGTCCATTCCGGCCCGGTCCTGGCCGGATCGATGGGCAGCAGCGAACGGCTGGAGTACGCCGTGATCGGCGATGCGGTGAACTGCGCCGCCCGGCTGGAGAGCCTCGACAAGGAGCGTCAGACCAATCTCTGCCGCGTGCTGGTGTCGTCCACCACCGAGGAACTGCTGCCCAAGGGCCTGCCGCTGGATTGGCTCGACTGGGGGGCGATCAGCGTCAAGGGGCGCACCGAGCCCCTGCGCATCTGGGAGCTGCGGGGTGGCCTCAGGCGGGACAGCGCACTGGAATCCGCTCGGGCCACTGGGCCGTGATCAGGTCGGACAGGCCGAAGGCGGTGCCGACCTCCTCCCGGGGCACGCTGGCGCCGCAGGAGCGGTGCAGCTTCACCAGGGACGCCTGGACGGCCCCATCCTCCTTTGAGGCATCGGCCACCAGCAGGCTGAGGGCCGGCGGTGAGTCGGCGGCGACGAAGTTGAGGGGGTCGGCGGGGGTGGGGGTCGCCGCGGCCCCGGGGCAGAGGTAGCTGGACTCCCAGATCGTCGGCACCTTCACAGACGGCATGGTGATCAGGGTGATGCCCGGGGCGGAGGCCGGCAGCACCCGGCGCTGGCCGGAGGCCATCGCCGCATCGGCGGTGCCGCGGCCGCTCAGGGGGCGGAAGGTGATCTCCAGGGGGCTGGGGGAGGCGCTGGGACCTTCCAGCAGGCCGAGGTAGCGCTCCTTGCCGGGGGCGAAGACGCTGCTGGCCGGCACCAGGTGGGCCAGCAGACGGCTGGAGCAGTCACCGCGGGTGCCTCCGCCGACCCGGCGCCCCGGGAAGCTCTTGCGCAGATCGCTCTGGGCCTGCGCTGGCGGCGGTTCCAGCGCCGCCAGCGGGGCCAGGGCGAGGAGCGCTGCCGCCAGGGCCGTGACGGCGGCCCAGCGCCGGGTGGTCGATTGCTGAGAGAACACTGTCTTCATGGCCACGGCTGATGGCAAGGATTCAGAAGAGCGCCTGGCAACTCATGACAACCAAAAGCCCGGCGATGCCTGACGGATGGCCAGCCAGGCCCAGAGGAGCTTGGTGATGATGTGAAGCGCCTGATCAAACGCCAGACTCCAGAGACGTCGGCATTTGCCGAAGTCAATCAACAGATGCACCACCCATTCTGCCACACCCAAAAGGGGGGACTGGGTGATCGCTCCCACCAGACATCCATGGATGGCGGCATGGGAGGTGAGCCACCAACCCCAGCCGAGAGTCACATCGCAACCGGGGCATTTCTCCCGGGCCATGCGATCGCTCTGGAGCCCGAAATCCCCGACGAAATGGGCCATCGCCAGCATCAGAAAGACGTTGAAGACAGCTGACAGATCAGGCACAGAGTGAAGAACCGGGATGACCGGAGAAGCTCGTCAGGGGAGGCCTCACCAGGGAGTGCCGATCAACTGAACCCCGGCCCAGAAGTAGGGATGGGTCACACCCGCCGCAATTCGACGCCGCTGGGATGGGCTCAGCTCCGTGAGAAGGGGATGGCCATCGGACCCGATGACCTTATCGCCTTCCAGACGCACCTTGCCAGTGGACATGGCCTGGCGGGTGGCCCGCAGGGCTTCGGCTTTCTGCATTCCCTGGTCGAGGAAGCGATAAAGCTGCAGGAAATAGGCGGAGGTGGCGACATCATCCACGTACCAGAGCGTGCCGATGGCACTGCGGGATCCCGCCTGCAGCGCCAGGCCGGCGAATCCGAGCTCGCTGTCGCTGTCACCCAGGGCCGTGCGACAGGCGCTGAGCACGAACAGTTCCAGCGGGCTGCCGCTGCGCTGCTGGCGCAGGCGGGCGAACTCCTGCAGGCTCACCGAGCCGGTGCCGGTGTAGATGCGGGCCTGGGAGGGGCCACCGGGCATGAATTCGGCATGGGTGGCGACGTGCAGGCGCTCGTAACGCGGGTCGGCCGCCTTGCTCAGCAGCACCTCCGGGGAAAAGCTCCGGTTCAGGAAGCGGTCGACCCCGACCCCCTCCGGGATCCCGGCCAGTTCCTCCGGCACCAGGGGCAGGGGGCTGAGCCCCTCGAACTCCGAGGCGCCCGCCGCCAGCACCCGCCCCCGGGTCTGGCGCGGAGGGCCGAAGGAGGTGAGGTTGAGGGACGGGGTGATCGAGAAGCCGTAGCGATCACCGAAGTAACTGATGCCGTCGTGGAGGGCCGCGAAGGGGAGACCCTGGAGGCCCCGGTCGGCAACGATCACCAGGGTGGTGATGCCCTTGGCCCGGAGTTCCGCGGCGATGGGCTCGATCAGGGCCCGGTGGATCTGCCGGGACGGGGACTGGGGATTGTCCACCTGCAGGGGCTCGAGACGGGCCAGCTGCCGGTACAGCGCCCGTAGCTGGTCGCCGAAGCGCTCCCTGGAGAGCTCGACGCGCTTGCCGACGGGCTCCCCCCGGCGGCTGAGCAGGATCAGATCGAGGAACGAATTGGCCGGCTTCGGCCCGGTGGCGCCGGCGGCCCCGGGCCCCTGGTCCGCCCCAGGCTTCGGCTCCTGGCCCGCCACGGGCTTCTGTTCGGTGAAGGACACCATCAGCACCGCCGGATTGAAGCGCTCGTCCTCCCGGTCCCCCTTCCGGGAGGCCTTGCTGAGCAGCTGCTGCAGTTCCTCGAGGCGCAGGGTTCCGCCGGACTCCCCCGCCGTTCCCACATCCCCCAGGGTGCGGCGCACGTCCTCGGTGCGCTGCTGATCGCCGTCGGTGATCGCCGCGGCCACGAGGGCCGGGGACAGGCTGGTGGTGGTGACGCTGAGGGGACCGGGCACCGGCAGCGACCCGCCAGTGAGACTGAAATCGGCCTCCGAAAGGTTCACCGCCAGGGCATCGGAGCCCACCCCGCGCCGGCTGCTGGTGAGGGTGGAGCCGAAGGGGGTGGTCTGGGTGGACGGAAAGATGCGGTAGCCGAGATCGGGCAGGAGGAACGACGGGCTCGACGGGGAGAACGCTGAGGAGGCCACCGGAGCCGTTGCTCCCCGGACCGGGACTGTGACCGTCTGGGGCGGCGCCGGCGTGACGGGCGGGATGGGGCTGACGGGTGGGATGGGGGTGACGGGCGGGTCGGGCGGCGCCGGGGGAGGCGCCGGAGTCGCCGCCAGATCGCCGCCGAAGCTGAAGGGCAGCTGGGGATCGCCGGTCGTGACGATGCCTTGCAGCGTGAACCCAGGGGCCAGGGACACCCTGGCGGGCTCGAAGGCTCCGGTGATGCTGCGGGCCCTGATCAGCTCGAAGGGGGTGATGACCCCCACGACCGGCGGTGACACCACCTCCAGTCCTCCGCCGAGGAGGGTGTCGCCGAAGACGGAGAGCTGGTCAGCCGAGGAGAGATCGAACAGCAGCTCGCTTCTGGGCTCGAGAGTGAAGCTGGCGGCACGGATCCGGAGGGGTCCGACGGGATCGAGCGTGGCCACCGGCGTCCCTGGCAGCGGGGAGCCCCCATTGATGAACGCTCCCAGGGCGTTGTCCACCTGGATCAGGCCGGACCCCTGGATCGTTCCTTCGTTGCGGAAGGTGTTGTCGTCGATGCGCAGCCGCGCCGCGCCGTTGCCCTGCAGCACGATCGAGGAACCGGGCGAGACGACGGCGCGCTGCAGGTCCAGCGTCGCCGAAGGACCGATCACGATCGATCCGGCGTTGTCGAGGGTCGCCAGCCGGGTGGTTCCCGACAGCTGCAGCTGGGCCCCGCTGTCCACGGCCAGGTTGGGACCGGAGATCGTGGCCTGGTTGAGCGCCAGCGTCGCCCCCGTGGCGACATTGATCCGGGTGGTCTTGATGGGCGTCGGATCCGTGTAGGTGGCACGGTCGATGAGGCTGCTTTGGGCCGAAGGGCCGATCCGCAGCGACGATCGCGAGAAGGCGGTGACCGTGCGGCCGGGTCCCTGGACGTAACGCCTGGAGACATCCAGAGTGGCCGGCCGGCCAGAATTGAAGGTCGACAGTTGAATGGCCCCGAAACTCGAGGGGCTCCAGCTGAACTCTCCGGTCCGCAGGGTGCCGGACAGAAGCTTGAAGGGTTCGGTGGGGCCGGTGAGTTCGATGTTGCCGTCGATCCGCGAAGCCCCCTGGAGGATCCGCAGGGTGCCGGTGTTGATGTCCACCGCGCCCTTCTGCCAGCTGATCGATCCCACCGGCGTGGAGGGGTCGGCGGACTTCTGGTACCAGAGATCCACATCCAGCCGGCCCACCGTGGAGGTGTTGGAGAAGGCCGCGGGATCCACGCCGGGAGCGTTGATCACAAGGCCCCCGTCGGCCCGCAGCTCGAGGGCGGCATCCGGGCCGAACGTCTTCTCGACCGAGGCCAGCAGGGAGATGGTGCCCGACTGGGTCCCGGCGGGATCGGTGGTGTCCACGATCACCGTCTGGCCGCCGTTGAGGGCGGTGTTGATCAGCCCCACATCGATCAGTGACGCGGAGCCCGGCAGCCCCCCACCGGAACCGCCGGGGGGAGAGCCGCCGCCCGATCCGCTCGGAACGATGGCGATGTCACGGGGGTCGATCAGCCAGGTGCCGCCCCGCCCCAGCGCCGCCGACAGATCCGGTGCGGCGGAGAGCGCCAGGCGGCTGGCCGAGGTTTCGACGAAGCCGCCATCACCACCCTGGGGACCGCCCCGGGCGCTGATGACCCCTTGGATAGCGGCCCGTTCCCTGCCCAGGACCTCGATGCTGCCGCCCCGGCCGGCCCCGGTGGCATCCGCCCGCAGGCTGGAGCCGGCCATGGAGACCCGGTCACCGGAGACCCGGATGCTGCCGCCGGCCGGACCGGACACCTCCACGGTGCTGTCCTGGAGCGTCACCTCCTGACCCTGCAGGACCACGGTCCCCCCGGGCGCCTGCAGCCGGGCTCCCCCCAGCAGCACATGGCCGCCCTGGGCATCAAGCAGCAGGCCTCCATCGACGGTGAGCAGGCCGCCGTCGAGGGCCAGATCCCCCTGGGCGGTGAGGCCCAGCCGGGCCAGGGTGGCGGCATCGGTGCCCAGGCCGGCCGCACCCAGGGCCGGGGCGCCCGCCAGGGCGGCGGCCGCGGCGGCCGTGGTGCCGAGCACGTCGAAGCGCCCCTCTCCCACCCGCAGGCTGGTGGCGGTCGTCAGGTTGAGCTGCTGGACATTGCCGAATGTGCCGGCGCCGCTGAGCCGGATTCCCCCCGGCGAGAGCCAGACCAGGTTGGCCCGTTCGCTCAGGGTGACGGCCTTGTCGATGAAGCTGCCCAGGGGGTGGGTGACCCCCACCATCACGTTGCGATGCCCGCCCACATCGAGGGTGACCCCCGTGATCGCCCCGCGGGTGTCGAATGCGGAGAAGCGGTGAAAGAGATTGGCCCCGGCGGACGTGCCCCCCCGGATCGCACAGGCACCGCCGAAGCAACTGCCGCCCAGCTGGCCATTGACCACCGTGCCGAGGCCGAGACTGCCGCCGGTGGCGGTGATCTCACCGGCGGCGGCGGGGGAGACCACCAGCCCCAGCACCACGGTGAACCCCAGCGGCGCGAAGCGTGGGCGCCGATGCGTCAGCCCAACCGGACAAAGGAAGCGAATCCAGCCCAACTTGCCGGATAAAAAGTAGCAATGGTTACTCAAGATGGGCCCCGCTCCCTGCCGCAACAGGTAGCTTCCCGAGGCACTGAGGGTTGCATCACTGGCGGGCCCATGGGTCGCGTCACTGACGGGGTGATCATTCGCGTATCCGCACACATCAGGCGACACTCCGCCTGATCTCATCGGCTCTTCAGCAAGCTACCAGTCTGTCTTTCTGAGCGGGAACTCGGCCCACCCTGAATGCTCCTCCTTCTCGCCCAGTTGGTGGCACCCCCCCTCCAGGATGGTCCGATCCGCCTTCCGGCCGCCCCCCGCCCGTTCGAACGTCCGGCTCCCGCCGAACCTCAGCCGGCCCCTCCGATCGACGTCCGCCCCCTGGAGGCCCCCACCCCCCAGCCCGACGGCGGCGGAGCGCCGCCGGCCGGCCCCGCCGCCCCGGAATCAGGCCCCCAGCCCCCCAGCCCCCAGGTCCAGACCCCGCTGCCGGAGATCCGCGGGCTGACGCTCTACAGCCCCGATCAGGTGGGCACGATCCTGGCCGAATGCCGGCGCATCGCCGATGCCACCGAACGGCTCAAGGCCTGCGCCGTGGCCCTGAGCACCCGGCTCGTCTTCGACGGGTACGTCAGCAGCCGGGTCTATGTGGTGAGCGACCCGGCACCCGGCTATCTCGATGTGGTGGAAGGCCGGGTGGTCGGCATCCAGGTCACGGGCAGTGACCCCTGGCTGAACCGCCGCGTCGGCCGGCTGCTGCGGCCCCTGCGGGGCCAGATCCTGCGGCTGTCCACGGTGGAGCTGCAGCTGCAGCTGCTCAAGAGCCAGCCGGGCATCGGCAGTGTGCGGGGCACCCTGGCGCGGCTGGGCAGCGATCCCTCCGAAGGGGTGTTCCGTGTGGCCGTGGAGCCGTCCAGGGAGCCCTGGCAGGGGGATCTGGCCCTGCGCAACGACGGCAACAGCGGCTCGGGGGAGTTCCGCGCCGTGGCCACGCTGCTGAAACCGAGCCTGCTGCAGCGCGGAGACACCCTGCTGATCTACAGCGAGCTCAATGCCACCGACGCCCCGGAGCTGGGCGCCGCCATCGCCTCCCTCAGCTACACCTACCCCCTCAGCGACAGCGTCAGCCTCACCGGCGGCCTCGGCTTCAGCCGCCGCAACCTGGTGGAACTGCCCGCCCCGGCCGACGGGTTCTCCACCAGCCAGTACCAGGCCCTGGCCCAGTTCGAGTGGGTGTTCCGCGAATCCCTCAGCCAGCGCTGGAGCCTCTTCGCCGGCTACAGCAACAGCCGCAGCAACATCTACGAACAGGGCAGCGCCCTGCCGGCCTCGGTGCCCGCCAGCATCCGCGCCCCCGCCGGCGGCTACCTGCGGCTCGGCGTCAACGGCAGCGGCGCCGGCCGCCACAGCAGCTGGAGCGGCAGCGCCTACCTGCTGCAGGGCATCGCCGCGGCGACCCCGGCTGTCCAGCGCCAGGAACTGGCCGAAGCGGGCATCGTGGCGGGCCGGGCCACCGCCATCGGCGGCATCCTCTCCGCCTCCTGGACGGTCTCCCCCCGCTGGCAGATCAACCTGCGGACCGCCGCCCAGCTGGCCTTCGCTCCGCTGACCTCCTCGATGCAGTTCACCCTCGGCTCCGATGTGGGCCTGCGCGGGCTGCCCGGCCAGCTCATCAGCGGCGACAGCGGCTGGCTGGCCAGCACCGAGGCGGTCTGGACCTTCTGGGACAGCAGGACCAGCGCCCTCCAGCTCGTCCCCTTCATCGGTGCCGGCGGCGTCCGCACCAGCTTCAGCGGTGGCTCCTTCGGCGACACGGTGGGCTCCGGCGGGCTGCTGGTGCGCTGGCTGGCCAGCAACCACTGGTCGCTGGAGCTGGGCTGGGCCGTGCCCTTCTCCACCACCGACAACCTGGGCCCCTGGAACGACTGGCTGCTGGGCCAGGGTCTCTACACCCGGGTCAACTACCGCTTCTGAACCTCAGGCGCCGCCCAGCTGGGCCGCCAGCTGCCGGCGGGCCTCCGCCAGGGCCCCCTCCAGGGCGGCGCCGTCCCGGCCGCCCGCCTGGGCCAGCTGGGGCCGGCCGCCGCCGCCGCCGCCGCAAAGCTTGGCGATGCCACCGATGAAGGCTCCCGCCTTGACCCCGGCGGCCACCACCGCGCCGCCGAAGGCCGCCACCAGGATCACCTTGCCCAGGTCGGCCGGATCCGGCAGGCCGCCGAGCACCACCGCCGCCCCCTCGCCGAGCTGCTGCTGCAGGCGCTGGGCCGCCTCCTGGAGTCCGGCGCCATCGACGCCATCGAGGCGCTGCACCAGCAGCCGGTGGGGGCCGATCGCCTCGGCCCGTTCCGCCAGGGCACTGGCCTTGGCCGCCGCCAGGGCCCCCCGCGCCGCCGCCAGCTCCTTGAGGCTGGCCCGCAGCTCCTCGGCCTGCAGGGCCACCCGCTCGAGGATCTCGCCGGGCTGGGCCTTGAAGCGGGCGGCCAGCTCGCGCACCACCCGGTCGCGCTCCCGCAGGTAGGGGAGCAGGGCGGGGCCGGCCACGGCCTCGATGCGGCGGATGCCCGCCGCCACCCCCGTCTCGGCGACGATCCGGAACAGGCCGATCTCGGCGGTGTTGGCCACGTGGGTGCCGCCGCAGAGCTCCATGGAGACCCCGGGCACGTCCACCACCCGCACGACCTCGCCGTACTTCTCTCCGAACATGGCCACGGCCCCGGCGGCGCGGGCCCGTTCCAGGGCCATCTCCGCCACCTCCAGGGAGTGGGCCTCGGCGATCCAGCCGTTGACCAGGTCCTCGATCTGCTCCAGCTCATCCGGGGTCAGGGCCCGGGGGCAGTGGAAGTCGAAGCGCAGCCGGTCGAAGTCCACCAGGGAGCCCGCCTGGGAGATGCCGTCATCCACCACCTGCTTCAGGGCAGCCTGCAGCAGGTGGGTGGCGGTGTGGTGGGCCTGGGCGCGGCGGCGGCAGCTGCGATCCACCCGGGCCTGCACCACATCGCCCACCGCCAGACGGCCGCGCTCGATCCGGCCGCTGTGGACGAAGACGCTGCGGTTGCGGCTCACCGCCTCGATGGCCACGATCAGGCCTCCCCCGACCCCGGCGGCCCCCTCTCCGGCCAGCAGGACGCCCCGGTCACCCACCTGGCCACCCGATTCCCCGTAGAAGGGGGTGCTGTCGAGCACGATCTGCACCGCATCGCCGGCGGCGGCGGCGGTGGCCGGAGCGCCGTTCACCACCAGGGCCAGCACGCAGGCCGGCTGGTCGAGGGCCTCGTAGCCCCGGAAGTCGGTGGGCTCGAGGGCGCCGGCCACCTGCTCGATCGCCCCCTGCAGGGTGAGGTCGATGCTCACGGCCGCCGCCTTGGCCCGCTGCCGCTGGCGCTCCATGGCCGCCTCGAAACCGTCCAGATCCACCGTCAGGCCTTGTTCCTCGGCGATCTCCGCGGTGAGCTCCAGCGGGAAGCCGTAGGTGTCGTAGAGCTCGAAGGCCGCATCGCCGCTGATGCGCTCCGGCCGGGCGGCGAGCACCTCGGCCAGGAGTTTCTCGCCCCGCTCCAGGGTGTCCAGGAAACGGGCCTCCTCCCGCACCAGCTCCGCCAGGATCACCTCGCGGCGCTCGCTCAGCTGGGGATGGGCCGGGGCCATCAGGCCGATCGCCGCCTCCCCCATGACCGCCAGGAAGGGACGGTCGATGCCCAGCAGCCGGCCGTGGCGCACCACCCGGCGCAGCAGGCGGCGCAGCACGTAGCCCCGGCCCAGGTTGGAGGCGGTGACCCCATCGGCGATCAGCTGGGTGATGGCCCGGCTGTGGTCGCCGATCACCTTGAGGGAGGTCTGGGCGCGGCCGTCGAGGGCGCGGTAGTCGACCCCCGCCAGCACGGCGGCGGCTTCCACCAGCGGATAGATCAGGTCGGTCTCGTAGTTGTTCGGCACCCGCTGCAGGATCTGGGCCATGCGCTCCAGCCCCATGCCGGTGTCGATGCTGCGGCGCGCCAGGGGCGTGAGGGCCCCGGCCGCGTCGCGGTTGTACTGCATGAACACCAGGTTGTAGAACTCGATGAAGCGGCTGTCGTCCTCCAGGTCGATGCCGTCGTCGCCCCGTTCCGGGTGGAAGTCGTAGTAGATCTCCGAGCAGGGGCCGCAGGGGCCGGTGGGGCCGGAGGCCCAGAAGTTGTCGGCCTCGTCCATGCGGATGATCCGCTTCGGATCCACCCCCACGGCATCACGCCAGATGGCGGCGGCCTCGTCGTCCTCCTGGAAGACGCTCACCACCAGGTGGGCCGGATCGAGGCCGAAGACTTCGGTGGTCAGTTCCCAGGCCCAGGCGATCGCCTCCTCCTTGAAGTAGTCGCCGAAGGAGAAGTTGCCCAGCATCTCGAAGAAGGTGTGGTGCCGGGCGGTGCGGCCCACGTTCTCGATGTCATTGGTGCGGATGCACTTCTGGCTGCTGGTGGCCCGGGGCGCCGGCGGCGGGGCCTGGCCGAGGAACACCGGCTTGAAGGGCAGCATGCCGGCGATGGTGAGCAGCACTGTCGGGTCGTCGGGCACCAGGGAGGCGCTGGCCATCCGCCGGTGCCCCCGCTGCTCGTAGAACGCCAGGAAGGCCTCCCGGATCTCGGCTCCGCTGCGGGGCCTGGGGCGGGTGGAATCGGCAGCCATCACGACAACGCAGGGAGAGGTCCTGGGACAGGCATGATCGCCCAGCGCGGGGGCCCGGGGTCGCTCCGCCGGCTCAGTAGTGCTCCATCAGCGTCAGCTGGACGCTCGTCTGGCTGAGCTTGGCGCCGATGTCGCAGGTGAGCGCCTTGAGCAGGGCGATCACCACGTCGGGATGGCTGGCGCTGAGGTCATCGAAGGCGTTGCGGTGCAGCACCCAGCATTCGCCGGGGCGGGTGGCGATGATGTCGGCGGTGCGGGGCGTCTGGGCCACGAAGCCGATCTCGCCGAAACAGAGCCCCGGGCCGAAGGTGGCCAGTCGGGTGGAATGGCTGAGACCGTCGCCGGACCTGATGTCGAGGGCGATGTCGAAGGTGCCGGAGCGCACCAGGAACAGCTCGTCGCCGGGATCCCCCCGGCGGATGACGACATCCCCGGCGGCGAAGGACCGCCTGCTCATGCGATCCACCAGGATCCGCCGCTGCGCCTCGCTCAGGGGGGCCAGAACCCCCTGGTCGCCCAGGGCGTCGGGCGCCTCGGAGGCACCCGGCTCGGCCGCGGGGGCGTACCAGCTCAGCAGCAGTTCCTCGGCGGCCTCGAGGGCCGAATCCAGGTGCTCGTAGGCATCGATCCGATCGGTGATGCTCCAGTCGGCCCTGGACACCAGGGGCAGCCGGCCGGCCCGTGACAGGAGGATCTCCACCCCCTGATCCTCCAGGGCGCAGAGCTGGCGGTCCAGCAGCCCCGAGGACTCCATCGGGCACTCGGTCACGTGGGCCAGATCGAGGATCAGGATGCGCACGGCGCCGCTGAGCAGCACCAGCTCGGCGGCCAGCTGCTCGATGCCGCCGAAGTCGAGCACCCCCTGGGCGTGGATGATGCGCACCTCATCCCGATGGGGCGCCAGCACCGCCAGCTCCCGCTCGCTGCGCCAGCGGCGCGATTTCCGCTGGGAGCCCTGATACGACCGCCGGATGGTGGCATCGGCCTGGTAGTACTGGTTGAACAGGCTCAGTCCCACCCCCGCCGAGAGCTGGCGGCAGACCGCCACCCCCCGGACGCTGTTGCCGAAGCCGTCGAGGGGCGGTGAGTAGGTGGCGATGCCGAGCCGTCCCGGGATCACCGCCAGCACCCCGCCGGCGACGCCGCTCTTGGCCGGGATGCCGACGTCATGGAGCCACTGGCCGGCGAAGTCGTACATGCCGCAGGTGCCCATCAGGGCCAGCACCCGCCCGGTGATGTCGGGGGAGAGGGGTTGGCCGCCGGTGAAGGGATTACGGCCCTGGCAGGCCAGGGTGGCGGCCATCACGGCCAGGTCGCGGCAGGTGACGGAGATGGCGCACTGGCGGAAATAGAGATCGAGGGCGGGCTCCGGATCCGATTCGATGATGTTGAAGTTGCGCAGCAGGTGGCCGATGGCGCGGTTGCGGTGGCCCGTCTCCTTTTCGGAGCGGTAGACGGCCTCGTTGATCGTCAGGGGCCGGCCGGCCAGCTCGGCGAAGTACTCCAGCAGAAGATGGACGGCACCGGCAGGATCGGCGTCACAGATCTGGGCGGAGGCAGCGATCGCGCCGGCGTTGATCATCGGATTGCGCGGCTTGCCCGAGTCCGGATCCAGGCTGATGGCGTTGAAGGCTTCCCCGGAGGGCTCCACGTCGATCTTGCTGGCCATGACGTCGAAGGAGAGCATCTTCAGGGCCAGGGCATAGATGAAGGGCTTGGAGATCGACTGGATCGTGAACTCCTTGCGGGTGTCGCCGATCTCGTAGATGCGCCCGCCCGAGGTGGCGATGACGATGCCGAAGTCGTCGGGACAGGCCTTGGCCAGCTCAGGGATGTAGTCGGCCACCCGACCCTCCCGGAGCGCCGCGAAGGAGGCGTGCAGCTCGCCCAGCAGCTCCTGGATGACGTTGGGATGGGGCTGATCAGGCATGGGGCCCCAGCAGGGCGTCGAGGTCCACCGCATCGATCTGGGCGGCGGCCATGAAGCGCTCCGCATAGGTGAGGTACACCCCGGATCGCAGGAACAGATCGAACAGGTCCGCATCGATGCGGCCGCGATCCCGCAGACCGGCCAGGATCGCCAGGGACTGGGACAGGGGCATCCCCTGCTTATAGGGTCGATCGGCGGCGGTCAGGGCCTCGAAGATGTCGGCGATGGCCAGGATCCGGGCCGGGATCGACAGCTGGTCCGCCCCCAGCCCCCGGGGATAGCCGCGGCCGTCGAGGGTTTCGTGGTGCCCCCCCGCGATCTCCGCGACGCGGGACAGGGAGGGGGGAAAGGCCATGCTCTCCAGCATCACGATCGTGTGGATCATGTGCTCACGGATCTTGTAGATCTCCTCGGGGGTGAGGGTGCCCCTGGCCACCGAGAGGTTGTAGAGCTCGCCGCGGTTGTAGAGCAGCTCCGGCACCGCCAGGTTGAAGCCCCAGCGGGCCTCCGGCACCTCCTCGGCCGGCCGGGGGATGCGGTGGTGGGGGGCATCGCTGAGCAGGGTCTCCCGGGCGGGCAGGGGCGGCGGCGGCCCGCCATAGCGGGCCTGCTCCTCCCAGCCCAGGCCGATCCTGTCGTCGAAGTGGCGCCACCAGGGGCGTTCCGCCAGCCGCCGGAGCCGGGCGAGATCCTCCGGGTCGGTGCCCTCGCTGCCCAGGTTGCAGCGGGCCACGCAGGCGAAATCCGCCTGCAGCTCCTGCTCCAGCCGGGCGTAGTCCCGCTGAAGAGCCTCCGGGTCGCCGCCCGCCAGCAGACCCTCCAGCAGGGCGATGCGACCGTCCCGGAGCAGCACCTCGAAGCGGGTGCGGATCTCATGCAGCCGGTTCACGGGGGCGTCCAGCTTGGTGGCCTTCTCCACCACCGCCTCGGGGGTGACGATCTTGCCGCAGTCGTGCAGCCAGGCCGCCGTGCGGAACTCCCGGCGTTCGGCTTCCCCCTGGAAGCGGAAGGCGGCCAGGGGCCCCTCCTCGGTGGCCTCCGCCGCCTCCGCCAGCAACAGGGCGAGCTCCGGCACCCGGGAACAGTGGCGGCCGGTATGGGAACTGCGGGCATCGATCGCTCCCGCCAGCAGGGCGATCATCGAATCGATCTGCCGCTGCTGCCCCTCCAGCGCCTGGGTGCGCTCGACGCAGACAGCCGCCAGGGCCGCCAGGGCCTCGATCAGCTGCTGGTCGCCGGCGTCGTAGGGGCGCACGAGCGCGGCGGCCGTTTCGGGGGTGAGCACCGAGCCCGCCTCCCGCTTGCGATTGATCAGCTGCATCACCCCCACCACCTCCCCGGCCATGGTCCGCAGCGGCACCACCAGCATCGAAACCGCCCGGTAGCCCATGCGGCGATCCAGTTCGGCATCGAAGCGGTACGGGCGGTCGGCGGGAATCGCGTAGACGTCGCTCAGGTTGAGCACCTCGCCATGCAGGGCCGTCCAGCCCACCAGCCGCTCGGGGGTGATCGGGAAGCGCACGTCCAGCAGGCTGGCGTCGATGCCGGTGTCGCCGGCGGCCAGGGAGCTGTTCTGGAAGGCGGTGAACCAGAGCCGCTTCTCCCCCTTCTCCTCCTCCACCAGGTAGATGCTGCCGGCGTCGCTCAAGGTGAGATCCCTGGAGCTGGAGAGGATCTGCCGCAGCAGGGCCGGCAGGTTGAGCGCTCCGCTGATGGCGGTGGCGATCTGGAGCATCTCCGGCAGCGCGCGCCGGGCCTGGTGGGCGTCGGAGGCGTGCGGTGGCGGATGGGCGGCGCTCAAGAGGTTGCCAACCGTGGTGGGGTCGGTGTCCTGCCCGGCAGCAGGAACGCGGACTGGGCCAGGGAAACACCGGAACCCCGTGAGGGCAATGGCGGGCCGAGGCGTGGGGCCGCCCGTTTCGGGTCCTGCCGGGGGAGCCGGGCGGAAGGGGCTGGGTGGGAAGGCGGGGAAGGGGTTGTGCTGGTTGCCCTGCTGGATAGCGCAGCACCTGTGAATAATGTAAGCCTGCCGGTGGCCAGGCATGATCGGGCCATCGCCATGGCCTTGCCGTTGACCCAGGCGTCCGACGATTCCCGTGCCCGTCTGCGGCTGCAGTCCCTGTCGTGGGCGCTGCTGGGCGGACTCGCCGCCGCCCTGATCGGCCTGCCGGCCGGCCTGGAGAGCGGGCTGCGATCGGCGGGCTGCGGCTTCTTCTACGGCCTGCTGGCCTTCCACCTGCAGCGCGTCGATCCGGATGACGACCATCTGGCCGCCGGCCTGGTGGGGGCGGTCTGCGGCATCCGCAGCCTCGGGGGGCCCGTGGCGGTCACCCCCCTGGCCCTGCCGGTCCCGGCGATCCATTCCCTGCTGCACCAGCCCCTGGCCAGTGGGGCGATCGGCGGGATCCTCGAGCTGCTGCGCGGCTGGCTGCCGCTCTGGCTGCCCCTGATCGGCAGCGCCCTGCTGCTGCAGGCGGCCCAGCGGCTCCTGCCGGCCCTGCGGCCATGAGCCTGCTCCATGCCACCTGGCTGTTTCCGCCGGAAGGGCCCGGGGGCCGGCTGCTGCTCTGGGCCGACACCTGGAGGGTCGCGACGCCGGTGGCGCCGCTGCGGACCGTTCCCGACCATCCCCTCTCCCTCAGCGTCGACGATCTGGGCGCCTGGCTGGATGACCATGGCCTCTGGTCGGAGGCCTTCCGGCCGGCGGAGGCCCAGCTCACCCTGCCCAGCCGCAGCCAGGGGGCCCGGGGCCGCCGCAAGGCGGCCAGTGAGGGTCTGGCGGCCTGGAGCGGCCTGCCGCTGCAGGCGGGCGAACCGATCCCGAAGGAAGTGCAGTGGTGGCCCTGGCGGGTGGAGGGTCTGGCCCTCGATCCGGCGGGGGCGGGCGAATGGCTGGCCGGCCTGCCCCTCTCCGGCGACGATCCCGGCCTGGCCGACGATCTGCGCTGGTGGAGCCATCTCGAGCGCTGGGCCCTGAGCCTGATCGCCCGCGGCCGCTGGCTGCCCCAGGTGGAGGAGGAGCGGGCCCGCTGGCTGCCCCTGCTGAACCGGGAGGGGGACCGGCGCCGCCTGGAGGAACTGGCCATCCGGCTGCCCCAGGTGGCCACCTGCGCCATGGCCCCCGGAGCCCCGGGGGAGGGGGGCCTCGCCTGCCGCCGACCGGGCAGCGGCCGCCTGCGGGTGGCCAGCCTGCTGGAGGCCCTGCTCGACGGCCAGCTGCGCGCCGGCTTCCGCCCCCCCACCGACGGGCTCGATCCCCTGCTGCTGGCCTGGCAGAAGGCCCTCGGCCCCGGCCCCGGCCGGCTCGAGCTGGACGAGGAGGAGCGGGAGCGGCTGGCGGTGGCCACCCACCACTGGCGCGAGGCGGTGGCGGGACGCGTTGCCCCCGCCCGCGCCTGCCTGGAACTGTTCACCCCCGAAGAAGGCGAGGAGCTCTGGGAGCTGCGCTTCTCCCTGCAGGCGGAGGCCGATCCCAGCCTGCGGGTGCCGGCCCGCACGGTCTGGAATGCGGGCGACGGCCGGCTCCAGCTGGGGGAAGTGGAGGTGGCCGAGCCGGGCCAGCTGCTGCTGGAGGGGATGGGCCGGGCCCTGCAGGTGTTCGAGCCGATCGGGCGGGGCCTGGATGCGGCGGCGCCGGAAACGATGCAGCTCACCCCGGCCGAGGCCTTCGTGCTGGTGCGCACCGCCGCCACCCAGCTGCGCGACGTGGGGGTGGGGGTGGTGCTGCCGGCCAGCCTCAGCGGCGGACTGGCCAGCCGGCTGGGCCTCTCCATCGAGGCCGAGCTGCCCGAACGTTCCCGCGGCTTCTCCCTGGGGGAAAGCCTGGATTGGAAGTGGGAGCTGATGATCGGCGGGGTGACGCTCACCCTCAAGGACCTGCAGCGCCTCTCCGCCAAGCGCAGTCCGCTGGTGCAGCACAAGGGGGCCTGGATCGAGCTGCGGCCCAGCGATCTCAGGAACGCCGAGCGCTTCTGCGCCGCCGGACCCAACCTCAGCCTCGACGATGCCCTGCGGCTCACAGCGAGCGACGGCGACACCCTGATGCGGCTGCCGGTGCATCAGTTCACCGCCAAGCCCCGGCTGCACGCCGTCCTGGAGCAGTACCACCAGCAGAAGGCCCCCGATCCCCTGCCGGCGCCCGAGGGCTTCGCCGGCCAGCTGCGGCCCTATCAGGAGCGGGGCCTGGGCTGGCTGGCCTTCCTGCACCGCTTCGACCAGGGGGCCTGCCTGGCGGACGACATGGGCCTGGGCAAGACCGTCCAGCTGCTGGCCTTCCTGCAGCACCTCAAGGTGGAGCAGGAGCTGAAGCGGCCCGTCCTGCTGGTGGCCCCCACCTCGGTGCTCACCAACTGGAAGCGGGAGGCGGCGGCCTTCACGCCCGATCTGGAGGTGCGGGAGCACTACGGTCCCCGTCGGCCCTCCACCCCGGAGAAGCTGGCCAGGGCGCTGGAGGGGGTGGATCTGGTGCTCACCAGCTACGGGCTGCTGCAGCGCGACAGCGAACTGCTGGAGACCATCGACTGGCAGGGCGTGGTGATCGACGAGGCCCAGGCGATCAAGAACCCGGCGGCCAAGCAGAGCCAGGCGGCCCGCGACCTGGCGCGTCCCGGCAAGCAGGGCCGCTTCCGCATCGCCCTCACCGGCACCCCGGTCGAGAACCGGGTGAGCGAGCTCTGGGCCCTGATGGACTTCCTCAACCCGCGGGTGCTGGGGGAGGAGGGCTTCTTCCGCCAGCGCTACCGGCTGCCGATCGAACGCTACGGCGACATGAGTTCCCTGCGGGATCTCAAGGCCAGGGTGGGGCCGTTCATCCTGCGGCGGCTCAAGACCGACCGCTCGATCATCTCCGACCTGCCGGAGAAGGTGGAGCTGCGCGAATGGGTGGGCCTGTCGGCGGAGCAGACGAAGCTCTACCGCAAGACCGTCGATGAGAGCCTCGAGGCCATCGCCCGCGCCCCCCTGGGCCAGCGCCACGGCCAGGTGCTGGCCCTGCTCACCCGGCTCAAGCAGATCTGCAACCATCCGGCCCTGGCCCTCAAGGAGAGCGCCGTCGACAACGGCTTCGCCGGCCGCAGCGCCAAGCTGCTGCGGCTGGAGGAGATCCTCGAGGAGGTGATCGAGGCGGGCGACCGGGCCCTGCTGTTCACCCAGTTCGCCGAATGGGGCCATCTGCTCAAGGTCTACCTCGAGCAGCGCTGGCGCCAGGACGTGCCCTTCCTGCACGGCGGCAGCAGCAAGACCGACCGCCAGGCGATGGTGGACCGCTTCCAGGAGGATCCCCGCGGCCCCCAGCTGTTCCTGCTCTCGCTCAAGGCCGGGGGTGTGGGGCTCAACCTGACCCGGGCCAGCCACGTGTTCCACATCGACCGCTGGTGGAACCCCGCCGTGGAGAACCAGGCCACCGACCGGGCCTACCGGATCGGCCAGACCAACCGCGTGCTGGTGCACAAGTTCATCACCAGCGGCTCGGTGGAAGAGAAGATCGATCGGATGATCGAGGAGAAATCGAGGCTGGCCGCCGACATCGTCGGCAGCGGTGAGGAGTGGCTCGGTGGCCTGGAGGTGGGCCAGCTGCGGGATCTGGTGGCCCTCGAGGAGGGCTGAAGGAGATCGGCGGAGTCTGGCGTCAGCGGCGGGCGAGGGTCACATCGCCGGGCTGGGCGAACTCCGCCGTCTCGCCGATCACGGGCAGCAGCAGGGGCAGGGCGGCCGGTGCGGGGGGCTGGCCCATGCGGCGCAGCCAGCGGTAGTGGGAGGCCACACCGGCCAGGAAGGAGGGGTGGGTGCGGAAGGGCACCTGGCAGTCGCGGCAGGTCTGCTCGACGATGGCGGAGATCTGCGGGTAGTGGACGTGGCAGATCTGGGGGAACAGGTGGTGCTCCACCTGGAAGTTGAGGCCCCCCAGCAGCCAGCTCAGCAGGCCGTTGGAGCGGCTGAAGTCCACGGTGGTGGCCAGCTGATGGCCGGCCCAGGGACCCATGGCCGGGCTGGTGGGGTCGGCCATGGGGAAATCGGCCTCCTCCACGCAGTGGGCCAGCTGGAACACCACGCTCAGCACGAGGCCCTGCACCATCGCCGTCACCACGTAGCAGGCGATCACCGCACCGATGGGGTGGAACTGCAGGGGGATGGCGAACGCCAGGGAGATGAAGATGGCCTTGCCGGCCAGGAAGACCAGCCAGTCGGCCGGGCCGAGGCGGGGCAGGGAATGGTCACCGCGGCCGCGGGCGGCCAGATCGGCGAAATCATCGAAGAACTGCCACTTGATGGGCAGCATTCCGTAGAGGGGCCAGAGATAGAGGTGCTGCCAGCGGTGCCACCAGCGGTGGGGCTGGTGGGGGGAGAGCCGGCCGATCAGGCCGAGGTTGATGTCGTCGTCGTGGCCGCTGATGTTGGTGAAGGTGTGATGCAACCCGTTGTGCTTGTGGGCCCAGATCAGGGAACTGCCGCCGAGCAGATCCAGGGTCATGGCGGCGGCCCTGTTGATCCAGCGGTGGCGGGAGTAGGCCCCGTGGCCCCCGTCGTGCTGGATGTTGAAGCCGATGGCGGCGATCGCCAGGCCCAGAACGGCCGACAGCAGGATCGCCACCGGACCGCTGTCCGCCCGGAAGACCAGCAGCCCGTAGGTGAGGGCGAACCAGGCCAGGATGACCGCCGACTTGAGCACCATGGCCAGCGAATCGCGCCGTTCCTGCCCGGTGGCCTCGAAGTGGTCCTGAACCCTTGCCCTCAGAAGACTGTGAAAACCGTCGCCGGCGCCGAACGTGATGCGATTCAAGGACTCCACGCCCTGCGTCGGGCCAACCTAGGTCAGTGGGTCCGGCAGGCGTCAGGATGGGCGGCGTGAGGCCGGCGGCATGACCAGCTCCTTCCCCGGCGCCTCCGGCGCCATCACCACCCAGCTGGGCCAGCAGGGCCTGGGACAGCAGCCCTGGTGGGTGGAGCAGTGGATGGAGCTGATCCACTCCTACCGGTTCAAGAAGCGCTTGGAGCGCGCCTGGACCTACGCCCGGGAGGGCAATGTCGTCTCGATCCGCTTCGAGGGGCGCCGGGTCCACGCCCGGGTGCAGGGCACCGACCCGGATCCCTACAAGGTGAAGCTCTGGCTCGACGTGCTCAACGACGAGGACTGGGGCTATGTGCTGGAGGCCCTGAGCCAGAAGGCCCGCTGGTCGGCCCAGCTGCTGGCGGGGATCATGCCCGCCGACATCGAGCGGGCCTTCGCCGCCAGCGGCAAGCGCCTGTTCCCCTTCAAGCTGCAGGAGGTGCGCAGCGAGTGCAGCTGCCCCGACAAGGCCAACCCCTGCAAGCACATCAGCGCCGTCTACTACCTGATGGGGGACCGCTTCAGCGAGGACCCCTTCGTGCTGTTCCAGCTGCGGGGCCGCACCCGCAGCCAGCTGCTGGGCGACCTGGCCAAGCGCCGCCGGGAGGGGGTGGCGGCCCCCCTGGAGCACGCCCCCCATCCGATCCACCCCGCCATCGCCGACCCGGCCCGCTGGTGGCGCTACGGCGCCCCGCTCGACCCCGATCTGGTGGTGATCACCCCGGCCATGGAGGGGGAATCGGGCCTCGATGGCGCCGGCCCCCTGCCCCTGGCGGAGGAACCCCGCTTCCCGGAGGCCAACCGGCTCTTCCTCGAGCGACTCAAGGACCACGGAACGGCCATGGCCCAGCAGGCGATGCTGCGGGCCATGGCCACCGGGGCGGATGCCGAGCCCTGAACCACCCCCCTGGCTGGGCCAGGACGCCATCGCCACCGCCGGCCGGCTCCTCGAAGGCCACCGGCTGGCGTTCGGCCGGCCGCTGCTGGCCGGCGTCGCGTTCGAGCGCTCGCCGCTGCAGGCGGCCCAGGAACTGTTCGTGGCCGCCACCGTCGTCCTGGCCCATGACGGCGGCGCCGATCCCCGGCTGATCTACGCCAACCGGGCCGCCCTGGTGCTGTGGCGCCGCCCCTGGGGCGCGATGGTGGGCCTCCCCTCGCGGCTCACGGCGGAGCCGGCCGAACGTCAGAGCCGCGCCCTGGCCCTGGAGCGGGCCCGCCGCTGCCAGGCGCTCGAGGGCTACGGCGGCATCCGCATCGACAGCGGCGGGCGCCGCTTCCGCATCGAGAACGCCCGGCTGTGGACCCTGCGGGACGGCGGCGGCCGGCCCTGCGGCCAGGCGGCCGCCTTCGGCCGCTGGTGGTGGCTGGAGCCGCCCCGTTCCGGTTCTCCGCCCCCGTTGGCGTAGGGGCCGAACCCGGTCCGGGGGACCGAACCTGGGCCGTCGGTTCTCCCCCTCGATGTCCCCGGGCAAGGCGGGCACATTGATCGGGCGGGTGGTTCCTCACCCGACCATCCCCGTCGCTCCCTTCGGAAGCACCAACCATGCGCACGCTTCATCCCTCCCCCTTCGATCTGTTCGACCGGCTGGAGCAACAGCTGCAGACGGCCGAGCGTGTTCCCGCCGCCGAGATCCACGAAACCGAGGACACCTACACCATCGCCCTGGAGCTGCCCGGCGTCGACCGCGCCTCCATCGACGTCAAGGCCACGGACCGCTCCCTGATCATCAGTGCCGAGCGCCGCAGCCAGCCGTCGGCCGCCACCGCCGCCACCAGCCCGGAGGGCGGCCACGGCGAAAGCCCGGCCGCGGAAGCCCGCCGCCGGGCCCCGCTGCTGAGCGAGTTCCGCTACGGCACCTGGAGCCGCAGCTTCCGCTTCCCCGGCGGCATCCAGCGGGACGCCCTCGAAGCCCACTACCGCGATGGCCTGCTGACGGTGACGGCACCCAAGGCCCAGTCCCTGACCACCGTCAGCGTGAAGGTGGCCGACTAAGTCCCGAGGGACTCGAGGGGCCCCGCGGAGTCGAGGCCCTCAGTCCGCGAGGCGCTCCGCGGAGTCGAGGGAGAGACCGATCACCGAGATGTAGCTGGTGGCCTCGATCCACCGGATCGTGCCCCTCAAGTCGTAGGTCTCTCCTTCACCATCCCCCACCACCACGTTGCAGGGATGGCCCACGGTCGGCCGATGGCCGGCCTCGATGGCGACCTTCAGGCCGTCGGCGCTCAGGTCCAGCACTTCGGCAAACACCCCTTCGGAGGGCTGCCGGGACTCGAAGTGGAGGCGGGCCGTGGCCAGACCCGTCGGCGGCTTGAAACGGTCGGACCGGGAAGCTTCCTCCAGGCGCTTCTCCAGGCGACGAAAGGCCTCCCGAAACCGTTCCAGGTCTCCCGTGGCCATTTATCCTCTCGACCGCGGAAAGTTCCTGACCATTGTTCCAGGGTTCTCCGGGACACCCGTGGGTGGTCTAACAGACCGAAAAGCCTTCTGCCCTGCCTACAGTCACATGTCTGCGGAAGGAGTCTGACCCCATGAGCAGCAGCACCGCCAGCGCCCCGACCACCCTGCAGGCGGAGCCGGAGGCCGCGCCCACCAGGCTCAGCCTGCAGTGCGAGCCGATCGCGGCCGATACCACGGCGATCCGCTCCCTCGACTGGGACCGCAGCCGCTTCGACATCGAGTTCGGCCTGCGCAACGGCACCACCTACAACGCCTTCCTGGTGCGCGGTGAGCGCACGGCCCTGGTGGACACCAGCCACGCCAAGTTCCGCGACACCTGGATCCCGCTGCTGGAGGGGCTGATCGACCCCACGGCGATCGATCATCTGATCGTCTCCCACACCGAACCGGACCATTCCGGGCTGATCGGCGATCTGATCGACCGCCACCCGGACATCGAGATCGTCGGCTCCAAGGTGGCGATCCAGTTCCTCCAGGACCAGGTGCACCGGCCGTTCCGCAGCCGGGCAGTGAAGAGCGGCGACGAGCTCGACCTGGGCGTCCATCCCGGGAGCGGCGTGGCCCATCGCTTCAGCTTCCTCAGTGCCCCCAACCTGCACTGGCCCGACACGATCTTCTCCTTCGACCACGGCACCGGCATCCTCTACACCTGCGATGCCTTCGGCCTCCACTACTGCTCCGACGACCTGTTCGATGTCGACCCCGGCGCCATCGCCCCGGACTTCCGCTTCTACTACGACTGCCTGATGGCCCCCAACGCCCGCAGCGTGCTGCAGGCGCTCAAGCGCATGGACGGGCTGCCGGAGATCACCACGGTCGCCGTGGGCCATGGTCCTCTGCTGCGGGAACACCTGCCCCTCTGGCTGGGCGACTACCGCGAATGGAGCGGCCAGCGCAGCGCCGGCGAGGCCTACGCGGCGGTCTGTTACCTGAGCCAGTACGGCTTCTGCGACCGTCTCAGCCAGGCCATCGCCCGGGGGGTGGGCAAGGCCTCTGGCCAGGTGCAGCTCGTCGACCTGCGCGCCACCGATCCCCAGGAGCTCGCCGCCCTGATCGGTGAGGCCAGCGCCGTGGTGGTTCCCACCTGGCCCGCCGCCCCCGATGCCGAGCTGCAGACGGCCATCGGCACCCTGCTGGCCGCCCTCCAGCCCAAGCAATGGGTGGGCTGCTACGACGCCTTCGGCGGCAACGACGAACCGATTGACACCCTGGCCGGCCAGCTGCGCAACCTGGGACAGAAATGGGCCTTCGAGCCCCTGCGCATCCGCCAGGTCCCCGGCGGCGCCGACTACCAGCGCTGTGAGGAGGCCGGCACCGACCTGGGCCAGCTGCTCACCAAGGAGAAGACCATCGCCGCCATGAAGGCCATCGACGGCGACCTGGACAAGGCCCTGGGGCGCCTCAGCGGCGGCCTCTACATCGTCACGGCCCGCCAGGACGACGAAGCCGGCAGCCGCAGCGGCGCCATGGTGGCCAGCTGGGTGAGCCAGGCGAGCTTCGATCCGCCGGGGCTCACGGTGGCGGTAGCCAAGGACCGGGCCATCGAGGCCCTGATGCAGGTGGACGACCGCTTCGTGCTCAACGTCCTGCGGGAGGACAACCACCAGCCCCTGCTGCGCCACTTCCTGCGCCGCTTCCCGCCGGGGGCCGACCGCTTCGCCGGCGTGAACGTGCTCGAAGGCGTGGCCGCCGGCGGTCCCGTGCTCGGGGATGCCCTGGCCTACCTCGGCTGCCGGGTGACCCAGCGCATGGAGGGCCCGGACCACTGGATCATCTACGCGGTGGTGGAAGAGGGCAACGTGGCCGACACCACCGCCGCGACGGCGGTGCATCACCGCAAGGTGGGCAACCACTACTGATGACCACGTCCCCATCCGCGTCCGATCGGCGCGTCATCACCCTGCCGGTGGAACCCGGCCTGCTCTGCCTGCGCGGCCTCAGCCCCAGGCGCCTGCGCTTCGAAGTCGAGTACGGCCTCGAGCGTGGCACCACCGCCAACAGCTTCCTCTTCCGGCAGGGCGCCTCCGGCGGCGCCCCGGTGCTGGTGCACCCGCCGGGGGCCTCCTTCGCCGCCCCCTTCCTGGAGCAGCTGGCCCTGCTGGTGCCGGCCGACGCCCCGCTCAAGGTGGTGGTGGGCCACGTCAACCCCAACCGGGTCGCCCTGCTGAAGCTGCTGGCGACGGGCTGGCCGGCCACGGTGCTGGTGGCCTCCAACCCGGGGGCCCAGGTGCTCGCCGAACTCTGGGAACAGCAGCGGCCCGGCCCGGGGGGCCAGGCCGCCGCCCCAGCCGAGCCGGTGCCCCTGCCGACGATCGAGGTGGTCAAGCAGGAGACGAGCCGCACCCTCGCCGACGGCCATGTCCTGACCCTGCTGCCCACCCCCACCCCCCGCTGGCCGGGCGGCCTGATCGCCTTCGAGGCCACCACGGGGCTGCTGATGAGCGGCAAGTTCTTCGCCGCCCACCTCTGCACCGAGGAGTTCGCCGAGGCGAACCGCAGCAGCACCGAGGAGGACCGCCGCTACTACTACGACTGCCTGATGGCGCCGATGGCCCGCCAGGTGGAAACGGTCGTCGACCGGCTCGACGAGCTGCCGATCCGCACCATCGCGCCGGGTCACGGCCCGGCCATCGCCCAGAGCTGGCGCAGCCTGCTGGCCGACTACCGCCGCTGGGGGGAGAGCCAGGAGCGGGCCAGCCTGTCGGTGGCCCTGCTGTACGCGAGCGCCTACGGCAACACCGCGGCCATCGCCGACGCCCTCTCCCAGGGGGTGGCGCGCAGCGGGGTGCGGGTGGAAAGCATCAACTGCGAATTCGCACCCTCCGAGCAGCTTCTGGAGGCCATCCACTCCTGCGACGCCCTGCTGATCGGCTCCCCCACCCTCGGCGGCCATGCCCCCACGCCGATCGTTTCGGCCCTCGGCACCGTGCTGGCCGAAGGCGACCGGGCCAAGCCGGTGGGGGTGTTCGGCAGCTTCGGCTGGAGCGGTGAAGCCATCGACCTGCTCGAAGCCAAGCTCCGTGACGGCGGCTTCCAGTTCGCCTTCGAACCGATCCGGGTGAAGTTCAGTCCGGATCTGGCCACCCTGCGGACCCTGGAGGAGACGGGAACCGCCCTGGGCCGGCGCCTGCGCCAGCAGCATCGCCAGGCCCAGCGGCGCAGCAGCATCGGAGGCCTCAGCGAGAGCCGCACCAACCCGGCGATCCAGGCCCTCGGCCGGGTGGTGGGATCCCTCTGCGTGGTGCTGGCCCGCAAGGGGGACGGCGCCGACGCCATCGGTGGGGCGATGGTGGCCAGCTGGGTGAGCCAGGCCAGCTTCAGCCCCCCCGGCTTCACCGTGGCCGTGGCCAAGGACCGGGCGATCGAGAGCCTGCTGCACGTGGGCGACGCCTTCTCCCTCAACATGCTGGCGTCAGGGCGCGAGAGCGGCCCGATGAAGCGGTTCCTGCAGCCCTTCCCGCCCGGGGCCGACCGGCTGGCGGGGCTGGAGCTGGAGACCAGCCCCGGCGGCCAGCCCCTGCTGCCGGAAGCCCTGGCCTGGCTGGAGGCCCGGGTGAGCCAGCGGATGGAATGCGGCGACCACTGGCTGCTCTACGCCGAAGCCGTCAGCGGCGACCTGCTGGATGCGGCCGCCACCACGGCCGTGCACCAGCGCCGCAGCGGCGCCGCCTACTGAACGCCGGCCTAGGCCGCGTGGGGGGGCGTGGGCGATCCGCCGCCACCCGCCTGGAAAGGAAGGACGAGGGTGGCCCAGTGGTCGGGCCGCTCCGGGCGGCGGCGCCGGGCCCGGCGCACCCCGAAGGGCACCCGCACCACATTGGTGCCGTCCACCCGCTGGCTGGCCTGCGGCAGATCCGGGGAAAGGATCCCCGTGCCCGGCTCACCGCCTGAACTGTCGTTGCCGTTCATGAACCCCATGACAATGAAAGGCGGTTGCCATCGCCGTGTGGGGATGGCACAGCAATGATGCGCCATCCCGGGGAGAAAAGGTACCGCCGGAACACTCAGGCGGCCAGTTCCGGGATTGCCACTTCCTCGACGCTCGGGCAGGTGCAGACGAGGTTCCGATCCCCGAAGGCGTTGTCGATGCGGGCGACGGCCGGCCAGAACTTGGCCTGCCGCTGGCTCTCCCCGGCGGGGAAGGCCGCCTCACTGCGGCTGTAGGCCCGATCCCAGTGGTCGGCGGTGACCGCCGCCAGGGTGTGGGGCGCCTGTTTGAGCGGGTTGTCGAGGGGGTCGGCGGCGCCGGTCTCGATGGCCCAGGCCTCACGGCGGATCCCCTCCATGGCGGCGCAGAAGCGGTCGATCTCCGCCAGCGACTCGCTCTCGGTGGGCTCCACCATCACCGTGCCGGCCACGGGCCAGCTGACGGTGGGGGCATGGAAGCCGTAGTCCATCAGCCGCTTGGCCAGATCGTCCACCTCCAGGCCGCAGCTGCGCTTGAGGGGCCGCAGGTCGAGGATGCACTCGTGGGCCACCCGGCCGCCCCGGCCCCGGTAGAGCACCGGGAAATGGGGTTCGAGACGCTCGGCGATCAGGTTGGCCGCCAGCAGGGCCACCTGGCTGGCGGTGCGCAGGCCCGAGCCGCCCATCATGCGGATGTACATCCAGCTGATCGGCAGGATGCCGGCACTGCCCAGGGGCGCCGCCGACACCGGACCGATGGCCTCACCGGCCGCCCCGCCGGCGCCTGCCGCGGCCAGGGGGTGGGAGGGCAGGAACGGCACCAGGTGGGCCGCCACGCCGATCGGTCCCACCCCGGGGCCGCCGCCGCCGTGGGGGATGCAGAAGGTCTTGTGCAGGTTGAGGTGGCAGACGTCGGCGCCGTAGAGGCCGGGCTTGCAGAGGCCCACCTGGGCGTTGAGGTTGGCGCCGTCCAGGTACACCTGGCCGCCGTGGTCATGCACCACCTGGCAGATGCGGCGGATGCCGGTCTCGAACACCCCGTGGGTGGAGGGGTAGGTGACCATCAGGGCCGCCAGGTCGGCGGCATGGGCCGCGGCCTTGGCCTCCAGGTCGGCGATGTCGATGTTGCCCTGGGCGTCGCAGGCCACCGCCACCACCCGCATCCCCGCCATCACGGCGCTGGCCGGGTTGGTGCCGTGGGCGCTGGTGGGGATCAGGCACACCTGGCGATGGCCCTCACCCCGGCTGCGGTGCCAGGCCCGGATCACCATCAGGCCGGCGTACTCCCCCTGGGAGCCGGCGTTCGGCTGCAGGGACACCCCCGCAAATCCCGTGATCGCCCCCAGCCAGGCCTCCAGATCCGCCACCAGGGCGCCGTAGCCGGTGGTCTGGTCGGCGGGGGCGAAGGGATGGATCTGGGCGAAGGCCGGCCAGCTCACCGGCGCCAGTTCGGCGGCGGCGTTGAGCTTCATGGTGCAGCTGCCGAGGGGGATCATGCCGTGGACCAGCGACAGGTCCTTGCTCACCAGGCGCTGGATGTAGCGCAGCAGCTCCGTCTCGCTGCGATAGCGATGGAACACCTCCTGGCGCAGCCAGGGGTCCTGGCGCAGGGGCACGCCCTCGAGCAGCTCCGCCAGGGGCCGGGCCTCCAGGGTGGACAGGCCGGCCCGCAGGGCCGCCTGGGCCGCGGCGGCGGCGGCGGCATCCGGCGCCAGGGCGGTCAGCATGGCGGCCAGCTCCTCGGGCGTGGAGAGTTCATCGAGGCTGATGGCCAGGGCGGCCGCGCCGTCGTCGCCGCGGACGCCGCAGCGGAGGTTGAAGCCGGCGGCCACGGCCCGCTGGCGCAGGGCGGGGGCCGCGGCGGTGCGCACCACGACGGTGTCGAAGCCGGCCCCGGGATCGGCGGGCAGGCCAAGGGTGTCGAGGGCGAGCACCAGCCCCTGGCGCAGGACGGGCAGGCGGCGGGCGATGACCTCGAGGCCATCGGGGCCGTGGTGGACCGCATAGAAGCTCGCCATCACGGCGAGCAGCACCTGGGCGGTGCAGATGTTGCTGGTGGCCTTGTCGCGCCGGATGTGCTGCTCCCGGGTCTGGAGGGCCAGCCGCAGGGCCGGGTTCCCCTCCGCATCCTTCGACTGGCCCACCAGGCGGCCGGGAATCTGGCGCTTGAACGCCTCCCGGGTGGCGAAGAAGGCGGCGTGGGGCCCCCCGAAGCCCATCGGCACGCCATAGCGCTGCAGGCTGCCGACGGCGATGTCGGCGCCCAGCCCGCCCACCGGCGCCAGCAGGGCCTGGGCGAGGGGATCCACGGCCACCGTGCTGATCACCCCGAGGGAGCGGGCCGCCGCCAGCAGCGGCGAGGGATCCCAGAGCCGCCCCTCAACCCCGGGCAGCTGCAGCAGCAGGCCGAACACGTCCTCGCCCAGCACCGCCTCGGGGCCGCTGGCGGCAGCTTCGGCGTCGAACGTCTCGATGGCGATCCCCAGGGGCTCGGCCCGGGTGTGGAGCACGGCCAGGGTCTGGGGCAGGACGGCCCGGTCGACCAGGAAGCGGCGGGCGCCGCGGCGCGTCGTGACCGCCGCCGCCATCGCCATCGCCTCGGCGGCGGCGGTGGCCTCATCCAGCAGGGAGGCGTTGGCGATCGGCAGCCCCGTCAGCTCACTGACCAGGGTCTGGAAGTTGAGCAGGGCCTCCAGGCGCCCCTGGGCGATCTCCGCCTGGTAGGGGGTGTAAGCGGTGTACCAGCAGGGGTTTTCCAGCACATGGCGCTGGATCAGGGCCGGCGTCGCCGTGCCGTGGTAGCCGAGGCCGATCAGGCTGCGCAGCACCTGGTTGCGGGAGGCCAGCGCCCCCAGCTCCTTCAGGGCCTGGGCCTCCGGGCAGGGCAGCGGCAGACCGACCGCGGCCTCCGCCGCCGTCAGCAGGATGTCGGCGGGAACGACCTCGGCCGCCAGCTGGTCGAGGGACCCGAGGCCGAGCTCCGCCAGCATCCGCTGCTGATCCTCGGGATCCGGACCCAGATGCCGGACCAGGAAGGAGGCGGACACGGGCGTTCGGCGTGGAGGTGGCGGGATCCTAAGGACAATCAGCCCGCCTGCACCTTGGCCCCGTAGGTGGCGGCATCCATCAGGTCGTCGAGCTCAGCGGGGGCCCCCAGCCGCACCAGCAGCAGCCAGCCCTCCCCATAGGGATCGTTCTGGAGCTCCTCGGGGCTGGCGAGCACCGCCTCGTTGCGCGCCTCCACGGTGCCGCTCACCGGAGCCATCAGATCCTCCACCGCCTTGACCGACTCGACACTGCCGAAACTGGTGCCCTTCGCGAGGGCGGCACCCACCGCCGGCAGCTCGACGAAGACGATGTCCCCCAGCTGGTCGACGGCGAAGGAACTGATCCCGAGCCGCACCAGATCACCCTCCGGGCGCACGTATTCGTGGCTCTCGGAATAGCGGCAGTCGTCGGGGAAGGAGTGCGCCAAGGCCGGTGCGATGCGGAGAAGCGGCCGTCAGTCTGACCGAGCGGCGCAGGCCGGGGCCTCCCCGATGTCACCAAGGGACGCCATCGCCGCCAGGGCCCGCTCCAGGGCCAGGGCCACATGGCCGTGGTGGGTGCCCCCCTGGGCGTAGAGCACCCAGGGCTCCCGCAGCGGCGCGTCGGCGGAGAACTCGCTGGTGCTGCCGTCGATGAAGGTGCCGCCCGCCATCACCAGATCACTGGCATAGCCGGGCATGGGGGCCGGCACCGGATCCAGGTAGGCCCCCACCGGTGAGCTGCGCTGGAACGCCCGGCAGACGGCGATCAGCCGTTCGGGATGGCCGAGCCGCACCGCCTGGATCACATCGCTGCGCTCGGCACCGGCGGAGGGGTTCACCGCAAAGCCCAGACCGGCGAACACCTCGGCCACCAGATCGGCCCCGATCAGGGCCTCGGCCACCATCTGGGGGGCCAGGAACAGCCCCTGGAACAGCAGGCGGTACTGGTCGAATCCGGTGCCGCCCTCGCTGCCGATGCCCGGGGCGGTGAGACGGCAGCAGGCCATTTCCACCAGGTCGCGACGGCCGGCGACGTAGCCCCCCGTCGGGGCGATGGTGCCGCCGAGGTTCTTGATCAGGGAGCCGGCGATCAGGTCGGCCCCCACGGCGGTGGGTTCCAGCTCCTGCACCAGCTCCCCGTAGCAGTTGTCGACGAAGCAGACACAGTCCGGCCGCAGCGCCCTGACCCGCTCACACAGGCGCCCGATCGTGGCCACGGGCAGGGAGGGGCGCCAGCTGTAGCCGCAGCTGCGCTGGATCAGCACCATCCGGGTCTTGGGGGCCAGGGCGTCCTCCAGGCCCGCCTCGTCCACCTCGCCATCGGCGCCGAGGGGCAGCTCGTCGTAGGTGATGCCGAACTCGGCCAGGGACCCCTGGCCGGTGCCCCGCAGGCCGATCACCTCCTCAAGGGTGTCGTAGGGCCGGCCGGTGAGGGCCAGCAGCCGGTCGCCGGGCCGCAGCACGCCGAACAGGGCGGCGGTGATGGCATGGGTGCCGCTGACGAACTGCAGCCGCACAGCGGCGGCTTCGGCCTGCAGCACCCGGGCGAAGACCCGATCCAGCACCTCCCGGCCCAGGTCGCCGTGGCCGTAGCCGCTGACCGAGGCGAAGTGATGCACCCCCAGGCGTTCGGCGGCGAAGGCATCCAGCACCCGGCCCAGCCGGGGCCGCACGGCGGCGGTGCGGCGGGCGGCCACCGGGGCTAGCCGCGCAAGGGCAGCGGCGACGGTGTCGGCGGGGCCGGGACAGACCTGCTCCAAAGCCCTGGGGCCAGCAGGGGTCACTCTGCCATCGTCGCCGTGGGTGAGGATGGGAAGCCAAGCCCCAGAGCCCACCCGCCCTTCCACCGGAGAACCGCTTGGTCGCACGATCCGAAGCCTCCCGATCAGGCCAGAGCGCCCGGACCGTGCGCGTCCCCCTGCAGGACACCAGCCATTCCCGCAAGAAGGCCCAGCTGCTGGCGGCCATGGAACGGCCCCGGCCGCCCCTGCCGGCCAACCAGCGCAGGTTCAAGACCGGCACCACCGGCTTCATGCTGGCCATCCACGTGGGGGCGGTCTTCGCCCTGCTGCCCCGCTTCTGGAGCCTGCAGGGGGTGATCGTGCTGGCGGTCCTCTACTGGGCCACGGTGCTGGGGGTGACCCTGGGGCTGCATCGCCTGGTGGCGCACCGGGGCTTCGAGGCGCCCCGCTGGGTGGAGCGCCTGCTGGTGCTGATGGGCACCCTGGCCTGCCAGAGCGGCCCGATCGAGTGGGTGGGCCTGCACCGCCACCACCACCTCTTCTCCGACCAGCCCAACGACCACCACGACGCCGCCCGCGGCCTCTGGTGGGCCCACAGCGAGTGGATGCTGCACAGGATCCCGGCCCTCACCGAGATCCATCGCTTCACCGGCGACATGGAGAAGGACCCCTTCTACCGCTGGCTGGATCGCTGGTTCCTGCTGCTGCAGCTGCCCCTGGGGGCCGCCCTCTACTGGTACGGCAACGCCGCGGGCGTCCATGGCGGCGGCCTGGGGCTGGTGCTCTGGGCCATCCCCCTGCGGCTGGTGCTCGTGTATCACGTCACCTGGCTGGTGAACTCCGCCACCCACGCCTTCGGCTACCGCAACTTCGACTGCCCGGACCGCTCCCGCAACTGCTGGTGGGTGGCCCTGCTCACCTTCGGGGAGGGCTGGCACAACAACCACCACGCCTACCCCCACTCGGCCCGCCACGGGCTGCGCTGGTTCGAGTTCGACATCACCTGGCAGCACATCCGCGCCCTGCGGGCCCTCGGCCTGGCCAGGAAGGTGCGCATCGCCCCGGGCTTCGGCCGACGCGCCGACGCGGGCGCCGGCGCCTGACTCAGCGCTCGGCCGGCTCCGCCGTGGCCGGAATCGCCGTGCCGATCTCGCGCCGGATGGCGGCCGCCAGGTCGTCCGGCCCCTCACCGGCGCCGTCCCCCTGCAGCCGGCGGGCCCGCTGCCGCAGCAGCTCCAGGAAGCGGTCCGGGCCCAGTTCCTCCTCCCCCGCCGCCCCCAGGGCCGCCAGGGTGCGCCGCAGCTCGGGCAGCTCGGCGTCGAGTTCCACCGCCGTGTAGTCGCGCTGGCCGGCGATCACCTCGGCGAAGCGCTCCCGCCGCTGGCGCTTAGCCACCGGATAGGCCGCCATCAGCCGGTCGCGGCAGTCGCGCCAGGGCCGGCCGGCGGTGAGCAGCTGGGCGAGGGCGGCACTGAGCCCGGCGGCCTCCGCCTCGCTGATGCGCAGGTCGAAGCTGGCCGGCGGCTGGCGGAAGCCCACGAACACCTCCAGCAGGGCCCCGGGCCCCAGCACCCGCTGCTGCTCGTCGCGCACCGGCAGGGCCGAGCTGCTGAGGGCTTCGAACAGCTCGGGGTTGGCCGCCAGCAGGGTGCGGGCCGGGAGCGGCTCCAGCCGGCCCCCGGGGGCCTGGGCATCGAGCCAGAGGTTGACGCTGCCCAGGGCCAGGAACACCTCCGGGCCCGGGGAGGCGAGCTTGCCGTTGCGCAGCATCGAGAGCTGGGAGTTGTGCACCCGACCCAGGTCGAGGGCCTCGGCCAGCATCGGCAGAACCCGGTGGGACCAGCCATTGCGCTCATGCCAGACGCGAATCAGGTGGGCGAAGGCGACGCGGCCAGATACGAGTTCGTCTCGATATCCCACTCGATCAGGATTCGTATTGCTACCATTGTAGTCACTCAACTGGAGCCCGGTCCTTCATGGCCGTCACCCCCCTCTCCCGCCCAGGCATCCCGCCCGTCGCCCCATCCGGCAACCGCCGCGATGCCGGCACCAGGGCCCGCCACACCCGCCGCCCCGCCACCATCAACCAGGGGGCCGATGCCCTGGTCCGGGCGCGGGCCCTGCACGATCCGCGCCGCGGCGAGCCCCGCGGCGTCTCCCCCAAGGGCACCCGCTGGGGCACGATCGGTTTCATGGTCGTGATCCACATCCTGGCGGTGGTGGCCCTGCTGCCCCGCTTCTGGAGCCTGGAGGCCGTGGGCGCCCTGCTGGTGATGTACTGGGTCACCGCCTGCCTGGGCGTCACGATCGGCTACCACCGCCTGCTCAGCCACCGCTCCTTCCGCGTTCCCCAGTGGCTGGAGCGCTTCTTCGCCACCTGCGGTGCCCTCAGCTGCCAGCACGGCCCCATCGACTGGGTGGGCCTGCACCGCCACCACCACAAGTTCTCCGATACGGAAGCGGATCACCACGACAGCAACAAGGGCTTCTGGTGGTCCCACATGGCCTGGATGTTCGAGGAGATTCCCGCCATGGCCGCCGTGCCCCGGCTCACCGGCGACCTGGCCGCCGACCCCTACTACCGCTGGCTGAACAAGGGCTTCCTGCTGCTCCAGGTGCCCCTGGGCCTGCTGCTGTTCTGGATCGGCACCGTCACCGGCGCCGGCGGCTGGGCCCTGGTGCTGTGGGGCATCCCCCTGCGCCTGGTCCTCGTCTACCAGTGCACCTGGCTGGTGAATTCGGCCACCCACATGTGGGGCGAGGCCGTCCACGACAGCGGCGACAAGTCGAAGAACAACCCCTGGGTGGCGGCGCTGACCTTCGGTGAGGGCTGGCACAACAACCACCACGCCTATCCCCATTCGGCCCGCCATGGCTTCGGCCCCCGCCAGTTCGACCTCACCTGGCAGCACATCCGCCTGATGCGCGCCCTGGGCCTGGCCACCCAGGTCCGCCTGCCGCGGGCCGCCGCCCCCACCAGGGCCATGTCGTAGGCTTGCCAATATGATTTCAGATGGCTCAGCCGGGGCGTTGTCATGGTCAAGAAGCGTGTGCAGGTGGTCCTGAGCGAGGACATCCTTTCCCTGGGCAAAGACGGGGACCTGGTGGATGTCGCTCCCGGCTACGCCCGTAACTACCTCCTTCCCACCGGCAAGGCCCTGGCCGTCACCGCCGCGGTGCTGCGTCAGGTGGAGCACCGCCGGGCCAAGGAGGCGGAGCGCCAGGCGGCCCTGAAGGCCGAGGCGATCGCCTTCCGCACCGCCCTCGACACCATCGGCCGCTTCACCGTCAAGAAGCAGACCGGCGGCGACGATGTCCTGTTCGGCACCGTCACCAACGGTGACGTGGCCGAGGCCATCGAGGCGGCCACCAAGAAGGAGGTGGATCGGCGCGTCATCACCGTTCCCGAGATCCACCGCACCGGTTCCTACAAGGTGCAGGTCAAGCTGCACCCCGAGGTCGTCGCCGACGTCAACCTGGAAGTGGTCAGCTACTGATCGGCCAGCCGCGAACCGAACTTTTCCGCCCCGGGCGCCAGAGTGATCCTCCTCACCGGCGCCCGATCCCGACCGATCCGGCATTTCCTCCGGTCCGTCGCGTTCTGGAGTCCTGCCCATGGTGAGCGTGCCCCTGGCTGGTTCCGACCCACCCCGGCCCGACGGCCCGCGGCCGGCGTCCCGGCGCGACGAGCAGGCCGGCTTTGAGGCCCTGCCCGATTCCGTTCCGCCCCAGAACCTGGAGGCGGAGGAGTCGGTCCTCGGCGGCATCCTGCTCGACCCCGACGCCATCGGCCGGGTCGCCGACGTGCTGCGCCCCGAGGCCTTCTATCTGGGCGCCCACCGGGAGATCTACCGCACTGCCCTGATGCTGCACAGCCAGGGCAAGCCCACCGATCTCACCGCCATAGCCGCCTGGCTGGCCGACACCGGCCAGCTGGAGAAGGTGGGCGGCAGCTCCCGGCTGGTGGAGCTGGTGGAGCGCACCCTCTCCACCGCCTCCATCGACCAGGTGGCCCGGCTGGTGATGGACAAGCACCTGCGGCGCCAGCTGATCCGCTCCGCCAACGAGGTGATCCGCCTCGGCTTCGACCAGAGCCTGCCGATGGAGCAGGTGCTCGATCAGGCGGAGCAGAAGATCTTCGCCATCAGCCAGGAGAAGCCCACCGCCGGCCTCACCCCCACCGCCGAGATCCTCACCAGCACCTTCAACGAGATCGAGAGCCGCTCCCTCGGCACCGCCGTCGCCGGCATCCCGGTCAACTTCTACGACCTGGACGCCATCACCCAGGGCCTGCAGCGCAGTGACCTGATCATCGTCGCCGGACGGCCCGCCATGGGCAAGACCTCGATCGTGCTCAACATCGCCAAGAACGTGGCCCAGCTGCACCAGCTGCCGGTCTGCGTGTTCAGCCTGGAGATGAGCAAGGAACAGCTCACCTACCGCCTGCTGTCGATGGAGGTGGGCATCGAGAGCGGCCGCCTGCGCACCGGCCGCCTGCAGCAGGAGGAATGGCCCCTGCTGGGCCAGGGCATCAACAGCCTCGGCCAGCTGCCCCTGTTCATCGATGACAAGCCCAATTCCGGCGTGCTCGAGATGCGCTCCCTCTGCCGGCGCCTGATGGCCGAAACCGGCAAGGAACTGGGCCTGATCGTGATCGATTACCTGCAGCTGATGGAGGGCAGCACCCCGGACAACCGGGTGCAGGAACTCTCCCGCATCACCCGGGGCCTCAAGGGCATGGCCCGCGAGCTGCACGTGCCCGTGATCGCCCTCTCCCAGCTCAGCCGCGGTGTCGAGTCCCGCACCAACAAGCGCCCCATGCTCAGCGACCTGCGGGAATCGGGTTCAATCGAGCAGGATGCCGATCTGGTGCTGATGATCTACCGCGACGAGTACTACAACCCGGAAACCGCCGACCGCGGCATCACCGAAGTGATCGTCACCAAGCACCGCAACGGCCCCGTCGGCACCGTGAAACTGCTGTTCGAACCCCAGTTCACCCGCTTCCGCAATCTCGCTGCCTAGATCCGCTGCAGCGCGTCACGGCATAGGGATATCCGCCGTATCGCGCCAGCGAAACTGGCAGTAGTGTCAGGATCAAGGCATCGCGAAGCTATACGTGCAGCATCATTCCTTCTGGTTCTATGTGTTCACGTTCTTCGGCATCATTCTGGCGCGCTATCTCGCCATGGCCGGCTTTGCCCACTGGCTTCTGTATCAACGGCAGGAGGCCAGGGTATCGGTTCTCAATGACATCCAGCTGTCCGTCATCTCCGCCGCCATCTTCTCCCTGGCCACCGCCCTGGTGATGACGTTGCAGGAGCAGGGCCTGACCCGCCTGCATGGCCAGATCCATGCCGAAAGCTGGTGGACCCTGCCACTCAGTTACCTGGCCGTACTGGTGCTGCAGGACGCCTATTTCTACGCCACCCACCGTCTGTTTCACCAGCCGAAACTGTTCCCCTGGTTTCACCGGGGCCACCACCGATCACGGCAGCCCACACCCTGGACCTCCTTCGCCTTTGACCCGCTGGAGGCCGTTGTTCAGGCCGTGTTCCTGGTCGGCATCGTGCTGCTGATTCCCCTGCATTTCGCCACCCTGCTGGCGGTGCTCACCACGATGACGGTGTGGGCCGTGGTCAACCATCTGGGCCTGGAGGTGCTGCCGCTCCACTTCCCCCACCACTGGCTGGGGCGCTGGCTGATCGGCCCCGCCCACCACTCCGTGCACCACCGCCGCCACGGCCACCATTTCGGGCTCTACTTCACCTTCTGGGATCGGGTGTTCGGCACCGAGGATCCCGCCTACGCCGCCTCGCTGCAGCCACCGGCCGCCTGAGCGCGATCAGGCCAGATCGGCGGCCCGCACCACGGCGGCCAGGCGGGAGAGCTGTCCGATGGATTGGTCGTGCTCCTGCGGGCTCGCCGCGGCGCAGGCGTCCTCCACCAGCACCACCCGGAAGTCCCGGTCGTGGCCCTCCCGGACCGCCGCCTGAAGCGCCCAGGCGGTGCTCACACCCCCCAGCAGCAGCCGCTCGGTCCCCGCGGCCCGCAGCAGCGTCGCCAGGGCGGTGCCGTGGAAGGGGCTCACCCGGTGCTTCACCAGCACCGGGTCGCCGGGCTCCACCGCCAGATCGGCGTGGAAGTCCGTGCCCCACTGGCCCAGGCGCAGGCCCCCCAGCTCCCGGGCCCGGCCCAGGAACGGGGCATGGGCGGACAGCTCCGGGTAGCCGGCCCGGAAGGCCACCTTCACCAGGAGCGTGGGCCAGCCCCGGGCGCGGGCCCGCTCCAGCGCCTGGTTGGCCGCCGCCAGCACCCCGCGCCGCTGCACTTCGGCGGCGTAGGTGGGCATCGCCCCGTCGGGGTGGATGAGGTCGTTGATCAGATCGATCAGCACCAGGGCGGTGCGCATGGGGGGATACCTCGGCCGCGGGGGTCCATCTTCGGCCGCCCGGCCGTGTCCCCCGGCCCCACCGGCCCCGGCCACGCCATACATTCAAGGCATGGCCCTGAGCGCAGACCCCACCGAACGCTTCGACCTGATCGTGGTCGGCGGCGGCCATGCCGGCTGCGAGGCGGCCCTCACCGCCGCGCGGCTGGGGGTCTCGACGGCCCTGTTCACGCTCAACCTCGACCGCATCGCCTGGCAGCCCTGCAACCCGGCCGTGGGCGGCCCGGCCAAGAGCCAGCTGGTGCACGAGGTGGATGCCCTGGGGGGCGTCATCGGCCGGCTGGCGGATGCCACCGCCCTGCAGAAACGGCTGCTCAACGCCAGCCGCGGCCCCGCCGTGTGGGCGCTGCGGGCCCAGACCGACAAACGCCACTACGCCCGCCAGATGCTGCAGCTGCTGCAGCACACCCCCCACCTGGCCCTGCGCGAAGCGATGGTCACGGGGCTGGAGCTGGAGGGCGATCCCCACGACCCGGCGGGCCAGGCGCGGGTGATCGGGGTGCGCACCTACTTCGGCAGCGTCTACGCCGCCGGTGCCGTGATCCTCACCACCGGCACCTTCCTGGGCGGCCGCATCTGGGTGGGCAACCGCTCGATGGCGGCGGGCCGGGCCGGCGAGCAGCCCGCCGAAGGGCTCACCGAAGCCCTGCAGGCCCTGGGCTTCCGCACCGACCGGCTCAAGACCGGCACCCCCGCCCGCGTCGACCGGCGCAGCGTGGCCCTCGACCAGCTGGAGGAGCAGCCCAGCGACGCCGCCGACCGCTTCTTCAGCTTCGATCCCACCGCCCGGGTGAGCGGCGAGCAGATGGCCTGCCACATCACCCGCACCACGGCGGCCACCCACCGGCTGATCCGCGACAACCTGCACCTGACGCCGATCTACGGCGGTTTCATCGACAGCAAGGGGCCCCGCTACTGCCCCTCGATCGAGGACAAGATCGTGCGCTTCGCCGACAAGGACAGCCACCAGATCTTCCTGGAGCCGGAGGGGCGCGACACGCCCGAGCTGTATGTCCAGGGCTTCTCCACCGGCCTGCCCGAATCGCTGCAGCTGGCCCTGCTGCGGACGCTTCCGGGCTTGGAGGCCTGCGTGATGCTGCGCCCCGCCTACGCCGTCGACTACGACATCCTGCCCGCCACCCAGCTGGAGCCCTCCCTGCAAACCAAGCGGCTGCGGGGCCTGTTCTCGGCGGGCCAGCTCAACGGCACCACCGGCTACGAGGAGGCCGCCGCCCAGGGGCTGGTGGCCGGGCTGAACGCCGCCCGGCTGCTGGGGGGCCAGGACCCGGTGCATTTCCCCCGGGAGGGCAGCTACATCGGCACCCTCATCGACGACCTGGTCACCCAGGACCTCAAGGAGCCCTACCGGGTGCTGACCAGCCGCAGCGAGTACCGCCTGGTGCTGCGCGGCGACAACGCCGATCGCCGCCTCACGCCCCTCGGCCGCCGGCTGGGCCTGATCGACGAACGGCGCTGGCGCCTGTTCGAGCAGAAGCAGGCCGCCATCGACACCGAGAAGCAGCGGCTGGAAACGGTGCGGCTCAAGGCCTCCGACCCCGCCGCCACCGCCGTGGCCGCCGCCACCGGTGCCGGCATCAACGGCTCGATCACCCTGGCCGATCTGCTGCGCCGGCCGGGCCTGCACGGCGAGGATCTGGTGCGGATGGGGCTGATGGATCCGGATCTGCCGATCGATGTGCGCGACGGCGCCGAGATCGACATCAAGTACAGCGGCTATCTGGCCCGCCAGGAACAGCAGATCGCGCGAGTGCGGCGCCAGCTCGACCGCGCCATCCCCCCTGGTGTGGACTACGCCGCCATCGGCACCCTCTCGGCGGAAGCCCGCGAGAAACTGGCGGCGATCCAGCCCCAGAGCCTGGGCCAGGCCTCCCGCATTCCCGGGGTCAGCCCCGCCGATGTCAACGCCCTGCTGCTCTGGCTGGAGCTGCAGCGGCGCCGGGAGCCACCGGCCCCTCGTCAGACCGTGGAAGCATCGTTACAGTGACGCACGCCTGACGCCGAGGACTGCAGATGAGCCCCTCCCCTCGGCGTCCCCTGCGCGGCATTCCCACCTCCCGCGCCTACTGGGAGCTGAAGGCCGAGCAGATGATGAACCGGGTCTTCGACCCGGAGGCCACCATCGATCTCGACGTGGCCTCCCAGGCCGAGCCCCCCCCGGCCCTGCCCCTGGCCCCCGCGGTGCGGCGGCTGCGGGGACGGCCCGCCGCTCCGGCGCCGGCCCCGTCGCGGCCCGACCGCAACACCCTGCTGCTCACGGCCATGGGCGGGGTCTGCATGGTCAGCGTCGCCAGTTCGGTGCTGTACCTCACCCACTCCAGCCGCATGCAGCAGGCCCTCAGCCAGGAACGCAGCCTGCTGCTGGTGGAGCGGCTGCGCAGCCTCGGTCCGGCCAACCCCGCCCCGCTCGGCGCCGGTGTCGGCGCCAACCTGGCCGGGGGCCCGTCCGTGCTGCCGCTCGCCAGCGACCAGCTGCCACCGCCGCCGGAAGAGCCCTGGATCGAGCAGCTCTCCCAGCTGCCCCAGCCGGAGGGCTCCAGGGCCCCGGTCCTGCGGGTGCCGGTGAGTCCGAAACTGGCCGCCGCCGCGCCCCCCGCCACCGGTGGGGACGGGGGCTACGCCCAACGCAGCGCCGCCCCAAGCGGCGGGCCCGTTCCCGAGCTGGTGGGGGTGGTGGGCTCGGCGGGCCAGCCCGCCTCGGCGATCTTCCAGATGGGGGGGAGCTCCACCAGCGTCAGCGTCGGCGAAGCGATCGGATCCAGCGGCTGGCGGCTCCGCTCCGCCGATGGCGACACTGCCATGATCGAACGGGGCGGCGAGGTGCGGCGCGTCTCGATCAGCAACGGCTACTGACCTGCCCCCCGGCCCGCCATGAACCAAGCCACCGGCGGCCTCCTGCCGTCCCCCGCGTGCCTGTGGCAGGCCAGTGCCGCCGAGCGCCCGCAGCCGCCGGTCGGCGGTGAGCTCAGCGGCCCGTGGACCCTGCTGCTGCTCGGGGACGGCAGCCCGACGCGCCATCTGCAGCTGCTCACCGGCCATCCGGTGGAGGTGGAGCTGATCGCGATGGCCTCGGAGCCGGGGGTCTCCGCCGGCGCGCCGGCGGAAGTGGCCGAGCTGGCCGAGCCGCTGCTGCGGCGACAGGTGTGGCTCACCTGCGGCCCCCAGACCCTGGGCTGGGCCGAGAGCTGGTGGAACCGGGCCGAGGCGGAGGCCCATCTGCAGGACCGCCGGCTGCCGATCTGGCGCAGCCTCTCGGCAGGACGGGCGGAGCTGTACCGCGAGGTGGATGGCCTCGGCCAGGTGCAGGAACCCTGGCTGGCGGAGCGTTTCGGCTGCGACGGCCCCTTCTGGAGCCGGCATTACCGCTTCTTTCGCCACGGGCGGGAGCTCACGGTGATCCGGGAGGTGTTCTCCCCGGCGCTGGAGCGGTGGCTGGGACCGGCCCAGGCCGGATCTGTTCGTAAAGACTCATCAATTCAGTAACGCCATGTGGCGGTTTGCTGTTGACGAATTGACGCTCCAGGCTCCCTGGCCAGGATTCGGTCATTCGAAACCGGATCATGGCCACCCGCCACAGCGCCCAGACCCCGCCGGGAGGGGACTGGCTCACCCTCACCGAACTGGGCCGCCGCTACGGCGTCTCCGCCGTCCACACCGGAAAGCTGCTGGTCGCCTCCGGCCTGCGGCGCAGCAGCGGTGAACCGACCGCCGAAGCCCTGGCGGCCGGCCTGGCCATGCGGCCCCAGCCGGGCCATCACCACTCCAGCCTCTGGCTGCACCAGGGGTGCGCGCCCTACCTCGAGCGCCTGGGGCTGGTGCCCCAGGCCCAGCGCACCATGGTGAGCCTGTGGGCCGATCTGCTCAGCGCCCTGCAGAACGGCTCCCCGTCGATCAGCATCTCGGCCGAGGAGATGGCCGTTGACGTGCCCCGCGACCTGGTGAAGCCGGTGAACAGGGAATTGCGTCAGCGGGGCTGCAGCTTCCGGGTCAACCCGAAGCTCAGGACAGCCGCAGGGCCTGGGCCTGCTTGCTCGCCTGCTCGAGCATCTGACGCAGCCGGTCCTCGTCGGTATGGCTGAGGTTGGTGCGCAGCAGCTTGGCGTGGGGCGCATGAACCCGCAGCCGCTCGATCAGCCGGTCGGGGGTGGCGTCGCGCAGCAGCAGGCAGAGGGCCGCGCTGCCGGGGGGGAGGGTTTCCCCCACCTCGCGCATGAAGTTGTCGTTGATGCCCAGGTCCGACAGGGAACCTGAGGCGGCCCCCAGGCCGGCGCCGACGGCCGCCCCGAGCAGGGGGTTGAGGAACAGCAGCCCCACGAGCGTGCCCCAGAAGCCACCGCCGAGGGCACCGGCCTTGGTGAGATTGAGCGACTGGTGCAGGCGCACCTTGCCGTCCGGTTCGGCTTCGACGACCACCGCGTCCTCGAGGGCGATCAGTTCCTCCTTCTGGATCTCCACCAGCTGACGCCGCACCTGGTCGGCCTCCTCGACGGACGGAAACCCAACCACCACCAGGCTGCTCATGGCCGACATCCCTGCAGGAACGACGTCAGTCCTAACCCACTGCCCGCCGAAATGGCGGAGTCGACGGCTCAGGCACGGCGGCGGGTGGAGCGGGGCAGCGGCCGGCCGGCCGCCGGTGGGGTGAAGGCGGCGTCCGGCGCACCGGAGCCCGGGAGGCGATCGCCACCGGCGTCGCGCCGGGCCGGCTCCGGGCGCTGCCAGCGGGGCAGGGTGAAGCTGTCGTCATCGGGCCAGTCATCGTCGGCCCCGGTGGCGGGAGACGAGGGCGCCGAGGGCGCGGCGGGGGCGTCACGGGCCTCGGCGTCTGGGGGACGGATCGGCGGCGCCGGGCGGCCGCGCCGGGACACCGCCTCGAGCATCGGCCGGCGGGAGCGGAGGGGAGCCGGGGCCGGCTCCGGGGCCCCGGGGGCGCCGCGGTCGCTCTCCTGCCAGGGTTCCCGCCAGTCGTCGCCGTCGTCGAGCAGCCAGTCGAGCCGGCCCTCCACCCAGCGGCCGAGGTCGTCGATCCGGGGCCGCAACTGGGGGCGACGCTCGCCCCCCCGCCCCGCTGGACGGCCACCGGGCCGGGACCCCGCCACCCCCTCGACGAACTGCCGACCGGCGGTCACCCAGCGATCCACGCGCTGGTCGAGGGGATCGCTGCCGCCACGGGGGCGCCGGGGAAGGTCGCGGTCACGGAATTCGCGTTCCCTGGGGTCGCGGTCGCGGAATTCGCGCTCGGGGGGATCGTGGTCCCAGGGATCCCGCATGCGGCCGTCGCCCTGATCCATCGGATGCATCAGGCGAGTTTAACGGCGCCGACCGGAGAGCCAGTGCTCCCGCCCCATCCCCACCAGGGCAATGGTGAAGCCGCCCCATTCCAGGGTCCACAGAAACGTCGCCATCGGCCCCAACACCTGCGCCAGAACCTAGGCGGTGTTGGGCTCGAACACCAGCAGGCAGCTCGCATCCCAGCGTCCCCCATGGAGGCGCTCGCAGCAGTGGCGGCAGGCCAGGCCCTGCCGGCGGCGCTGGTAGGGGGTGCGGCTGCCGCAGCGCGGGCAGCGGGCGATCCAGCGGCTGGCGGCCACCGGCAGGGGATAGCGGTGCCGCAGGCTCACCTGGAAATCGTCCTGGGCCCGGTTGATCTGCTCCATCCGGGTTCGGAAGCGGGGGCCATGGACCTCCTGCACCGCCAGCACCCGGTCCACCCAGGCATGGATCATCTCGTGGCAGAGGGTGCCCAGGGTGGCCTGCCGCGGCAGCGGCTCCAGCAGGGGGCGGGAGAGGACGATCTCGCAGAGGTCACGCCCGTCGGCCAGACGCCCCCGGCGGTAGAGCCCGGCGGTGCGGGTGAGGCGGCCGTCGCTCCAGCGCACGTCCACCAGCGGCCGGCTCTCCCGCGTGAGCTGGCCGTCGAAATGCTCGCGGTTGAGCCGGTGGAACAGGGGCAGCAGCGGTTCCAGGGGCATCGGCCCATTCTGGTGGGGTCGTCCGTCAGACTCTGCAACGCTGCGAACGGATGGGATCACCATGGACTGGGGACTGGCCCGCGACATCGGCACCAAGCTCCTGCTGGCGGGGGCCGGTGGCCTGCTGCTCTATTGGACCGTCTCGGCGGTGAAGCTGGTGCTCAGCGCCCGGGGCATCAATCCGCTGATCAAGCAGTTCTTCACCCAGGTGGCCTCCGGCCAGGTGGACGGCGCCTACCTGCTGACCACCCGCAACTACCGCTCCCACGTCAACCGGCAGCAGTTCATCCGCTTCCTGGCCGGGCTGCAGCTCAACAAGTACCGCAACCTCAAGTCCGGCCGACCCCGGCTGCAGGAGGGCCAGGTGATCCTGACGGTGAAGCTCAAGAGCGACGGCAAGGAGGAGCTGCCCCTCGACTTCACCTTCGTGAAGGTGGAGGAGACCTGGCGGGTGGACCGCATCACCAGGCTGGCGGCCGCCTGAACCGTGGCCCAAGCCCGGGCGGAGGAACTGCGGCGGCTGCTCAACCGCGCCGCCCACGCCTACTACGTGCTCGATGCTCCGGTGATGGAGGACCCGGTCTATGACCGGCTCTACCGGGAGCTCGTGGCCCTGGAGGAGGGCGATCCGGAGCTGATCCGGCCCGACAGCCCCACCCGGCGGGTGGGCGGTGCCCCGGCCGAGGGGTTCACCAGCGTGGCCCACCGGATCGGCCTGCTGAGCCTCGACAACGCCTTCTCCCACGACGAGCTCGACGGCTGGTACTCCCGGCTGCTGCGGGCGCTCGACCGGGAGCCGCCGGCCGGCTCCCCCGCTCCGGCCCTGCCGATGGTGGGGGAACTCAAGATCGACGGCAACGCCCTCGCCCTCAGCTACGAGCAGGGGGTGCTGGTGCGGGCCGCCACCCGGGGGGACGGGGAGCGGGGCGAGGAGATCACCGCCAACGTGCGCACGATCCGGAGCGTGCCCCTGCGCCTCGACCTGGAGCAGCCCCCGGCCTGGGTGGAGGTGCGCGGGGAGGCCTTCATCCCGGACGCCACCTTCGCCGCCATCAACGCCGAGCGCGCCGAGCGGGGCGAGGCCCCCTTCGCCAATCCGCGCAACGCCTGTGCCGGCACCCTGCGGCAGCTGGATCCGAAGGTGGTGGCCTCCCGGGGCCTGTCGTTCTTCGCCTACACCCTGCACCTGCCCGAGGACTGGCGGGCTGGCCCCGGTGACCCTGCCGGCCCCCGCAGCCAGTGGCAGGCCCTGGCGTGGCTGAAGGCGGCCGGGTTCCGGGTCAACCCCCACTGCGCCCTCTGCCCCGATCTGGCGGCGGTGAAGGCCTTCTGCGACCGCTGGGAGCAGGAGCGCCGCGGGTTGCCCTACGCCACCGATGGGGTGGTGGTGAAGCTCGATGACCTGCGCCTGCAGGAGGAGGCGGGCTTCACCCAGAAGGCGCCCCGCTGGGCGATCGCCCTCAAGTACGCCGCCGAGGAGGCCCCCAGCCGCCTGCTGCGCCTCACCTGCCAGGTGGGGCGCACGGGGGTCGTCACGCCGGTGGCGGAATTCGAGCCGGTGCCCCTGGCCGGCACCACCGTGAGCCGCGCCACCCTCCACAACGCCGATCGTCTGGCGGAGCTGGATCTCTGCGCCGGCGACACGATCGTGGTGCGCAAGGCGGGCGAGATCATCCCGGAAGTGGTGCGGGTGCTGGTCGAGCTGCGGCCGCAGGGGGCCCGTCGGCTGGAGCTGCCCCCCACCTGCCCGGAGTGCGGTTCGGCCCTGGTGCGGGAGGAGGGGGAGGCCGCCACCCGCTGCGTCAACAACGGCTGCCCCGCCATCCTGCGGGGGTCCCTGCGCCACTGGGTGAGCAAGGGGGCCCTCGATGTGGACGGCCTGGGCATCAAGCTGATCGAGCAGCTGGTGGACCGGGGCCTGGTGGCCTCGATCCCCGACCTCTACCGGCTCGATGCCGCCCTGCTGGCCAGCCTGGAACGCATGGGGGAGACCTCCGCCGCCAAGCTGGTGGCCGCCCTGGAGGCCTCGAAGCAGCAGCCCTGGCACCGCCAGCTCTACGGCCTCGGCATCCACCACGTGGGGGAGGTGAATGCCAAGGCCCTGGCCCGGGCCTTCCCCAGCGCCTCAGCCCTGGAGGCCGCCGCCCTCGCCGGGGAAGCCGACGAAGGCGCCGAGGCCGGGGAGGCACCGGATCCGCTCACGGCGGTCTTCGGCATCGGCCCCGAGATCGCCCAGTCCCTGCGGCAGTGGTTCGCCACGCCGGCCAACCGGTTGCTGCTGGAGCAGCTGGGGGCGCTGGGCTTCTCCCTGGCCGCCCCCCCGGAGCCGGCTGGCGGCGATGGGGGGCCACCGGCGGCGACGCCCCTGGCGGGCCTCAGCTTCGTGCTCACCGGCACCCTCCCCTCCCTGAGCCGCGCCGCGGCCCAGGCCCTGATCGAGGCGGCCGGGGGCAAGGTGAGCGGCTCGGTGAGCCGCCGCACCAGCTACGTGGTGGCCGGCGAGGAGGCCGGCGGCAAACTCACCAAGGCCCAGTCCCTGGGCGTTGCCGTGCTGGATGAGGACGGCCTGCGGGCGCTGCTGGCGGCGGATCCGGGCTGAGGCTGCCCCGTGGATGACGGCGCCGGGGCGGACGGCCAGAGTGACGGTGGTGCCCCTGTCCGTGCCCATGCGACGACGGCAACTGATCGTGATCGCCGTGGTGGCGGCCTTGGGCTGGAGCGTGGCCCGGGCCCTGCCGCCGGGGGCGGCCCCGACCCTGCAGGGGCTGGCGGCGGCGCGCGGGCTGCGCTGGGGCACCGCCGTCACCAATGACCAGCTGCGGGATCCGGGCCTGCGCCGCCTGGTGAGCGAGCAGAGCGGCCTGATCGTGCCCGAATCGGAGCTGAAGTGGGATGGGGTGGAGGCCACGCCCGGGCGCTTCGATTTCAGCGCCCCGGACCGGCTGCTGGCCTTCGCCCGCGGGCAGGGGCTGGCGATGCGGGGCCACACCCTGGTGTGGCACGAGCAGCTGCCGGCCTGGGTGAAGGCCCTCTCCCCGGCGGAGCTGGATCGGGCCATGGCGACCTACATCGGCACCGTGGTGGGCCACTACCGCGGCCAGCTGCCGTCGTGGGACGTGGTGAACGAGCCGATCGCCGACGACGGTTCGGGCCTGCGCCGCAGCCTCTGGCTGGAGCGGCTGGGCCCCGACTACATCGCCCGGGCGCTGACCCTGGCCCACCGGGCCGACCCGAAGGCGGCCCTGGTGATCAACGAGTACGGGCTGGAGGGCGATGACGCCAAGACGGCGCGCAAACGGCAGGCCTTCCTGAAGCTCCTGAGGCAACTGCGGCAGCGCGGCGTCCCGCTCAACGCCGTGGGCCTGCAGGCCCATCTCTATGCCAACGGCAGCGGGCCGACCACCTTCCGCACCCTGCCCGCCTTCCTCAAGGAGCTGGCGGCCCTGGACCTAGACATCCTCGTGACCGAACTGGACGTCAACGACCGGGAACTGCCGGCGGCCATCCCGGAGCGGGACCGGGCCGTGGCGGCCGTGTACGGCGCCTTCCTGGCGGCGGTCCTGCCGGAACCGCGGCTGAAACTGATCACCACCTGGGGATTGAGTGATCGCACCACCTGGCTGAATGCCTTCATGCCCCGGGCAGACGGTCTGCCCCAGCGGCCCCTGCCCTTCGATGAAGACAACCGACCCAAAGCGGCGACCGCCACGATTCAGGCGGCCCTCGACAAGCGTTGAGGGGCTCAGATGGGCGATCCAAGCAGAGCTGGCAGATGACAGATTCCCGAGTTGTCGATAGGGCTTACCCAAGCAAAAAAATTCGCTCCTAGTAGAATGGAAATTCGTTCATCCAACGTCGGAATGCCCCCATCCGCCGCGGGCGCAAGTGAGCCTGACTCCGCCGGCCCGGCCGGTCAGGCCCTGGATGTCACCGCCCCTGACATCGCCGCGACGGATGACGATGAGGCGATCCCCAGCTCCCGCAGGGCCGATCTCACCATCCTGCTGATTTCGGCGGGCCTGCTGATCACGGCCCTGGCCATCGTGATCAACTTCTTCACCGCCCGCTCCCGCGATGCGGTCATCAATGCCACCCCGATCGTGCTGCGGAGTCCGGTCACCGGCACCCTGGAAAGCCTCAACGTGGGCACCGGGGTGGAGGTCCGCCCCGGCCAGACCCTGGCGATCATCGTCAACCCCAGGGCCTCCCGGGACACCCTTTCGGCCCTCGAGACCGAACTGGAGACGGCCCGGGGCCGCCTGCAGGAACTGCGCACCCGCCGTGACCTGCGCCGGAAGCTCGTGGAGCGGCTCAGCCAGGACGCCCGCCAGCAGCGCAACCTGGAGGTGGCACGCGACCAGGGCGACCGGGACAGCCTCGGTTTCGCCCTCGATCGCGCCCGCAAGGAACTGGCCTTCGCCCAGAGGGAAACCCAGCGCCAGGAGGAGCTGTTCCGGGCCGGTGCCGTGGCCGCCAACGTGGTCGACCGGGCCCGCACCACCGAGCTGCAGCGGGCCCGGGAGGTGCGGGGTCTGGAGGCCCAGCTGGCCGGCCAGGCGGCGGTGCTGGAGGCCTCCCGCAACGAACTGACCCTGCGCAACAACCGCAGCAACTCCGATCCGGTGGTGCGGCTTCAGGAGGCCACCATCGCCCTGGAGAACGCCGAAGGGGATGTGCGCACCCAGGCGTTCCAGGTGAGTGGCCTGGAGCAGCAGGTGGCCGTGGCCCGCAAGGAATGGCAGGAGCGCAGCAGCGCCCGCCTGATCAGCCCCCGCAAGGCGGTGATCTGGCAGCTGGGGGCGCAGCGGGGCGACTCCGTCGATGCGATGCAGTCGGTGATCCAGATGATCGACTGCAGCCAGCGCTGGCTCACCACCACGGTGGCGGAGAACGACCTCAACCGGATCCGCCTGGGCAGCAAGGCCAGGATCGAGCTGGTGGGCAGCCGGGACAAGCTGCGCGGTGAGGTGGTGGGGATCCGCTCCGGCATCGGCCGCACCCAGCTGGGGGAGGAGGCCCCCACGCCGGTGCCGATCAACCTGGCCCGGGAAAGCGAGGTGAAGATCCGCATCCTCAACGACTTTCCGGCGCCGCCGGGGGAGTTCTGCTACGTGGGGTTCACGGCGAAGGTCAGCTTCCAGCGATGAAGTTCCTGCATGCGTTTTCGGATTCCCAGGGCCGCTCGCGGATCTCGCCCTGGGTCTGGATGGTGCTGCTGCTGTCGGCGGGGTGCCTGGTGCTGGCGGTGCTGCTGGCCAACCTGCAGGTGTCCGTGGTGGCCATCGGGCTGCTCAATCCCCTGAGCTTCCGGGTCCTGCCCGAGCTCTGGCAGGTGCGGGATGTGTGGATCGACGTGCTGCTGCCCCTGGCCCTGGCCATGGGGATCTGCCTGGGGGTGAACCTGCTGCCCCGGCGTCCCTCCAGCTATCTGCTGGTGAATGTGCTGCTGTCGTTGTTCACGGTCCGCTACTTCATCTGGCGCGCCACCACCATCAACACGGCCCACCCGGTCAGCCTGTTCTTCAGCCTCGTCTTCTTCCTCTGCGAGGTCACCTACCTGCTGACATCGGCGCTGCAGTTCTACCCCTCCCTCCGCTACCGGCCCCAGCAACGGCGGCGCCAGGCGGACCAGCTGCTGGCCTGGGCCAGGGAGCAGCAGCCCAGTGTGGACCTCTGGATTCCCACCTACAACGAATCCGAGCGCCTGATCCGACGCTGCGTCCTGGCCTGCCGCAACATCCAGTACGCCAACAAGACCATCTACGTGCTGGACGATGGCCACCGGCCCGCCATTGCCGCCCTGGCCGCTGAGCTGGGGGTGCAGTACCTGAGCCGGCCCGACAACCTGCACCGCAAGGCCGGCAACCTCAACTACGCCCTGGCCCATTCCAAGGGGGAGCTGATCGCCGTCTTCGATTGCGATTTCATTCCCTTCAGCCGCTTCCTCGATCGCACGGTGGGGTTCTTCCAGGATCCCGAGGTGGCCCTGGTGCAGACGCCGCAGCACTACTTCAACTCCGATTTCCACAATCGCAACCTCGGGCTGGATGTGCTGGTGCCGGACGACATGGACTACTTCTTCCATTACGTCCAGGTGATCCGGGATCCCTTCAATGCCGTGGTCTGCTGCGGCACCTCCTACCTGGCCCGGCGTTCGGCCCTGGAGGCCATCGGCGGCTATGTCACCCACTGCATCGTCGAAGACAGCCAGACCGGCACCCGCCTGCTCACCCGTGGCTGGCGCATGATCTACCTCGATGAGGTGCTGAGCCTGGGGGAAGTGCCCCGCACGTTCCGCGATTACCTCGAGCAGCGGCTGCGCTGGATGCAGGGCAACGTGCAGATCTTCACCTCCCCGAAACAGCTGCCGATCTGGAAGACGCTGGATTTCTGGCAGAAGGTGTTTTACCTCAACCTCCTGCTCAGCCTGCTGACGCCCCTGTTTCGCGCCGTTTACATCATTTTCCCGCTGCTGTCGATGCTGATCGGCTTCACCCTGATCGCCGCTCCACCGGTGGAGTATCTGGCCTACGGCCTGCCGTTCGTGATCCTGCTGTATTTCCTGCCTTCCTGGCAGACCAACGGCCACTACTTCCATTTCTGGACGGAGGTCTATGAAGCCCTGTTCTGCTTCCCGGCCCTGAGGAGGCTCTCCCAGATTCTGTTCCGGCCGTTCCGCTCCGTGGGCAGCCTGGTGACCAACAAGGACGTCACCAGCCAGAAACAGACCCTGGATCTGCGTTTCGCCTGGCCCTTCCTCACCTATCTCGTGCTGTTCGTGGGGGTGCTGGTGTTGAACTACGGCCTGCCGCTGGTGGACATCCGCTGGTCCCGATCCGTCTTCGAGGGGGAAGGCCTGATGGTGGGCTGGAACCTCTACAACGGCCTGCTGATGTTCATCTGTCTGCTGGCCTGCATCGACAAACCGGTGCGCCGCCAGGCCGACCGCTTCCCCCTGGAACTGGCGGCCTGCCTGGAGCTGGGGGGCAAGGAGTACTGGGGCACCACCAACGACGTGTCCGAGCAGGGGGCGAGCCTGGTGCTCAACACCGCCGCCCCCACCGGCCCGGAGACGGAGGGGCTGCTGCGGGTGCCCCAGTACAGGCTGGAACTGCCGGTGCGTCTGATGCGCTCGGGCCGACGGCGCCAGCTGCCGCTGCTGGGGCTCAGCTTCCAGATGCCCGCCCAGGAAACGGAGGCCGCCCTGATTCAGCTGATCTACGGGGAGAATGCCTGGTTCCAGAAGGTGACGCGGGTGGGCAGCATCGAGGCCCTGTTCCTGCTGCTGGGCAGCGTGGTGCGCGCCGAACCGATTGTGCGGCGCTCCTGACCCCCGGCCCGTCAACCCGCGTCGATCCGGCCGCAGATCCATCTTGAATCGGGGCTTCAGCCCCAGAATGGCCGGATGTCAGCCGATCCCGTGGCCGTCGCCCCTTCCTTGGACCACGACATCAGCCTCGATCCGCCCGCACGTCCCCCCGGACCGCCGCTGGTGGTGCGGGCCGAACCGCTGCCCGAGATCCCCGGGGAGCTGCGGCGCCAGCTGGCCCGCCACCAGCTGCTGATCCCCCTGCTGCGCCAGTCGGTGATCGCCACGGCGGTGGCCGCGGTGACCCTGACGGAGGAGGAGCGGCAGAAGGCCCAGCAGGAGTGGGGGGCGAGCCACGGCCTTCGCTCCGCCGACGACCTGCGGGCCCACCTGCAACGCCACGAGCTGACGGAGGCCGATGTGCTCTGGCAGGCGGAGCTGCCGGCCAGGATCGAGCGCCACTGCCAGGAGCATTTCCTGCACCGGGCCGAGCAGCGTTACCTGGCCCGCAAGAACCAGCTCGACCAGGTGATCTACAGCCTGCTGCGGGTGGAGGACGGGGCCCTGGCCCGGGAGCTCTACCTGCGCATCGCCGAGGGCGAAGCCGATTTCGCCGAGCTGGCGGCCACCTACGCCAAGGGGCCCGAGCGCTCCACCCGGGGGGTGGTGGGTCCGGTGCCGCTGCTGCAGGCCCATCCCTCCCTGGCCGAACTGCTGCGCACCAGCCGCCCGGGCCAGCTGCACCCACCCCTGCGCATTGACCGCTGGTGGCTGGTGGTGCGGCTGGAGACGCTGCGCTCCGCCAGCTTCGACGACGCCATGCAGAAACGGATGGCGCGGGAACTGTTCGAGGAATGGGTGGATCAGGAAGTGGCCCTGCGGTTGCGTCCGGGGCAGGGGCGATGACCTCCACCGTGCCCGGGCGCACCGACTGGCTCACCCTGCCGCCCTTCGACGGCCTCTCCGCCGCCGGACGGGAGCGGCTGCTGGCGGAGGCCCGGCCCTGCCGTTTCCGCGTCGGCGAAGACCTCAGCAGCGCCGGCAGCATCGGCGACCGGGTGCTGGTGATCCTTGAGGGGGAGGCCCGCCTGCTGGCGGAACGGGACGGCCGGCCCTTCACCCTGGAGCGGCTCGGACCCGGCGCTGTCGTGGGTCTGGTGTCGCTGCTGCGGGCGGAGGGGATCGAGCCGGTGAGTGCCGCCTCCGATCTGCTGGCGACGGCGATCCCGGACACGGTGATGCTGGAGCTGCTGCTGGCCGAAAACGGGCTGCGCCAGTGGTGTGGCCGCCACCTGTGGACGGCGGAGCTGCATCAGCTGCTGCTGCGGCGGGAGGGGGCCGCCGCGGGCCGCTTCGAGCCCTCCCTCTGGCGGGAGAAGCTCGAACGCCTGGGTCCGCGGGCACGGGCGGTGCTGCCGGAGGCCGATGGGGCCGTCGCCCTGTCGGAGGGGGAGGAACTGCTGCTGGCCAGCGCCAACGTTCCCGGCCTGGCGATCGGCTCGGTGCTGAACCCTGCCGAACCCCTGCCCCAGCCCCGTCCCCCCCTGCCGCTGCGCCTGGTGGCCCTCACCGAGGCCGCTCCCGCCACCGAAGAGCGGGTCGCCACCAGTGGCGCCACCGCCGCCACCGGGGGCGCGGCCGGCCCGCTGGCGTCCGAAGCCGGCCCGGCCGGCAGCCCCCAGATCAGCAGCCTCGATCTGGGCCAGGACCGCAGCGACCGGGGCCTCACCCTGGTGCGGGGCAGCGGGCCGCTGGAGGAGACCCTGGCCTGCTTCCAGATGCTGGGCAAGCTGCTGGAGCTGCCGTACCGCCGCGACGCGGTGGACAAGATCCTGCGCGACAAGATGCGCCGCGGCCAGCCGCCGGATCTGCAGCTGTGCGGCCAGATCGCCGCCATGCTCGGCCTGCTGGTCACGGGTGCCAAGGTGCCGGCGGCCTCGGCCACCCGGCTGATCACCCCCTGCCTGGTGCCATGGAAGCAGGGCTTCGCCATCGCCACCGCCAGCAACGCCGCCGGCCTGCGGCTGGCCTCGCCGGCGGAGGGTTGGGTGCAGCTGAGCCCCGCCCAGATCGCCGAGCAGTACCCGGAGGGTCTGGAGCTGCTGCTGCTGGAGCGCAGCATCGACACTCCGGAGCAGACCTTCGGTCCGGGCTGGTTCTGGCCGGCCCTGAAGCGCTACCGGGGCATGTTGCTCCAGGTGCTGCTGGCCTCCTTCGTGGTCCAGCTGTTCAGCCTGGCCAACCCCCTGCTGATCCAGGTGATCATCGACAAGGTGATCTCCCAGCGCAGCCTCGACACGCTGCAGATCCTCGGCATGGCCCTGGTGGTGGTCACCCTGATGGAGGGGGTGATCGGCTCGCTGCGCACCTTCCTGTTCACCGACACCACCAACCGCATCGACCTGCGCCTCGGCGCCGAGGTGATCGACCACCTGCTGCGGCTGCCGCTCGGCTACTTCGACAAGCGCCCGGTCGGCGAGCTGGGCACCCGCATCGCCGAGCTGGAGAAGATCCGCAACTTCCTCACGGGCCAGGCCCTGATCACCCTGCTGGATGCGGCCTTCTCGGTGATCTACATCATCGTGATGGCGATCTACAGCTGGCTGCTGACGATCATCGCCCTGGCGGTGCTGCCGATCCAGGTGGGGCTCACCCTGCTGGGGGCACCCCTGTTCCGGCGCCAGTACCGCCAGGCGGCCGAGGAGAACGCCCGCACCCAGAGCCACCTGGTGGAGGTGCTCACGGGCATCCAGACGGTGAAGGCCCAGAACGTGGAGATGGTGAGCCGCTGGAAGTGGCAGGAGCTCTACGCCAAGTACATCTCCCGCACCTTCGAGAAGACGATCACCGGCACCTTCCTCAACGAGACCAGCTCGGTGCTGCAGAAGCTCTCCCAGCTGCTGGTGCTCTGGGTGGGGGCCACCCTGGTGCTCAAGGGGGAGCTCACCCTGGGCCAGCTGATCGCCTTCCGGATCATCAGCGGCTACGTCACCCAGCCCCTGCTGCGGCTCTCCTCCATCTGGCAGAACATCCAGGAGCTGCGGGTGTCGTTCGAGCGCCTGGCCGACGTGGTCGACACCCCGGAGGAATCCAGCGAAGCCGACCGGGGCCACATCCCCCTGCCGCCGGTGAAGGGCGACGTGGTGTTCGAGAACCTCAGCTTCCGCTTCAACCCGGGCGGGCCGGAGGTGCTCGCCAACGTGACGCTGCATGTGCCCCCGGGCACCTTCACCGGGATCGTGGGCCAGAGCGGCAGCGGCAAGAGCACCCTGATGAAGCTGCTGCCGCGCCTCTATGCCCCCAGCAAGGGGCGCATCCTCGTGGACGGCTACGACATCGACAAGGTGGAGCTCTATTCCCTGCGGCGCCAGGTCGGCATCGTGCCCCAGGACCCCCTGCTCTTCTCCGGCACCATCAGCGAGAACATCGCCCTCACCAACCCGGAGGCCCCCAGCGATGCCATCGTCGAGGCCGCCCGCATCGCCGGCGCCCATGACTTCATCATGGAACTCTCCGCCGGGTACAGCACCCAGCTGGGGGAGCGGGGCGCTTCCCTTTCGGGTGGGCAGCGCCAGCGCATCGCCATCGCCCGCACCCTGCTGAGCCAGCCCCAGCTGCTGGTGATGGACGAGGCCACCAGCGCCCTCGACTACGACACCGAACGCCAGGTGTGCGACAACCTGCGGGAGGCGATGAGCCAGAGCACCGTGTTCTTCATCACCCACCGCCTCTCCACCATCCGCCGCGCCGACCTGATCGTGATGATGCACCAGGGCGCCATCGTCGAGACCGGCACCCATGAGGAACTGATGGCCCTGAAGGGACGTTATTTCGCGCTCTATCGCCAGCAGGAGGCGGGCTGATGGCACGTCCCCCGCTGCCCACACCGGCCGGCCTGCTGCGCCGGGCCCAGAACGGCCTCGAGCGCAGCATCCACACCGACAGCGACGACGTGGTGCTGCAGCAGTCCCGCTTCTGGGCCCGCTCGATCACCTGGACCCTGATGGGGGTCACCCTGTTCGGCCTCGGCTGGCTGGCCTTCGCCCAGACCGAGGAGATCGTCACCGCCCCGGGCAAGCTCGAACCCCTGGGGGTGGTCAAGGACATCCAGATGCCGGTCGGCGGCGTGGTGGAGGAGGTGATGGTGAAGGAGGGCGAGCGGGTGGAGAAGGGCCAGGTGCTGCTGCGCCTCGACACCGAGGCCACCCTTGACCGCCGCCGCAGCCTGCAGCAGACCATCCGGTACAAGGAGCAGCAGCTGCGCCTGAAGAAGGTGGAGCTGGAGCGCTACCTGCAGTTCAACGACACCGAGCAGCGGGTGCTGCGCCAGAGCCTGATCCTGGAGAAGGACGTGCTCGGCCGCCTCGAGACCCTCAACAGGGAGGGCGCCACCGCCGAGCTCCAGTACCTCTCCCAGCGCAACAAGGTGCAGGAGGTGCAGGGCAAGCTGGAGGAGACCCGGGTCGACCGGCTGCGCCAGCAGGCGATCCTGCAGCAGGGCGTCCGCGAGATCCAGAGCGAGCTGGCCGACCTGCGCAGCAAGCTGACCGAGCTCAACGTCAACATCCGCTACCAGGCGATCACGGCCCCCGAGGCGGGGGTGGTGTTCGAGCTCAAACCCCGCTCCCGCGGCTTCGTCGCCCAGACCAGCGAACCGGTGATGAAGGTGGTGCCCTTCGACAAGCTGGAGGCGCGGGTGGAGGTGCCCAGCCGGGAGATCGGTTTCGTCTCCGTGGGCAAGGCCGCCGACATCAGCATCGATTCGTTCCCGGCCACCGATTTCGGCGTGCTGCAGGGCACGGTGCGGCGCATCGGCTCCGATGCCCTGCCGCCGGATCAAATGAACAACTTCTACCGCTTTCCGGTGGACATCCGGCTCAATTCCCAGCAGCTGAAGCTCAAGAGCGGCAAGGTGCTGCCGCTGCAGGTGGGCATGTCCCTCACCGCCAACGTCAAGCTGCGCAAGGTGACGTACCTGCAGCTGCTGCTCAGCGACTTCAAGGACAAGGCTGACGCTCTGCGGCAGATCTGAGCCGCTCCATGGCGATGTAGTGGTCGGGGATGATCCGCGGGCGCAGCCCCACCAGGGGCTCCAGCCACGGCAGCAGCAGACCGTCGAGGCCCCGGTTCACCAGAGCGCCGGCCACCCGGAAGGCCCGCCGCCAGCGGGCGGAAGGGGCGATCAGATGCAGGGCCCGGGGGTGCACGGGGCCGTCGATGGTCACCAGCCAGGAGGGATCCATCCCCGCCCGCCCCATGGCCACCGCGAAGCTGCGGCGGCTGTGGAAGCTGATGTGCTGGCCGTTGCCAAAGGCGTAGTACCACCAGTCCGGCCCGGGGATCTCCCCCTCCCGCCGCATCAGGGTGGAGAAGACGAACAGGGGCGTGGCCCCCACCTCGTCGCGCAGGAAGTCGGGGGTGGAGGGCACATGCTCGATCACCTCGAAGGCGGTCTTGCAGCCGATCGCCCCAGCGCCGGGGGGGCCGCAGAAGGGGCGGATCAGCTCCATGGCCGCATAGGCGTCGGTGCCGTGGAAATCGAAGCCGTGGTCGCGCAGCAGGCGCGGCAGCATGCCCAGGCCGGTGCCCAGGTCGCAGCCCGGCTCGCTGGCGCCGAAGCGGCCCAGCCGGCCGATCACCAGCAGCAGCCGCAGCAGGCGGGAGGCATGCAGGTTGCGGTCGACGTAGCCGGTGTCGCCGTAGAAGGAGTCCTCGTAGGCCACATCCAGCCAGGTGGGCTCGGCCAGGAACAGGAAGTCGCAGTCGCTGCAGTGGGCGAGTTCCGCCTCCACCAGGGCCTTGCTGACCCGCACCCGGCGCACCGAAGTGAGGTGGTCGCCGCCGCAGTTAGGGCAGGCGCCGGCTCTGGGGCGTGGGGGAGTCTCGGCCGTCACCATCGCTGGCCTGCATCGGAACCGGGGAGGCTACCCCGCGTTCCTCCAGGGCCTGGCGCACCTGGCGGCCCACCAGCAGCACCGCCGCCAGGGTGGCACCCGCCCCCGCCAGCCGCAGGGCCCAGGTGGCCCCGTCGGCCGGGCCGGCCAGCAGCGCCGAAAAGCGGCGCGGATCGCCGGCCGCCGCCCCCAGGGCGCAGAACAGCACGGTGCCGGGGAGGATGCCGATCAGGCCGATCGCGTAGTCCCGCTGGCTCACCTCGCTGAGGCCGTAGGCGAGGTTGAGCAGGCTGAAGGGGAAGGCCGGCGACAGGCGGGTGAGCAGCACCAGCACCAGGCCCTGGTGGCACACGGCCCGCTCCACCGCCTGCAGCCGCGGCGCTCCGGCCAGGCGGCGACGGGCCCAGCCCCGCCAGCGGCCACGCCCCAGCAGGAACACCGTCTGGGCCCCCAGGCAGGCGCCGGCGAACACCAGCACGCTGCCGCCCACGGGGCCATAGAGCACCCCGGCCAGCATCGAGGCCCAGACCCCCGGCAGCAGCAGGGTGACCCAGAGGGCATAGAGGGGCACGAAGGCCACGGCCCCGAGCGGGGAACGCAGCCAGGGCAGCAGCTGATCCGACAACCAGAGCGGGTCCATGGGGCCACCGTATCGACCCTGCCTAGGCTTGGGTTCTCTGCCCGTGTCGCCATGGCTGACCCGTCGGAGCTGGCGCAGCAGGTGGCCCGGGGGGCCCTGTTCCGGGGGCGCCACAGCGTCGCCGACCCGGGCGAACCCCTCGAGGCGGCCGTGGGCGGCACGGTGCTGGCGGCCGGCGGCGGCAGCACGGTGGGCTGGCAGCTCTGCCGCAGCAGCGAGGAGCTGGTCCGATCGCTGCACAACGGCAGTTCCATCGGGGTGGGCCTGGGGCCCCTGAGCCTGCTGCGGGCCAAGCGGACGTTCCGCGACGCCCTGAAGACCACCGCCTTCAGCCTGTCGCTGGTGGTCTGGGCCCGGCAGGTGAGCGCGGCGCTGGAGGTGGACCAGACCCGGCTGCTGGAGGGGGTGGCGGTGCCGGCCGATGCCACCGAACTCGAGGCCTTCGTGGCCCTGCACGGCGATGGCTTCGTGGCGGCGGCGGAGGTGGGCGGGGAGTGCCATGGGGTGTTCACCTTCTACGCCCAGTCGCGGGAGCAGGCCCGCCTGGTGGAGCGGCAGATCGACGCCGACCTGGGCCTCGGCGGCGTGAGCCTGAACCCCGCCCTGGTGGAGACGGTGACGTCAGTCGCCCGCAGCGCCGCGGTGAACCTCGGCTTCCGGATGCAGGTGATGGGCACCAGGGTCCAGCCGCCGGCCGATGCCGCTTCCCTGATCCCTTTCGCCCACGACTTCGCCCGGCTGCCGCTGGACCAGCCGGCGCTGATCGGGATGCGGACCCGGGGCTACGAGACGGTGCCGGCCATCGGGGCCGCCTTCGAGGCGGTGGCCGCCAACCGGCGGCTGTTCAGCGGCGGCGCCCCGGGCGCCGGCCTGCTGGAGCGTCGTGAGCAGGTGGTGGGACTGCTCCGCCAGATGGACTGGGTGGCGGAGACGTACCGGCTCTATGGCGTCACGCCGGACCCGACGCTGGCCGACCGGCGCGCCGCCGCCGCCGCCGATCGCCACGCCATCGACGCCTGCCGGGCCGCCTACCGGTCCGCCGCCGCCAGCCCCCTGGAGGTGCCGGAGCTGCCGTCCCTGGCGGCGGGGAGCCCCGAGCTGAACGTGACCCTGGCCGAGGAGCTGCCCATGGGGGGCAACGGCGGCGCCCCCTTCGCCTTCCCCGGGCGGGCCGACGCGATCCGCCGGCGGCAGCGGCTGGTGGAGGTGGGGCTGCGCACCGGCTCGCGGGTGGACCAGATCCGGCTGCGCTATGCCGGCGAGGACAGCGCCCCCGAGCCGGAGGCCCATGGCGGCGGCGGCGGCGGCGACCGGGGCCGGCTGGAGCTGGCGGAGGGCGTGACGATCCGGCGCATCGAGGGCCTCAGCGGCACCCGGGTGGATCGGCTGTTCCTCACCAGCAGCGACGGCCAGCGCATCGGCGGCGGCGGCGATGCCGGCGACCGTCCGGTCGACTGGACGGTGCCCGAGGACTGCGTGGTGCTGGGCTTCAGCGGCCGCAGCGGCCGCGAACTCGATGGCCTGCGGGCCGTGGTGGCCCGCTTCGGGCCCCTGACCTGGCAGCCGCTGGCGGAGAACGGGGAGGACGCCGGGTAGGTTGACGGCCGCCGCAGGGCCGCGCCGATGGAGATCAGCCTGCTGGGCACGGGCCTGCTGGGGGCGGCCATCGGCGAACGGCTGCTGGCCAGCGGGAACCGGCTCACGGTGTGGAACCGCCATCAGGAGCGCTGCGGGCCGCTGCAGGCCCTGGGGGCGACGGTGGCCGCCACCCCGGCCGAGGCCGTGGCCGCCTCAGATCTGGTGATCACAGTGCTGAGCGACGGCCCCACCACCGGCGCCGTGCTGCTGGAGCAGGCCGGCGCGGCGCTGGCGGGCCGGCTGGTGCTGCAGGTGGCCACGATCGCGCCCCAGGAAAGCCAGGAGCTGGCCGCCGCGCTGGCGGAGCGGGGCGCGGAGCTGCTGGAGCTGCCGGTGCTGGGCAGCCGGCCGGAGGCCCTGGCCGGCACCTTGCAACTGATGGTGGGCGGCGAGGCGGCGGCCCTGGAGCGGGCCCGGCCTGTGCTGATGGTTCTGGGCAGTGAACCGCGGCTGCTGGGCCCGGTGGGGGCGGCGCTCACCACCAAGCTGGCCCTCAACCAGCTGATCGCCAGCCTCACCCACAGCTTCAGCCTGAGCCTGCATCTGGTGCAGCGAGCCGGGGTGGACGTGGAGGCCTTCATGGCGATCCTGCGCGCCAGTGCCCTGTACGCCCCCACCTTCGACAAGAAGCTGGCCAAGGAACTGGCCGACGACTACGCCAACCCCAACTTCCCCACCGGCCACCTGCGCAAGGACCTGCTGCTCTTCCTGAAGGCGGCCCGGGGCCTGGGGCTGGAGACGGCGGGCCTCGATGGGTTGGCGGTGCTGCTGGAGAGGGCGACGGATGCCGGGTTGGATGGGCTGGATTACAGCGCGCTCCACCGGCTGACGGCGGGGGCTTAGCTGGGGGAACGGGACTTGTGCATCAGAATGAACAAGTGGTTCACGGGTCCGAGAACCACTTGTTCACGGTGGACAACTCGATGTGAGACAGAATGCGATGCAGCGACAATCGAACGACTTACCCCTACGGACTCGCAGTGGTTCACGGAAGCGAGGTATTCCAAGGACGTGGTTCTCGGAAACCATCCAATAAGCGTTGGCTGGACCGCGGACTGCCCCTTCAAAGATAAGTTTTTAAATGAATCATCCGTGAAACCTAATAATTACCTGCCGGCAATAAAAAGGAAGCACATCCACTCGATCACAATGGGATCGCTTGGAAAGTTTTCCCGCGGCAAGTTCTTGGCAGCCTCGGCAATTGGCGGTATCACCGTCTTTTTGCCAGAATTCCTACGTGCTGCGAAAGCTGGATCCATGACGTTCACGATCCTGCATACCAATGACATGCACGCGAGTTTCATCGGCATGGGTCCGTCCGCGGATTACACCCCGTTCACCTTGAACGACGACACGACCCGTGGCGGCTATGCGCGGCTAGCCAGCCTGATCGCTCAGCGCACCGCTGCGCGCAAGAGTCAGGGGCCTGTGTTGGTGCTGGATGCCGGTGACTACAGCATGGGCACGGCGTTCAGTGCCGCCACGCGCGAGACAGGTGGTGAATTGCATCTGATGGGAAAGATGGGCTACGACGCCACCACCTTCGGCAATCACGAGTTCGATCTCGGGCCAGCCGGCCTGGGCAGCTCCATCGGCGCCGCCGTCAAGGCGGGCCCCATCCCAGCCATACTCGCTGCGAACACAAACTTCTTGGGCAGCGATCCCAGCCTGGCCGACCTTCAGGCGCTGACCCGCAAGGGTGTGATCCGCCGCTACAAGGTGATCGAGCGGGGCGGGCTTCGCTTCGGCATCTTTGGCGTCCTTGGCAAAGAGGCCATGATCTACACCAGTGGCGGGGCCACGAGCTTTGCCGATCCCACCACGGCGGCAAGAGAGGTGGTGAAGATCCTGCGCGAGGCGGAAAAGGTTGATGTCGTGATCGCGCTGAGCCATGGAGGCGTGGAGAAAGGCCTAGATGGCCGCTACGTAACTGGAGAAGACGTGCAACTGGCCAAGGATGTACCTGGGATTGATGTTGTGATCAGCGGCCACAGCCACACCGAGCTGAAGGAACCGATCATCGTGAACGGCCGCACGCCAGTGGTACAGACCGGGAAGGAAAGCAACAATCTCGGCGAGTTGCTGATAGAGCTGGATGGCAACAAGCTGACCGTGACTTCCTACCGACTCCTACCCATTGATGACAGCATCCTCGGTGATCAGAGGATCGGGAAGGAGATCGATCAACTCAAGGAGTCGGTCAGCGCAGCCGCGTTCGCTTCACGGGGCTACAGCATTGACCAGCCACTGGCCATCGCCTCCCGTGATCTGCCCAATACCTTCACAGACATCGCTGCCGGCACCCTGCTGGCGAATCTGGTCACCGACTCGTTCCGTGCTGCCACCAAGGCCGACATTGGCTTCACCGCCAACGGCATGATGCGCGCCGGGCTTCTGCGTGGGAAGACGGGTGTCGTCTCCGTCTATGACGTGTTCGCAGTAGCACCACTTGGCTCGGGCGTGGTGGATCCAACCCCAGGCAGTTCGTTGGTGACCGGATACTTCAATGGCCAGGATCTCAAGAACCTGCTGGAATTCCTGCTCATCGATAACGCAGCCCATCCGGGAGAGTATTTCCCCAGAGCCTCTGGCATGCGCTTTCGCTACGACATCACGCGACCCAGGTTCGACGTCGTAACGGCCATCGAACTGGGCGACCTCGACAGCGGCTACAAAGCCATTGACATCAGCGGAAAGGATGGAAGTCTCTACAGCCTGAGCTGCCCGCTGATGCTCGGACCGATCATCGTGGCCATTCCCAAGTACACAAAGGGAAAACTCGCGCTGGTACCTAAGAAGAAGGATGGCACTCCCCTCACTTCCAAAGTGGACGCACTAGAGCTACCACGCCAGAATCCTGGGTACCTACTGCCGCCGCCCGGAACGACGGATGTGGAGAGTATTGCCAAGGGGGTAGGCAAAGACGCGACTTACGAGATCAAGGAATGGCAAGCGATCATGGACCATCTACGTCGTTTGCCGGTCATGGTCAAGGGCGAGTTACCTGTGATTCCCACAGATGAGCGCGCTGCCGAGGTGCGGGCAATCAAAATGGGTTAAAGGTTCCCGTCGGTGAGCATAGCAGCGGTGAGCAAGAAACGATGTCTCGAACAGATGGCTGGTTCAAGCACCGAGGCCCTGATTCAGTCAGCCAAGGGCGCAAAATGAGCTGCAGTAGGTAGTCTAGCCAACAAGCCCCTGGAGTGGACAGGCCGCCGGCGAGTCGACTTCAATCTCGTTAGCTTTGTGCCTGCCACTCAGGGGCAGCGTTCGAAGGATGAGGCACCTTTCCTGGCAGAGGGGGCTATGTGCTAAGAAATGCCTCTGAAGACTAGCGTCTAAATGCAATCGCAAAGAGAAAGTTGCTGTTCAATCAAGGATTGCTCGAGGCGTGATGGTCTCTCAGTTGGCTTAACTTGTGGCGGGCAAGATCCTAGTTCTGTACGTACTCGCATGAGAATTCTGCCTAAATAGTTACTCCCTTGCAGGCATTCAATCCTGGCAGCACGAGGATTCTTGGCCTGACAAGCTACAGGATCTACCATCCCCCAAAACGGATCGTTCCATCCAGTAGTGTGCTCAATAAGCGGGCGATCCCCAGTTTCCAAAAGTGCCTCGGCCATCCGAGGATTTCGTTGGAACTTTTGGCGAACCAGATCTTCCATAATGGAGACCTTACAGTGATCCCAGTTGGCCAACATGACTGGCAGAGGTTGGCGCCAACCTGCTGCCACCCAAGCCTTCCTAGACCTAGAATGACCTAAAGTGCGTGCACGCTGAGCAGGTGAGTTAGGCAAACCTCTGCGATCTAGCTGCTCCTGTAGTTCACTTATAAACTTGGCAACCGCTAAATCCTTAAACTTAGCGGCAACATAAGCTTGTTCGACCGACGGGAAAGGGACTTCGCGCCAGATTACTGGATTATCCAATGGCGCGTAATTGCTTAGAATCAGCGTTGCCTCGAAATCATTGCCGAAAAAGTTGGTCCCATCTGGATAGCGTTTCCGGTTGGTCGCACCGCCAAATAAGATTGGATTCATTGTCTATAGCCGGCCGGATCATGAGTAAGCTCATAAAGCAAACGCTGGTGAAAAGCTTTGTTGCTTGAGTCAACATTAGATGCTGCGATCTTCACTGCAATCTCTCTCTGGCGAAGATCAAGGAGAAAGCGCATTAAGAATTGACGTGCTTTGTATTGATCATAATCTGACTGTCCGCGTAAGAGGCCTCCAAGCCAGTTGCCTACCGGATCATCACGCATCACTCGCTCTGCTTGCTTCGCATATATCTCAGCTTTGTGCACGAAGTCTCGCGCCATATCATAATGAGAGTTAACTGCGTTGGCGAGCTGCTCTGCATCAGCCTGAATTACATCACCAACGCGATTAGATGACGTCAACGACATTTTGGGGTGAAGGGGTGCGTTGGCAAATGCCCAGTATGTCAGAGGACTCACATGTGCAGCAGGAACGGCCTGATGGACAGCCAAGGTAGCGGCAAACAGCGAAGTTCCTTGACCTACAGAGTCATCCAACAAAACAACAACACTACCTGGTGGAGGAGGGTTCTGCCATGTCAATGTTCCGTAGTCTTCCGAGATTGTTCGGTTACGCCCTAAACCGTACTCGTCAAGGCGTTCTATGAAGTTGCTATTTCCAGCAAAGCGACTAATCTTACGGGGTACGCCACTAAGAATGATCTCATCAACACCTGAAAAGACCTTGGTGAGGTCACTATCCGGCTGCTGATCGAAAATGCTGGTCCGTGACGGCGGAGGCGTGCTCTTTGATCGACGCAAGAAGTTATTCAGCCTGAACCGCCCACCTGACATCAGCTCTATTGCCTTGGCAACATGCCCCATTGGCTCGTGCTGCATGTCACATGAGATTCGCCGAGGGACTAGGACTAGATTTGCATCTACAATCCCCGCATCTACAATCTCGTTAATCAGAACACCAGCTATGTCATGAATATCGCTGCGAGTTGGATTTCGTGATTCTTCGAAGCGAGCATTACGTGCTTTATCGAGGAACTTTTCTTTGATGTATGGGATCTGAGTATCTGCTGCATGCAGCCCCCTACAAGGCCCCAGATCTCCTTGTCAAGTGGATAGCCTCGAGAATTCCTCTCAATTCTGCTATGGCCATGGGTAGCCCGTTGCTAAGGCCCTCTACAAGGGTCCAAGCTTTTGAGACGAAATGAGTATATTGCTGCCTTCCATGGGTAGGGCGCTCAGACTGGTTGATAGTAAGCTCAGTTTCGTATTGGCATGCGTTAGCTTCCGAAGTGGACTCCGAGACTGTCTGACATACAATAGAGTACGATATCAAATCTTGTTCTTTAGAGTGCGCATCGTTGATTGCTTCAGATAAGTTAGCGTTGCTTGCTAGGTCTGCATTCGTATTGCGCTGGGAACGTGGGTGCTTACCTGAAGATTGACTGCAGGTATTCATCGGATCAATTGGGTATAGCAAACCCTCTTCTCGGAGATTGTAAGATTCTTCAAAAAAGCCTAGCGTTCTCAATTCTTCATATGCATCAGCTATATCCCATACTGATGTCTCAAACAGGTTTTCGGTATTCCAATAGTTATCGAAGTCTCCTCCTCCGGAGATATCGCTGAACTCATCTGGCTTATCTGGTATCGCATAATGGTATACCCCCTCATGACTCATCCAGCAAAGCTCTGGCCTGAGCGCCTCCTCCTCATCGTCATGCATATCGCGTAAAAGGCTCAATGCCCATTGTAGCCATCTGCATGATGCACGCAACTCCTTCTTTCATGGTTAACGGATCTTCGGTTACTGCATTGTTGTGATTTAGTGAATCTCGGGCTAATCCTTACTTGTAATGACCTTGATATTTATCTGGCAGGCCTATGTGGCATGCTGGCTCGATTTGACGCCATGGATCGTCGTCAAGAATGATGTACTGGTGTAATCGTCGGTTAGCTGAAGACGCTGACTCGAATGGCTTGAAGCTACTCTCTTGCCAGTGAAAGAGGTGGCAATGCCTCGTCACATCGTTGCAAGACTGACCTTATGCCTGCCCTTGCGAAATGATAGGGCCTAGGTCAGAAGATGATTCTGATGATAAGGAGTTACGCGGAGTCTGTTTGAGTTATGGACAAGAAGCGAGAGTTGCGAGGACTCTCCATTCAGTACGGCACCTTCGAACATTCCCCTGGAGTGGACAGGCCGCCCTTGATAGTGCGCCGATAGCATTAGCTACTTGCCTGCCACTCAGGGGCAGCGTTAGGCCCACCCAGAACAGCCAGAGCCCTGAGCTTGACAATCCGCTTTCCCGTAGCTACAGTAAAGCTCGCGCATCGTCTTCGACCCGGATAAAGACGCGACCAATCACAGTAAGCACGGGGTCTCCTTGGCTGCGGCTGCTGAGCTTGATTGGGATGCGGCGCTGGCCTGGATCGATGATCGAGCTGATTACGGAGAGCAGAGAATCGTTGCCTTGGCTCCGATGGGAGACAGGCTCTTCTTTGTAGTCTTCGTTGACCGAGATGAAGCCACAAGGGTTATCAGCCTGCGCAGAGCCAATCACCGTGAGGTCAGTCACTATGTCAAAGCCATCCAAGAAGGTCTCGATCAGGATGCCGACACCTGAAGAGGATCATCAGATAACTCAAGCTGCGTTTAATGATCCAGATGCATTGCCACTTACGGACAAGCAGATGAACCGGATGGTTCCATTGAAGACTATTAGAGGACGCCCAAGACTGGCGAATAAAAAGCAGCTTGTTTCCATCCGATATAGCCCTGAAGTGCTTGAGTATTTCAGGGCATCCGGCGCTGGCTGGCAATCGCGGATGGATGAGGTGTTAAAGAAGTATGTGGAATCACGGTCTAGCTTTGATTCAGGGGGGGTTTAGCACGGCCATGCACCTGAGCCGCCACCGCAGGATCCTTACTCCCATGGACACACTTCTGTTCAAGATCTTTGTGGCCAGGTGATGGCCAGCGTTATGCAGAGAAGAAAGAGACGTCGGCCAGTTGCAGCGATGGCCGACGGTATCAATGTATTTGAGGCACACCCCTTCATTACATCCTGCATGTCTCCGGGTTGCGGCAACAGCTACGCAGGAACTATCATTGATCGCATTGGCTCGCTTCCTTAGCATGACAATGAGCTACTGTCCACTACTTCCTATATGGCTGTGACAGAACCGACCATTGAAGTGTCAAGTCAACAGCTCGAGCTTGACAGCTCCGCCGTAATCGACGACTCCGAAATTCTACAGGAGGCGGATTACAAGACCCTTGATGATCCGCAGTCAGAATCAGATCCGATTGGGTACTCAGGTACCGATTTTGACGTGGAAGGACTTGTACGGCGCTTACAACGCAGGGACATTGTTGTTCCAACCTTTGGACATGGGGACGCAACTGTCGAAACGGCTGGGTTCCAGAGAAATTTTGTCTGGCGTAAACCTCAAATGGATCGCTTTATCGAATCTCTCCTTTTAGGGTATCCGGTTCCAGGAATCTTTCTGGTTCAGCAGCGCGATAAGCGCTATTTGGTTTTAGACGGGCAGCAGCGCCTTCAGACTCTTGCACACTTCTACGAAGGCACCCACGCCGGAAGACAGTTTTCTCTCGAGAGCGTATCCAATGCTTTTCTTGGGCTGACTTACAATACACTTGAGGATACGCTGCGACGAACGCTTGATAATTCATTCATTCAAGCAATTGTTGTCCGTACAGATGGCACAGCAGCATCTCTCGAGTCGGTTTATCAAATTTTTGAAAGGCTCAATTCAGGAGGGACACAATTAACGGCTCACGAAATTCGTGTTGCCCTATATGCCGGGACGCTGATAGACTTTGTCGCAGAGTTAAACAGGACTAATGCTTGGCGAAGTCTCTACGGTGCCGTCTCGCCACGCCTGCGTGATCAAGAGCTTATCCTGCGTATTATGGCACTATTCGTTACCCCTGGTACTTACAAAAGACCCCTAAAGCAGTATCTCAATGGCTTTGCAGGCGCACATCGTGATTGCACCTCCCTAGCGATCACAGATTTTCGCCGGTTGTTTGAGGATGCCTGCAAGGTCATATACGATGCGGATGGTCAACCAGCGTTTCGTCATACAAGTGGCCAAGTCAACGTTGCACTCACGGAAGCTGTAGTTGTAGGCATGATGCGTCGCCTTGAAGCCGGAGCTCCACCCACCGCAATGTCTGTAAAAGCAGCGATTGAAAGACTCAAGCAGGACCCTGGGTTTGTCTTGGCTATTACTCGTGCAACTGCCGATGAAGAGAATTTGAGAACACGCCTCGCTCGTTCTACACATATCCTCGCACAAAGCTAACTGAGTATGCGTGGAGTTAAGACATGGCCGCCATGGAGCGTGACGAGCTTGCGTGAAAAACTGGATGACCTTGCGATAATAGTCGAAAACTCAAAAGGAATGGATCCGGTCGTCCTAACATGGATGTCAAGGATGCTAGTGATACGAAGCAGTGGGTATCTTGAGCAAACCGCCAAGGAAGTTTGCTTTTTCCATGTTGAAAGTAGATCTGGAGGTATTGTTCGTTCATTCGCTCAGTCGTGGCTGGAGAAGAGTCGTAACCCTTCGCCAGACAATCTCTGTGACTTAGTCGGCCGCTTTGATGGCTCCCTACAAAATGAACTCGTCGAACTCCTTGACAAAGATGACCAACGCCTCCGGCGTGAGCTTGCATTCTTGGTGGATCGTCGAAACAGGATTGCTCATGGCCTCAACGAGGGTGTGGGCCGTGAGAAGTCACTCGAACTAAAGGTGGTTGCTGTTGAACTAAGTGATTGGCTCATACTCCGGTTCAATCCGTTGTAGAGTGATACCATTCTCAATGACGAAAGCGTGCCTGCATAACATCAAGATACAGCGGACGGGAGCAACGATTCCATCCTGCACGCTATTGACTCCTGCCCGCCGCTGATCTTGAGCGTTATCCCGCGAACTAAACCTTAATCCAAGCTACCTTCATTAACCCAGATGCTCAGCCTGAGTGGACAGGTCTGCATTGAATCGCAAGGCCGTTCAGGCGATGTCGTCATCACTCTCCCCGGCGGCGAAGTGCGCTTCTGGTGGGAATTCGGCGGTGGCACCTGCATCGCCATCGTCCAGGTGCCGGATCCGCAGCAGTGGGAACAACAGGCCCTGCTCCATCCCTATCCGCGGGTCGCGTTTCTGGAGGCCCTGGCAGCGGAGCTATCGGCTCTGCAGTGCCCCGCCGCAACCCACAAGATTTCCGAGAACGTCCTCGAATTCCATCACTGAAGGGTGCTCAGGCGTTGGCCGGGCCCCCTCAGCCCAGATCCGCCAGCCGCTGCCGCGCCAGCGCCGCCTGGGCCTCCGCTTCGGCCAGGTTGGCCCGGCATTCGGCCACCACCTCCGGCGGCGCCTTGCCGGCGAAGTTGGGGTTGGCGAGGCGGCCGGCCAGGCCGGCGATCTCCTTGGTGGCTTTGGCGATGTCCTTCTCCATGCGGGCGCGGAGAGCGTCGAGGTCGACCAGTCCCTCCAGGGGCAGCAGCACCTGCAGCTCACCGCTCACCGCCGCCAGGGCCCGGGCCGCGGGGCGCTCGGCTGCTGCCGCCGGATCCAGCACGGTGACGCTCTCGGCGCGGGTCAGGGTGGTGATGTCGGCGCTGCCCTCTCGCAGCACCACCGCCAGCTGCTCGCGGCCGGTGATGAACAGCACCGGCGCCCCCTGGTTGGGCTTGAGGCCCGCCACGGCCCGCAGGTTGCGCACCACCCGGATCGCCTCGATCAGCTCGGCGAAGGAGGCCTCCAGGCCTTCATCGAGGGCGGCATCGTCGGCCGCTGGCCAGGGCTGCAGGGCCAGGAAGGTGCCCTCGGGGGCGCCGGTGAGGCCATGCCAGAGCTCCTCGCTCAGGTGCGGCATCAGCGGATGCAGCAGCACCAGCAGCTCCGCCAGAACCTTGGCCAGCACCTGCCGGGCGACCCGCTGGTCGGCCAGGGATTCGGGGCTGATGGGCTCGCCTTCCACGGCGGGGCGGGGATTCAGGCGCCGTTTGAGCAGCTCGATCGTCCAGTCGCAGACCTCGTTCCAGGCGAACTCGTAGAGACCCTTGGCGGCTTCCCCCAGGCCGTAGCTGGCATAGCGCTCCGCCGTCTCCCGCTTCACCCGCTCCAGCCGCGACAGGATCCAGCGGTCGGCCAGCTGCAGCTGCGCCGGGTCCGGAGCGCCCAGGCTGGCGGGCGTCTCCCCACCCAGGTTCATCAGGGCGAAGCGGGTAGCGTTCCAGAGCTTGTTGGCGAAGTTGCGCGCCGCCTCCACCGTCGCCGAGCTGCCGTCGCTGCGGTCGTAGTCGAGGCGGATGTCCTGGCCGGCGCCGGCCACCTCCCGCACCAGGGCGAAGCGCAGGGCATCGGCGCCGTAGCGTTCGATCAGCGGCAGCGGATCGATGCCGTTGCCGGCGCTCTTGCTCATCTTGCGGTTGTTCTCGTCCCGCACTAGGCCGTGGATCATCACGTCGGCGAAGGGCATCCAGGCCTTGCCGGCGCCGAGGGGCTGCATGGCGCCCGCCAGCATCGTCATGCGGGCCACCCAGAAGAAGATGATGTCGAAGCCCGTCACCAGCACGCTGGTGGGGTACCAGCGGGCCAGATCGGCGGCCTCGCCCTCGGGCCAGCCCATGGTCGAGAAGGGCCACAGGCCGCTGGAGAACCAGGTGTCGAGCACATCCGGGTCCTGCTCCAGCTGCAGCGACCGGCCGACGGCCCGGGACGCCTCGCCGTAGGCCGCTTCGGCCTTGGCGGCGGCCTCGGCCCCATCGCGGGCCACCACGTAGGGGGTGGCCTCGGTGATCACCCCTCCCGTCTCACTCACCACGAACCAGGCGGGGATGCGGTGGCCCCACCACAGCTGGCGGCTGATGCACCAGTCGCGGATGTCGGTGAGCCAGTCGCGGTAGACCTTCTCCCAGCGCTCGGGCACGAAGCGGGGCGCGCCGCCGTCGAGGGCCTCGCGGCAGCGGGCCGCCAGCGGCTCGGCCTTCACGAACCACTGGGTGGAGAGCAGGGGCTCCACCGGCACCTTGCCCCGATCCGAGAAGGGCACGCTGTGGCGGTGGGGCTCCACCTTCACCAGGAACCCCTCCGCCTCCATCGCCGCCACCACCGCCTTGCGGGCCTCGAAGCGGTCCAGGCCGGCGAAGCGCCCCGCCGCCGCGTTCATGCTGCCGTCCTTGGCCATCACCGTGATCAGGGGCAGGCCGTGGCGGCTGCCGATGGCGAAGTCGTTGGAGTCGTGGGCGGGCGTCACCTTGACGCAGCCCGTGCCGAAGGCCGGATCCACGTGCTCATCCGCCACGATCGGGATCTGGCGTCCCACCAGGGGCAGGGTGATCGTCTGCCCCACCAGGGCGGCGTAGCGCGGGTCGGTGGGGTGCACGGCCACGCCGGTGTCCCCCAGCAGGGTTTCGGGGCGGGTGGTGGCCACCACCAGGTGGTCGGTGCCGTCGGCGGCGGGGCCGCCGCTGAGCGGATAGCGGAAGTGCCAGAGGTGCCCGTCCATCTCCTTCATCTCCACCTCCAGGTCGCTCACCGCCGACCCCGAGGCCGGGCACCAGTTGACGAGGTATTCGCCGCGGTAGATCAGCCCCTGCTCGTGCAGGCGCACGAAGGCCTCCGCCACCGCCGCGCTCAGGCCCGGATCCAGGGTGAAGCGCTCCCGGCGCCAATCCACCGAATAGCCCAGCCGGCGCAGCTGGCCCACGATCGTGCCGCCGCTCTCCCCCTTCCAGCTCCAGGCCCGCTCCAGGAAGGCGTCGCGACCCAGATCCTCCTTGCTGCCGCCCTCGGCCTTGATCTGCTTCTCCAGCAGCGTCTGCACCGCGATCGAAGCGTGGTCGGTGCCCGGCAGACACAACACGTTCTTCCCCTGCAGGCGCTGGAAGCGCACGATCGTGTCGATCAGGGCGGTCTCGAAGCCGTGCCCCATGTGCAGGCTGCCGGTCACGTTCGGCGGCGGGATCACCACCGAGAACGGTTCACCCGGCACCTCCGGATCGGGGTGGAAGGCGCCGGCCGCCTCCCAGGCCGCCTGCCAGCGCGCCTCGGTGGCGGCCGGGTCGTAGGTCTTGGGCAGGGAGGACTCGGTCACGGGCTGGGCGCGGGCAGTGGGCCCATGGTCTCAAAGCGGTCGTGGCTCAGCGCCCCGGCTCGGGCTCCAGCTCCACCCGGTTGCGCCCCAGCTCCTTGGCCCGGTACAGCACCCGGTCCAGCCGATGGAACCAGGCCTCGGCGGACTCCCGCGGCCGTCGCTGCACCACCCCGGAGCTGATCGTCACCCGTCCCACGGCCGGGAAGGGCTCCGCCTCCACCCGTCGCGCCAGCTCCACCAGCACGTGGTCGCCGGCCAGATGGCCGAAACGGTCGTTGACATCCTTGAAATGGTCGATGTCGAAGAGCACCAGGGACAGCTCATCGCCGTAGCGGTCGGCGCGGTCGATCTCCCGGCGCACCCGTTCATCCAGTTCCCGCCGGTTCCAGAGCCCGGTGAGTCCGTCGGTGGTGGCCAGCCGCACCTGCGTCCGGTTGGCCGCCAGCAACGCCTGGTTGGCCGCCTCGGCCTCCGCGCGGGCCTGCTGCAGCTCGAGCGCCGTGCGCTTGCGCTCCGTGATGTCCCGGCTGACCCCCAGCAGTTCCAGAAAGGCCCCCTGCTCATCCAGCACCGGCAGGGCGATGACGTCCATCCCGACGGTGGAGCCGTCCCGGCAGTAATACTCCAGCTCGCCGCGGAAGGACTGGGGCGGTCGGCCGGCCCGCAGATCCTCGATCAACTGGGTGAAGTAACCCAGGGAGATCGCCAGGGACTCGGGGGGGTGGATCCGCTCGATCGGCTGGGCCATCGCCTCCTCCGGCGTCAGGCCCCCCCGTTTCGCGGTGCGGAAAACGTTCACGCGGAGCGCGGCTCCGGAGCCACCCGGTCCCCGTAGCCTCCTCCCATGGCAGACGGCTGGGAATCACGGCTGGAACGCTGGCGGCAGGCGGGCCTGATCGATCCGGCCGGCGCCGAGGCGATCCTGGCCTGGGAGAGGGCCCAGCCGGGTCGCCGCCGGCTGCGGGTGCCGGTGCTGGTGGCCGTCGCCCTGGGCGGCGTGCTGGTGGCCGCCGGACTGCTGCTGTTCGTCTCCACCCACTGGGCGGCCCTCGGGCCCGGTCAGCGCTTCGGGCTGCTGCTGGCCCTGGTGGTGGGTCTGCACGGGGGCGGCGCCGCCCTCGAGAACCGCTTCCCGCCCCTGGCGGTGAGCCTGCACGGCGTGGGCACGGTGGCCCTGGGGGCGGGCCTGTTCCTGGCGGGCCAGCTGTTCCACCTCGAGGCCCACTGGCCCCTGGGGCTGCTGCTCTGGGCCATCGGCGCGGGCCTGGGCTGGGCCCTGCTGCGCCAGTGGCCCCAGCTGGCGCTGCTGGCCCTGCTGGGGCCGGCCTGGCTGGTCGCGGAATGGCAGCGGGCCGTCGACGCCGCCACCGAGGGACTGCAGCGGGGATCCGGGGAGCCGACGGTCGTGCTGGCCCCGGCGGCGGGCCTGCTGCTGCTCAGCCTCTGTTATCTGGCGGCGCCGGCGGGGGCGGGCGCCGTCCCGGCGCCGCGGCGGGTGCTGCTCTGGCTCGGCGGGCTGGGCCTGCTGCCGACGGGCCTGCTCTGGCAGCTGTTCAGCCACGGGGGACCCACCTCCGCCCCCCTTCCCCTGCCGCTGGCGGCCGTCGGCTGGGCGGTGGCCCTGGGGGCACCGCTGCTGCTGGGCCTGCGCCTGCGGGGCCGGCGCGCCTGGCCCCTGGCGGTGGCGATCGGCTGGCTGCTGCCGGGGGTGGCACTGGCCTGGGGCACCCACCAGGGCGCCGGCGTCTTCCCCTATCTGTGGTGGGCCGTCGGCGGTCTGCTGCTGGTGGCCTGGGGTGTGATGGAGGGCCGCTCCGAGCGGGTCAACCTCGGCGCCGCCCTGATCGCCGTCGTCGTGCTGGCCTTCTACGTGTCCCAGGTGATGGACAGCCTCGGTCGCTCCGCCAGCCTGATCGGCCTGGGGGTGCTGTTCCTCGGCGGCGGCTGGGGCCTGGAGCTGCTGCGCCGCCGGCTCGTGGCCCGCGCCGTCGGCCGGGGGACCCCATGATCCCCGGGCCGGGGCGGGGTCTGCTGCTGGCCCTGCTGCAGGGCGGCCTGCTGCTGAGCCTGGCGGGCCAGCTGCTGCTGGATCGGGCCACCCGGCCCCGGGGCTGGATCCTGAGCGAACCGGTGGATCCCCACCTGCCGATCCGGGGGCGTTACGTGAACCTGGCCCTGCTGGTGCCGGCCCCCGAACCGCCCGCCGGCCAGGCCAGGCCCTGGTCGGGGGAGCGGCTGGTGCTGCGCAGCGAGGCCGACCGGGTGCGGGCCGCGCTGGCCGGACCCGCCACCCCCCGCTCCAAGAGCCTTGCGGCGACACCGCAGGGCGAACGCTGGCGCCTGGTGCCGTCGGTGGCCTACTTCATCCCGCCCGGGGTGGCGGATCCCTCCCGCCGCCCGACCGGCGAGCAGCTCTGGGTGGAGGTGACCCTTCCGGCCCAGGGTCCGCCCCGGCCGATCCGGCTGGGGGTGAAGCGGGGCGAGGGGCCGATCATCCCCCTGGCGCTGCGCTGAAGCTGGCCCTGGGCAAAGTCTGACCCTGGACACTGCCCGGCCCCGGCAGCCCGCCTAACCTCCGCCGATGGCCACCGCCCCGCCGCTGGAGTTCCTGCCCCCCCGCCTGGATGGCCGGGTGCTGGCGCTGGGCCGGCTGGTGCTGCCGCTCTGGCTGCGGTGGCGCTGCCGGATCACGGCGGTGGAGGTGGAGGGCATGGCCACGCTGGTGGAGGCGATGCGCTCCTTCCAGGCCGGGGAGAGCCGGCTGCTGCTCGCCTTCCGGCACCCGAGCCTCGACGATCCCCTGAGCATGGCCCAGCTGCTGTGGGTCGAGCTGGCCCGGGCCGGCCGGCGGCAGGGCCTGCGCTTCGATCCGGCCCCCACCGGCCAGTTCCTGTTCGACCGCGGCATCCCCCTCTGGGCCGGGCCGACCATGGGGTGGCTGTTCACCCACCTGGGGGGCGCCTCGATCCAGCGCAGCAAGCTGGATCTGCCCGCCCTGCGCACGGCCCGGAAGCTGCTGCTGGAGGGACCCCACCCCTTCGCCCTGGCGCCGGAGGGGGCCACCAACGGCCACAACGAGCGCCTCAGCCCCCTGGAGCCCGGCACCGCCCAGCTCGCCTTCTGGACGGCCGCCGACCTGGCCGAGGCCGGACGCCACGAACGGATGGATCTGCTGCCGATCGGCCTGCAGTACGGCTTCATCGAGCCGGTCTGGGGGCCGATCGAGGCCCTGCTCTGCCGCCTGGAGGAGGGGGCCGGCCTGGTCCCCGATCCCCGCCACGACCTCGACCCCTCCCGGCTGCATGGGCGGCTGGTGCGCCTCGGGGAGCGGATGCTCGAGCAGATGGAGGCCTTCTACCGCGACAAGGTGCACCTGGCCCTGCCCGAGGACCGCGATCCCGCCGCGGCCACCGCCGCAGACAGCGCCGACCCGGAGTCCGCCCCCGGCTTCGGCCCCCGGCTGCAGCGACTGATGGATCTGGCCCTGCGGCGGGTGGAGCAGTCCTTCGGCATGCAGCCCTGCGGCAGCCTCACCGACCGCTGCCGGCGCCTGGAGCAGGCCGGCTGGGACCGGCTCTACCCCGCCCGGCCCCCCGACGCCGAGCCCCCCAGCCCCCTGGCCCGGGCCCTGGCCGACCGGCTGGCGGAGGAGACCGGGGCCCAGCTGTGGCACATGCGCGTGGTGGAGTCCTTCGTCGCCGTGAGCGGCAGCTACGTGCGGGAGCGGCCGAGCCAGGAGCGTTTCGCCGACACCCTGCTGCTGCTCTGGGACACCCAGTGCCGGATCCAGGGCCAGACCGCCAACCAGCGCCCCCGGCTGGGGCGCCGGAAGGTGCGGATCAGCATCGACCGGCCGATCGAGGTGGACGGGCGCCTCGCCGACTACCGCCGCGATCGGCGCCGGGCCGTGCAGGCCCTCACCGAGGAGCTGCAGCAGCGGCTGGAGGGGCTGATCGTGCCCTCGCCCCTCGACTGACCACCGGACCGGGGCTTCAGCCGGCGGCGAGGCGCGCCACGTAGGCGTCGAGGCTGCCGGCATTGATCCAGCCGGTGGCGATGGTCTTGGTGTGGGTCTGGCTGACGCGGCCCCGGTGCAGGTGGGAGAGGCCGGCGGGGAAGATCGCCAGCTTGCCTTTCACGGCTTCCTCGTGGTGGTCCTGCCAGTGGAATTCGGTGCCGCCGTCGGGGACGGTGTTGAGGTAGAGGATCCAGGCCAGGACGCGCCGGATCGGCTCGGTGGCCTCGTCGCTGGTGTTCCAGTCGCAGTGCCAGCTGTGGAACCCCTCCCCCGGCGCGTAACGCTGCAGGTTGAAGATCGGGTTGACGAACAGGGAGCGCTCCGGGCAGCAGGAGAGGAACAGGGGGCGTTCGGCCAGGTAACGCTTCAGGCCGACGGAGACGCCGCGCATGATCACGTCCGCCAGGCCCTGGGCCTCGGGGTCGGAGCGGTCGATCCACACCAGGCTGATGTCGGTGGAGACCTTGCCGGGAGCGTCCGGTGCCCCGGCCGCCGCACCGCTGCCCGGGTTGCCATCGCTGTCGAAGCCGAAGGCGACCCCGCGGCGCTGCAGGTCGGTGCGGCGGTCGAAGAAGGCCATCGCCGCATCGGCCAGGGCCAGATAGCCGGGATCCTCGAAGCTGGCGATCAGCCGCATCCGCGCCCGGCACCTCAGCCATGGAACCTAGAACGGAGGCCCGAAGACCACCGGAGGTGTCGTCGGTGTCTTGACGGGGCCCGCGGGATCGGCAGAGTGCCGCCTGACGCCCCCCTCCGGACCAGCCTGCCGATGTCGCCATCGCCGCGGACCACCGCCTCCCGCCAACACCCCCTGCGGCAGGGCCAGGGGCTTCTGGGCCTGGCCCTGGGGGCCTGGGCCGGGGCCGGCCTGCTGGCGGCGGGCGCCCCCGCCGACGCCGCTCCCTACCGGGCCCGGACCCTGGTGACGGGGCTGGAGAACCCGCGCGGGCTGACCATCGCCCCGAACGGCAACCTCGTGCTCAGCGAAGCGGGCCGGGGCGGCGGCGGCCCCTGCCTCGTCGCCGGCAGCGGCAACACCCTCTGCTACGGCACCACCGGGGCCGTGGGCCTGTTCGACCGCTCCACCAACGTCTATTCCCGGGCGCTCGCCAACCTGCCCTCCCTGGCGGACCAGTCCTCCCCCCTGTTCCTCGAGGGGACGGGCCTGGCGGACCTCGCCTTCAACGGCTCCGGCCAGCTCTTCGGCGTCTTCGGCTTCGGCGCCAACCCCACCCTGATCCCCGCCGCCGGCAGCCCCCTCTTCGGCAGGACGGTCGCCATCGACCTGGCCGCCGGCAGCCTGACGCCCCTGGCCGACATCGCGGCGTTCGAAGCGACCCAGAACCCCGACGGCCAGGATCTCAACAGCAATCCCTTCGCCCTGGTGGTGCGCGGGGACGACACCTACGTCACGGATTCCGGCGGCAACAGCCTGGTGAAGGCGGACGGCGCCAACCAGGTCTCGCTGGTGAACGTGTTCCCGCCGGAGCTCGTCACGCCCCCGCCGTTGCCATTCCCCCTCCCCCCCGAGTTCCCGGCCCAGGCCGTGCCCACCGGCATGACCATCGGCCCCGACGGGGCGCTCTACATCACCCAGCTCTCCGGCTTCCCCTTCGCCCCCGGCAGCGCCGATGTGTTCCGCTACGACTTCACCAACCCGGTGACGAAGTTCGCCGGCGGCTTCAGCAACCTCATCGACATCGCCGCCGGTCCGGATGATGCGCTCTACCTGCTCCAGTACAGCGATGACTTCTTCGGACCCCCGTCGGGCAGGGTCCTGAGGCTGGGCCTCGACGGCAGCGTCCGGTCGATCTTCGACGATCTTGTGAGTCCCACCGGGCTGGCCGTCGGCCGCGACGGCACGATCTACGTGGCCAACGACGGGGACGGGGTGAACGGCGAGCTGCTCGCCCTCACGCCGGTGCCGACCCCCGGCCCCCTGCCCCTGCTGGGGGTCGGCGTCGCCTTCGCCCAGGCCCGGCGGCTGCGGCGCCGCTGCGGCGGCCTCACCCGGGCCCGTTCCGCCACGGCACGGCGACCAGTGCCTCCAGCGACTGCCAACGGAGGCGATCGTCCGTCACCAGGGGGCTGAGACCCACGGCCTCGAGGGCGGCGGCCACCCGCTCCACAGCGATGGGCTCCCGGGCTCCGGCTCCGGGCCCGGCCTCCAGGGGCAGCAGCAGCACCTGCTGCTCGGCCGGATCGGCCATCACCCGCAGGTTGAGCTCGGGGAGCTCCCGCTCGAAGAACAGCCGCCGCATCCGCCCCGTGAGCGCCGGACCCAGGGCGGCCGCGAAGGCCTCCAGGGCCCGGGCCTCGCCGGAGCAGCCGCAGCTCAGCGCCAGCCAGATGAGCAGCTTGGCCCAGCTCTCCGCCGTCCACGGGGGCGGGAAGCTCTGCCGGTGCTGGCGCACCAGCTCGGCGATGGCGAAGTCGAACAGGGTGCCCTGCAGGGAGGCCACCGATGGCAGGGGTTCCTGATCCATCCGGCCATCCTGACGGTCAGGGGGCAAACTGCAGGGGCAACGACCGTCCCTGGAGACGCCCGATGGCCCTCGATCTGAACGATCCGGAGCTCGAGTTCGCCGATCTCGTCACCGCTTACCAGAGCTGGGTGATGGCCGTGATCAACGACGAGAAGCTGGGGGGCGACAAGGTCCTCACCGACGACATCGCCGACGACGCCCTCAACGCGATGCGCTTCCTGCCGGACGTGGTGACCAGCGCCATCGAGACCACCCTGGCCCGCGTCTACGACGTGGATCCCGACGAACTCGCCGAACTGCTCTACCCCGAGGACTGAGCGGCGCCCGGGCATCGACCTCTGGCGACACGGCTGCAGCACCCGCGGTGGTGACCAGGCGCCCTGGCGGCCTGGGCCAGGGCGCGTCCGGATCCGGTGGGGCCCCCTGGGTCGGCTCCACCGTGGTGGAACTGCGGGCCCGCCGCGGAGAAGGCCCCTAACCTCCCCCTGTGATTCCCTTTTCCCGCCCCTCCCCCACCCCGCCCGGCCAGGGCCGGCGACGGGCCGCCATCGGGGTGATCGCGGTGGGCCTGGCCCTCCCGCTGATGGCCGCCATCGGGGGCTGTCAGGGCCGGCGCCTGCAACCGATCCTGCGCCCCCTCGAGGGCACCCTGTACATCGCGGTCGGTGTCAGTGATGACGCCATCGACGGCGAACTGCAGAAGGAGATCCGGTCGCGGACGGCCATGCTGCAGACCACGTTCCGCACCCTGCAGCCGAGGGTCCGGCTCCAGGTGGAGGTGTTCCCGGAGGAGAGCCTGCCCAACGAACTGCGCCTGCGCAACAGCACCGGCCTGAGCCCCGATCTGCTGCTGGTGAACGAGTCCACCGCCCGTGATCTGGCCCGGGAGAAGCTGATCGACACCGTGACGTTCTCGCCCGCCCTGCTGGATCAGCTGGATGCGGGCTCCGTGGTGCGGGTCCGGCGGTCGGATGGGACGCTGACCGGCCTTCCCATGGAGCTGCAGCCCCAGGTGGCCTGTTTCGACCGGCGGCGCCTGCGGCAAAGCCCTGCCACCCTCACGGACCTGCTGGCCGCCAGTGCCAAGGGGGTGGAAGTGGGGCTCTCCCTCGATGCCACCAGCCTGGCCTGGACCCTGGGTCCCCTCGGGGCCGTCGATGCCGTCAGCAGCCTCCTGGCCGGGGAGCCGGTGACGCCCCTGACCCGGCAGGGCCTGGCGAACTGGCTGGGATGGCTGCGCCAGGCCGACCAGCAGCAGCACGTCACCTTCTTCCCCACCGAGACCGAACTGATCAAGGAACTGGCCGCCGGGACCCTCGACTGGATCCCCTGCCGGAGCATCAACCTCACCCGCGTCAAGGCGAGCCTGGGAGAGAACCTGGGTGTGGCTCCCCTGCCCTCCGGGCCCTTCGGCGATGCCAGCCCGATCACCCGGGAGCGGGTGCTGGCCTTCGGGGTCAACTCGAGTCCGGTCCAGCGGCAGCTGGCCCTGGCCCTGGCCCGCTTCGCTGTGAGCCCCCTGCACCAGCGCGATATTGTCCTGCGCAGCCAGTACGTGCTTCCCGTGAACCGGGAAGTGGCCCCGCCGGTGCGCAGCTCTTCGGTGGTGGCCTCCATGGTGGAGGGCCGGCAGCAGTCGCTGCGGCGCGCGACGATCCGGCTGATCGAGGCCAGCAGCAGGGAGCAGCGAGAGGCCTGGCAGGCGCTGCTCACCCGGTTCCTGTTCGACGACCTCAGCGAGCAGGACACCCTCAAGGGGTTGATCGAGCTTCTCGGCGGCGGGAGGTCCCGATGAACCTGCTGTTGATGGAGATCGCCGGCTGGTTCGGCTACCTGCAGCGCCTCGAGGTGCGCATCCAGGTCATCGTGCTGCTGGCGGTGTTCCTGGGACAGGGGGCGCTGCGCCGGCGGCTGGGCCCCCGGGTTCCCCTGGCGCGGCGATCCGACGTCGTGATTCCCCTGCTGCTGGCTTTGTTGGCGCTGGCCCTGAGGTTGGGGGGCCTCCCCAACGGTCTGGTGCTGCTGGGCCTGCTTCTCTACCTGGGCTGGCTGGGCCTGGGGGGCGTGCGACAGCTGCTGGGGCGAGTCGTCCAGCAGCAGCAGCTGCAAGTGCTGGAGACCCGCCTGATCCGACCGGCCTACCTGCTGCTCGCCACCCTGCTGGTGATCCGGGTGTTCGACAACCCGCAGGATCTGGCCCTGATCCCGCTGGGCGAATGGTTCGGCTCCGAGGTGACCCTGGGCAGCTTCTTCCTGGCGGTGGTGATTGTGTACGTGCTGGCCATGGGCACCGGGCCGCCGGCCCAGGGCCTGGCCTGGGTGGTGCAGCGCGGCGTGGGCATCAGCGATGGCAGCCGCCGGGCCCTGGCCCTGATGATTCGCTATGTGGTGGTGGCCATCGGCATCGTCTGGGCCCTCGATCACGTGGGCTTCAACCGCACCGCGATCCTGGCGGTGGCCGGTGGCCTCTCGGTGGGCCTGGGTTTCGGCATCAAGGAAGTGTTCTCGAATTTCGTCAGCGGCCTCTGGCTGCTGTGTGAGGGGTCGGTACGGCCCGGCGAAGTTCTGGTCATCGATGGCGATCCCTGCGAAGTGCGCAGCCTCGGCCTGCGGGCGGCGGTGCTCTGGCGCAATCGGGACAATGCCGAACTGGTGATCCCCAATCAGATGTTCTTCACCACCACCACCGTGACCTACACGGGCAGCGACACCCTCAGGCGCACCCAGGTGCTGGTGAGCGCGGCGTACCGCCACGATCCCAACGACGTGATCGCCTTGCTGGAGGACATCGCCCGCAGCGAGCCCCACGTTCTGCCCAGTCCGGCACCGAAGGGCCTGTTGCTCGGATACGGAGAGTCCTCGATCAGCTACGCCCTGCGCTTCTGGATCGCCAACCCAATGGATAACGTGTCGATCTGCAGCGAAGTCCAGGCGGCTGTCTGGAAGGCGTTCCAGGACAGGGGCATTGAGATCCCCTTTCCCCAGCAGGTGCAATATCGGGTGGAGGGTCCTCCGAAGAGCTGAAGCTGGCCCGACTGGCGATCGCAGGCCCGAGTTGTACAATTTCCAGCAATACCAACCGCCATTGCATCATGCTCAAAGGTGCTGATCTGCTCGCCAAGGTGAAAGAGATGGGTGACGCTTCGAAGTCCGATCTGGTGCGCAGCTGCGGCTACGTGAGCACCAAGAAGGACGGCAACGAGCGGCTGAACTTCACGGCCTTCTACGAAGCCCTGCTCGATGCCAAGGGGATCAACCTCGGCGACGGCGTCGGCAAGGCGGCCACCAAGGCCGGTCGCAAGCTCGGCTATACCGCCAAGGTCCAGTTCAATGGCAACCTGCTGGTGGGCAAGGCCTACACCGCGATGCTGGGCCTCGAGCCGGGCGATGAATTCGAGATCAAGCTCGGTCGCAAGGCGATCCGGCTCGTGCCGGTGGGCGGCTCCGACGACGACGAGTGACACCATCGCGCTTCAGCCGTTCCCGGTTTGCGCCGCTCCGTGAAGCTATGTGCGGCTCGCCGCTGTAGCTGTCCCTTCCGATTTAGATCAAAGGTGCGGGGCTGGGGAGATTGATCAACTCCCATCGCCCCGGCAAAGTAGCCCCCCTCGGGTCATGCTCGAGGGGGGCTGCGCGTTTCCGGGCCCAACCCCTGTGCTTTGGAATGCACACGACGGGGCGAATCGTCAACCAATCCGCAACCTTCTGTTACGTTGAAGGCTGCTGCGTGGTTCGAACCATGCCTCACCCCCCATCCCACCCGGCAGCGGCCCTGCACCCCGGCAGCTTCGTGGCGCTGAGCAGCCGCCAGGGCGGCACCTACCAGGTGATCAGCATCGACGAGGAGACCGACAGCTGCTGGGTGCGGCGCTGGCCCCTCACCCGCCACGGCTCCCCCGCCTTCTCCGTCGCCCTGCCGGATCTGCGTCCCCTGCACCGCCCCAGCCACTGAGACCGTTCCCTTTGACCTGCACCGGAGCTCACCCATGATCCCGATGGGTTTCGTCATCACCTCACGGCTGTTCTGCCGCGCCGGCCGCCTGGCCCTGCTGGCGGCCTCCCTGGCCCTGGTCGTCGAGGCCCTGGACCTCGCCCTGGCCCACCCGCTGCCCTGAGGCCCCGGCCCGCCGCCCTGGGTACCCTGGGCCGATGGCTGGGACGTCGACCCTGGCGGAGCTGCTGCAGCTCCCCTTCATGCAGCGGGCCCTCCTGGGGGGCCTGCTCAGCGGCGCCCTCGGCGGGGTGCTGGGCAGTTTCGCCGTGCTGCGCCAGCTCTCCTTCTTCAGCGACGCCCTCGGCCATTCCGCCCTGCTCGGCATCACCCTGGGCCTGCTGCTGGGCATCGACCCCACCCTGGTGCTGATCCCCTTCGCGGTGCTGTTCGCCCTGATGACGAACCAGCTGGTGCAGCGCAGCAAGCTGCCGGCCGATGCCCTGCTGAACATCGTCTATTCCTCGTCGCTCGCCCTGGCCGTGGTGGCCCTGAGCCTGCTGCACGTCTACAAGGGCGGCATCCAGCAGCTCCTGTTCGGCGACATCCTGGGGATCACCTGGCTCGACCTGGCCCTGATCGGGGTCCTGCTCGTGGTCACCGCCGGCTACCTCACCCTCACCCGGCGCGACCAGGTGCTGCTGACCCTCGACGAACCCCTCGCCCGCTCCCGGGGCATCGCCGTCTCCCTGCACCGGCTGCTGTTCCTGGTCCTGCTGGCGGTGGTGGTGGCCATCTCCGTCAAGGCGGTGGGGGTGCTGCTGATCAGCGCCTTCGTGGTCATCCCCGCCTGTGCCTCGCGGCTGGTGAGCCGCCGCTTCGGCACCTACGTGGTCCTCTCCGCCGGACTGGGGGCCAGCGGCGCCGTGCTCGGTCTGCTGGTGTCGGCCGCCTTCGCGCTGCCCTCCGGTCCCTGCGTCGTCATCGCCCAGCTGCTGGCCTTCCTGGTCGCCCTAGCGGTGGCCCCGCTGCGGGGCCGGGCGGCGACCCCCTGAACGGCGATCAGCCCTGCGGCGCGGCCAGACCCTCGCCGAGGTGGCCGGTCTTGACCCAGATCAGGCACCCGCCGCCGCTGAAGGGCGCATGGCGACTGCCGGGCGGGTTGCGCAGCCAGGTGCCGGCCGGGTAGGCCCCCTGATCGTCCTCGAACACCCCCTCGAGCACGAAGATCTCCTCGCCCGCCGGGTGGGCGTGGAGGGGGAAGCGGGTACCGGGCTCCCAGCGCACCAGGGCCACCTGTTCGGTGCCGAAGCCGTGCAGGGGCAGCACGGTCAGGCCGGGCACCAGGCCGGGCACGAAGGTGGAGGAGCCGGTGTCGACCACCACCCGCGTCTGGTCGGCCGGATCCATCTGGCGCAGCTTCACCAGGATCGTGCAGCCGCTCTCACTGAAGGGGGCATGGGCGGAGCCGACCGGGTTGCGGACGTAGGTGCCGGGGCCGTAGTCGCCATGCTCGTCGGAGAACACGCCTTCGAGCACGAGGAACTCCTCGCCGCCGCCGTGCCCATGGGGGGAGAAACGGCTGCCGGGGGCGTAGCGGACGACCGACGTGGCCCGGGCGACCTCGCCGCCGTCGCGCTCCAGCAGGCGCCGCTCCACCCCCGCCAGGGGGGAGGGGTGCCAGGGCTGGGCCCCGCTGTCAACGACCGCCCTGCGGCCGGGATCGGCATGGAGCTGGGTGGGGAAGGGGGCGGTGGCCATGGCTCGGAGGCAGCAGGTGATCAGAGGGAGCTGGTGAGCAGCATCGGGCCCCTGGGCACCTGGCCGTTGGGGTCGCCCTCGATGCTGACGCTGACGGCGCTGGCCTGGCTGGTGGGGGAGAGGGGGATGGGCATGGCCACCTGGCCGCGGGCATCGGGCACGAAATGGACGCAACCGACGGTCCTGCCGTCCACGGTGGCCCAGAGGCGGTAGGTGCGCTGCGGCGGCAGGGGGGGCAGGTGGCTGAGGGTCAGCAGGTTGTGGGTGCGGTTGCCGGTGACCAGCACCTCACCGACCGCCTTCTGGCCGGGCTGGACGGCCTGCAGCGGCATCAGGCGGGGATCGGCCAGGGCTGCCGGCGCCAGCTGGCGCTGCAGACCCGCCAGCTGCTGGCGGGTCTGGTGCAGCTCACCGGCGAGCACCAGCAGGCCGGCCGCCAGCAGGGAGGGCACCAGCCAGAGGCGCCAGGGCCCCGGCTGGGGCCGGGGCTCCAGCAGGCGCCGGCGCAGGGCGGGAGGCGGCACCGCGGTGGCCGGCAGGGCCAGGGGCAGCAGCTCCAGGGTGGTGCTGAACTCCTCCAGCCGCCGGCGCAGCTCGGGGCGCTGCCGCAGCAGGGTCGCCAGCTGCTCCCGCTCGGCTGGCTCCAGATCCCCGAGGGCATGGCCGGCGAGCAGGGCGTCGATGCCGGCGGCATCGGGGCTGGGGATGGCGTCGGGTGTCATGGCTGGGCGGGCGAGTCGTGGAGGAGGGCGCGCAGGCGGATCAGGCCCTGGCGGGCGCGGGTCTTGACGGTGCCGAGGGGCAGCTCCAGCAGCGCCCCGATCGCCGACTGGCTCAGCCCCTCGTAGTAGGCCATCTCCAGCACCTGGCGCTGGTTGGCGGGGATCGCCGCCAGGGCACCCCGGACTTTCTCGGCCAGATCCTCGGACTCGGCACGGTCGTGGGGCGTGGGCACGGCCGCTGGGAACAGGTGCTCCGACCAGCGTTGCACCAGCTGCCAGCGGTTGGCGCGCTGGTTGAGGCGGTTGATGGCCATCGAGCGCGTCAACAGCAGCAGGTAGGCCAGCACCGGCCCCCGGGACGGGTCGTAGCGGCCCTGCTGCCAGTAGCGCAGGAAGACGTCATGGGTGAGGTCCTCGGCCTCCTGGCTGGAGCGGCACAGCCGCAGGGCCAGGCGGTACACCGGACCGCTGCAGTCGTCGTAGAGGGCGGCCAGATCGGCGCCCTCGCCTGGAGACGCCGCGAGGGCGCCCCGCAGCGGTGGACGGCGGGGTGGAGCTTCGGCGTCGGAGGGGTTCACGGCCGGGGAGGGGCTCGGCGGGGGTGCCGTGCTTCGGATACCGGCGAAGGCCCCGATCGGATGGGGCCCGGCCGGCGGCTGACGAACACCCCGCCCAGCACCAGGGCCGCACCGGCCAGCACGGGGACGCCCAGCGGTTCCCCCAGCAGCAGGGCGGCGCTGAGAACCGCCACCACCAGGGCCAGGGAGCTCCAGAGGGAGACGACGGCCACGCTGCAGCGGCGGTAGGCCTGGCGCAGAGCCAGCTCCCGGCCCAGGGAGAGGGTGACGGCATAGATGCCGATCACCCCCACCACCCACCAGAGCCGCAGCAGCAGGAAATGCTGCGGCCCGAACAGCACCAGGGCGATGGCACCGAAGACCAGGGCGCTCAGCAGGGTGGGCAGCCCCACACCCACGGCCGCCGGCCAGCGGCGGGCGGCGATGGCGCGGCCGCTGACGGCCGAGCCGGCGAAGGCCAGCACCCCCACCAGGGCCCAGACGATGCCGGTGAGGTCGTCCATCCGGCCGCCGCCCATGGCCATGGCCGCCTGGGGCAGCACCAGGCCGGCACCGATCAGCCCCAGGCTGAGCCGGAAGCCGGCGGGGAGGGCTTCCCCGAGCAGCCAGCGCGCCAGCAGGGCGGAGACGGGCAGCACCAGGGCGAACAGGAGCGTCTGGCTGATCACCGACAGGGACTCCAGGGCGAGGTAGTAGGCCACAGGCCCGAGGAACAGGCCCAGGCCCCCATGCAGGGCCAGCAGGCGCCGATCGGCCGGCCCCAGCCGCGCCAGGTCGTTGGCCAGGGTGCGCCGTCCGGGGATCAGGGCCGCCAGCCCCACCGTCAGCTGGGCCAGGAAGAAGACGTTGCAGAAGCTGATCGGGTTCTCACCCTGCACCGGATGGGCCATTCCGTGGTCCTGCAGGGCCTTGAGCACGGTGGCATCCAGCCCCCGCAGCAGCACGTAGAGCAGCAGCGGCAGCAGGCCCGGGATCGGCCGCGGTCGCCCGTCCGATGTCGTCCAGGGTTGCATCGTTCAGGCCGGGGAGAGGGGGGCAGCGCCCCCATGGTCACCCCCTGGGCCGGAGCCGCCCCATCCGATCCGGGGATCCGCCGGTATCTCCTGGTGCGCGCCGGTCGTGGCGTCCCGCCACCCCGCCGCTTCCTCCTCACCCTCCCCCCATTCCGATGTTCCGCTCCCCCCGTACCGTCCTCGGCGGCGCCCTCACCCTGGTGGCGGCGGCGGCCCTCTCCGGCACCGTCCTCCCCGCCCGCAGCCTCGGCCTCCCCCGGGTCGAGCCGGTCACCCCGACGCTGGGTTCGGTGGCCCAGGCCATGGCGAAGGCCAGCGGCAGCTTCCGCAAGGCGGAGGCCCCCGTGAGCGGCGGCTTCTCGATCACCCAGCAGGGCGGCAGAACGGTGCTCACCCTCAGCGGCGACTTCAGGACCAACGACATGGCCCCCGATCTCTGGGTCGCCTTCAGCCCCTCCGCCACGCCCCTGGCTATGAGCAAGGCCCCCGGCTTCCCCCTCAAACCCGGCAGCTACACGCTGCTCTCGAAGCTCAAATCCAGCCAGGGGTCCCAGAGCTACGTGATCCCCGCCTCGATCGACCTCAAGGCCCAGAAATCGGTGCTGATCTGGTGCCAGAAGTTCAACGCCACGATGGCCTGGGCGCCCCTCATGCCCTGAGCAGCGCAACACCGAGCAGCGCCGGGCCCCTCACAGCCCGGCGAACCACTCGTAGCCCCTGTCCTCCCAGGTGCCGCGGCGGTCGCCGAGGGTCGTCATCAGCTCGAGGCCGGTGACCCACTTGCTCTGCTTGTAGCCGAGCTTGATGGGGCTCGCCAGCCGCACGGGGGCGCCGTTGGCCACGGGCAGCGGCGCCCCGTTCATGTGGGTGGCGAGCAGGGTCTGGGGGTGCAGGGCGGAGGCCAGATCCCAGGTCCCGAAGTACTGGTCGGCGGAACGGATCGCCAGATAGGCCCCCAGGGGGGAGGGGCCGGCCAAAGCCAGCACATCGGCCAGCCGCGGGCCCGACCAGGCGACGATCGCCGCCCAGCCCTCCACGCAGACGTGGCGGATGACGCACTCCCGCTGGGGCAGGGCGGCGAGGGCGGCCAGATCGAGGCGCAACGGGCGGCGCACCGCCCCGTTGACGACGAGCCGGTAGCTCTCGGGCGGGAGGTGGGGCGTACCGTTGAAGCTGTTGACCAGCAGGGCGGCCGGCTCCACCTGGCTGCGCCGGAACTCGGGCACCGGCCCCTTCCCCTGCAGCAGGGCCTCGATCCGTTCGTTCAGCGGCTGGGTGGCCTCCCCCACCGCTCCGCTCCAGCGGTTGAGGCCGCAACCGCCGAGCAGCAGGGAGGAGCCGCCGGAGAGCAGCAGGCCGAGGGCGCGGCGGCGGCCGGGGAGATCGGTGGGATCGGCGATCGCGGGGATGCCTGGGTCCGCGCGCCCCATCAGAGCACCATGCGGCGCAGCAGCCGCAGGCCGCCCACCCGCCAGGAGAACCCGATGTGGGCCACCAGCAGCAGGGCGATGGCGGGGATGGTGGCCAGGTGGCAGACCCGCAGCGCCTGCCAGCTGGAGAGGCCGGCCGGTTCGGCGACGGCGAACAGCGACACCAGCCACCACAGCTGGGCCGGCTTGTACAGGGCCAGGCCCGTGAGCAGGCTGAAGGCCAGCACGATCAGCATCAGGGTGTAGGTGATGCGGTGGCTGGCCAGGCGGCGCCTGGGGGGACTGGCGCTGCGGCGCAGGGTGCCCAGATCGCCGCCGTCGGCGAGGCGCCGGTGGCGCCGGTGCAGCAGCAGGCCGATCCAGAGCCCCAGGTTGGCGGCGTACAGCCCCATGGCGCCGAAGTGCCAGTCACGGCCGCCGGCCAGCCAGCCGCCGAGGGTGAGCCATTCGGGCACGGTCGCCCCCGCCCGGCCGCCGAAGACCGGATTGGCGTTGTAGATCTCCAGGCCGCTGCCGGCCATCAGCAGCAGCACCAGCAGGTTGAAACCGTGGAAGGCCCGGGTCCACAGGGGGTGGGGGCCCATGGCCTCAGACGGTGTGGAGCTGGTCGAGCTGCTGCTGCAGGCGCTGCTTCATGCGCGTCTGGACGAGGTGGCAGAGCTCCTCCACCAGTTCGGCGTCGGCCCGGTAGATGAGGCGGACCCCCTCACGCTCGCAGCTCACCAGGCCGGCCCGCAGCAACTGGGAGAGCTGGCGGCTGATGTGGGACTGGCTGAACCCGGTGGCCTCGATCAGGGAGGCGACATCGCAGGGACCCTGGCGCAGATGGCAGAGGAGCTGGAGCCGGGCGGGCTCGCTCAGCAGCCGGAAGAACTGGCTGAACTCCTCCAGCAGTTCCGGACTGGGCATCGAACCGGGGCCGGCAACCCCCATGACTGCTCACTATGGCGCTAGCGACATTATGCAGCGCGGTTCCCGCCCATGGGGCGCAGACGGCAGCAGATTCTCACTCTTTTGCCGTTGTATGCGTGTATAGTCATAGTCATCCGACCATCCCGCCTCGATGTCCGCCGTTCCCGCATCGCCACGCCCTGCCGCCCGGGCCCGGCAGGGGGGACGGCCTTGAGCCTGGCCCTGCTGCTGCTGATGGGCGCCGGCGGTGCCCTGATCGGTTTCCTGCTGGCGGTGCTCGGCGCCGGCGGCTCGATCCTGCTGCTGCCCCTGCTGATCAGCGGCGCCGGGCTGCCCACCCGTGAGGCGGTGCCCCTGTCGCTCCTGGCCGTCACCCTGCTGGCGGTGGCCAACGCCGGCCCCTACCTGCGGCGGCACCAGGTGGCGCCCCGGCCCGCCCTGATCCTGGGGGTGCCGGCCCTGGCGGGCAGCTGGATCGGTGGCTCCCTCGTCAAGCAGGGGCTGATCCCCGAGCCGGTGCAGCTGGGGGTGTTCGCCGCCGCTGCCCTGGTGGCCGCCTGGTTGCTCTCACGGCGGCAACGCGGCCCTGGCGGCGACAGGCACGCCACCGGATCCCGGCGGCCCGGAGGGACCCTGGCCCTGGCGGGACAGGGGGTGCTGGTGGGCCTGCTCACCGGCATCGCCGGGGTGGGCGGCGGCTTCGCCATCGTGCCCGCCCTGGTGCTGCTGGCCGGTCTGCCGATGCCCCTGGCCAGCGGCACCAGCCTGGTGCTGATTGCCACCAACAGCCTGGTGGCCCTGGGGGCCCTCGGGCACTGGCCGGCGGCCGCCCTGCCCCTGCTGGCGCCCCTGATCGGCGGCGGCCTGGTGGGCGCGATCGGCGGCCAGGCCCTGGCTCCCCACCTCTCCGATCGGCACCTGCGCCAGGGCTTCGCCGCCCTGCTGGTCGGCTCGGCCCTGCTCACGGGCGCCGAAGCCCTCCAGCGCCAACGCAGCCTCGGCGCCGCCAGTCCCCCCCCCCACACCGTCCCGCACCAGCGATGAGCCAGCTCCTGTTCCAGTTCCAGCTGCAGAGCCGCCACGGGGCCGCCGGCGACAGCCTCAGCGTCGACTTCCGCAACGGTGCGCTGGAGCCCTGGCAGCCGCTGCAGCCCAGCCTGCAGACCCCCGGCTTCCGACTCTTCCTGCTGTCGCTGCTGCTCTGCCAGCACCACTACCTGGTGGCCAACGCCCTCGAGCGGCACCTGCCCCTGGCGGCGGTGGACGGGGTGCTGAGCGTGACGGCCTCCGCCGACTGGATGGTCGAGGCGGTGGAGGGCACGTTCCAGGTGCGGCTGGAGGCGGCCGATGGGGCGGCGACGCCCGTCCTGGATGAGCCCAGCCGGGCCTTTCTGGAGCGACGCATGAAGGTCTGTCCGGTGTCGCGGAATCTGCCCGGTACGGTGACCAAATCGATCGTGGTGGAAGCGGCGTGATCCTCCGGCCCTACGAACCTGGCGACTGGCCGGCGGTGTGGGCGGTGCTGGAGCCGGTGTTCCGGGCCGGCGAGACCTTCCCCCACGACCCTGCGATCGACAGCGAGGCGGCCCGGCGGGCCTGGGTGGAGGCGGTCGATGCCACCGTCGTGGCCACCGATGCGGACGGCGCGATCCTGGGCACCTATTACCTGCGGCCCAACCAGCCGTGCCTGGGGGCCCATGTGGCCAACGCCGGCTATGTGGTGGCCGAGGCCGCCCGGGGCCGGGGGGTGGGCCATGCCCTCTGCCGCCACTCCCAGGAGGAGGCCCGGCGGCGGGGCTTCACGGCGATGCAGTTCAACCTGGTGGTGAGCACCAACACCGCCGGCGTGGCCGCCTGGAGCCGCAACGGCTTCCGCACCATCGGCCGGCTGCCCGGGGCCTTCCGCCACCCCCGACTGGGGGAGGTGGATGCTCTGGTGATGTTCAAGCGGCTGGCAGGTTGAACGGCATCGGCCGGAGATTTAGGAGCCCTGAGAAGCGATGTGCTCTCAGTAAATTTATTGCGTCATTCTGACGTCACCTTGCCTCGAAAGGCGATGTAGTTGTAGATGTTGTAGAAGAGCATGATCGGGATCAGAACACCGATAAACGTCAACATGAACACCATGGAACTGACCGAGGCTGAGGCCTGAAAGATCGTGACCGAGGGAGGAATCACTGCCGGGAACACCATCACCCCAAGACCCGCGAAGCTGAGGATGAACAGGAGAACGGTATAAACGAAAGGCCATACGTCCTGCTGAAGGGCAAGGCTGCGGAAGAGCTGCACGATCAGGGCGACTCCCAGCAGGGGCAAGACAACGAAGAACGGCAGAAAGGCTGGATCGAACAGCCGCTGGCGCAGCGTTTCCGACACGAACGGGGCTGTGAAGGTGATCAACAAGGCGCCACCCAGCGTTGTGGCTGCCGCCAAGCGGGCGGTACGGATGTGCAGTCGCTGGAGCTCACCGCTCGTCTTGAGGATCAGATAGGTGGAACCGATCAGGACATAGCCCTGGATGAGGGTGAGAGCCACCAGCAGACTGCCGGGGCTGACCCAGATCCAGGGGGTGCCGGTGAAATGGCCGGAAGCGTCAGTGGGGATCCCGGAAAGTACCGTCCCGAGGCAGACGCCCTGGAAGGCCGCAGCCATCACACTGCCGATCCCGAACATCAGGTTCCAAGGCCTTTTATTGACGGCATTCTCACGGAACTCAAACGCAACCGCCCGCATGATCAGACCCAGGATCATCAGAAAGATGGGGCCGTAAAGCGCCTTGAGAATCGTGCCGTACGCCAGCGGGAAGGCACCGAACAGAGCTCCTCCCATCAACACCAGCCAGGTTTCGTTGGCATCCCAGACATTGCCGAGGCTTGTCATCAGGATCGTGCGCTGAGCTTCTCCAGGGGAGGTGAGCGAGAGGATGCCTACCCCAAGATCGAAACCATCCAATATCACGTACAGCAACAGGAACAAAGCCAGGATCACGAACCAGACCGTGGGCATGAACACATCGAGGAAGTCCATGCTCAGGCGCTCGGCGAGGGGACAGGGAGACGGGCGGCGCCGCCGTTCTGGGGGGGCTCCAGGCTCAGATCCGGCCCCTTGGCGATGATCCTGGCGCCGAAGAACAGTGCAAAGCCAAGCAGAAACGTGTAGAGCACCGCAAAGGTGACCAGGCTGGTGAGCACTTCACCCGGCGGCAGCACCGATGCGGCATCGGCGGTCCGCAACTGGCCATAGACGGTCCATGGTTGGCGGCCCACGCATCGCACCACCCAGCCCGACTCGATCGCCAGATAGCCGGCCGGAGCGGAAAGGATCCAGGCCCAGCTGAACCAGGGCCAGCGCCGGAAGCGCTCGGTGCTGAGGCCGCCACGCCACCAGAGCAACAGGCTGAGTGCCGTGAGACCCGCCGCCGCCATGCCGATGGCGATCATCACCCGGAAGGCGTAGAACAGCAGCCCCACCATGTGGGGGCGCTGGTCAGCGGGCCAGCTGTTCAGCCCACGCACGGGCTGGCTGAGTTGCGGTCGCGACTCCAGGATCCAGCTGAGGGCCCCTGGCACAGCCAGCTTCCAGCGATTGGTGCCCGTGGCCTCGTCCGGAACGGCTACCACAGACCAAGCCGGTGAGGTACCCGCCGGCTGATCCTCCCAGATGGCCTCGATCGCCGCCAGTTTCGTGGGCTGGCGCTCCGCCACCTGCACACCGCTTTCGTGGCCGGCCAGGATCTGCAGCGGCGCCACCGCCAGCAGAATCACCAAGGCCAGCTTGAAGGAGAACTGGAAAAACTCCGGGGCTTTCTGCCGCATCAGCGACCAAGCACTGATGGCAGCCACCACCAGCATCGAGGTTTCCACCGTGGCCAGTGCCATGTGGATGACACTCTTCACCATGAAAGGATTGTTGATGGCAGAAAAGTAGTTCTGAACGTGGAAGTGGCCGTCACTGAACGTACCCCCGGCAGGTGTCTGCAGCCAGGAGTTGGCACTGAGAATCCAGAAGACCGAGAGATTGGCCCCGAAAGCCACCATCACTGTGGAGAGGAAATGGATGACCGGTGGGACCTTCTGCCAGCCGAACAACATGATCCCCAGGAACCCGGCCTCCAACATGAACGCCATGGCCCCTTCGAAACCAAGCACCGATCCAAAGAAATCGCCCGCAAACTCCGACAGAGGCGCCCAGTTGGTTCCGAACTGGAACTCCATGGGCAGCCCGGAGGCCACACCGATTCCGAAGTTAAGGACATACAGCTTGGCCCAGAACCGAGCCTGGTGGTAATAGAAAGGATTCCGTGTACGCAGCCAGAACCCTTCAAGAATCACCAGGAAGATCGCCAGGCCCGTGGAAAGCACGGGCCAGAGCATGTGAAAGATCGCTGTCAGAGCAAACTGCAGCCGTGACAATGTCACGACATCAAGACCGGAGGACATCACAGCAGCAGGAACTCCTGAGGGAAAGGATCCAGAGAAAGCATTCGAAAGCTGGTCTTATGAACACTCTCCTTGCTCAAGATTTTACATGCCTTTCTGTGGATCTGGGTTTCGGCGGGTTAGCGGATGATGCGGACATTCCCATCATCTCAGCCCAGATTCCTGTTTCCTCACGGTTGATCCCGGATCATGGGCTCCCCGCCCCCCGCAGGGTGCGCGGACCCAGGGGGTGATCGGCGTGGGGATAGGCCGTGTGGGTGTGGAGATGCAGATGGTCATGGTGATCGCCGCCGTCATGGCGGTGGCCCGGCGCCGGCAGGGGGACGCCGTTGGGCTGGCAGGCCCCGGTGCACTCCCGTTCACACAGCTGGCAGGGTTCCCCCAGTCCTTCGACATGGTGGTGGTGGCTGTGCTGGGGCGCCCCCACCTCCCTCTCGAAACCAAGCACCTGGGCGCGGTACTTGCAGAGGGAGCAGTTCATCGTCGTATCGCCGCTGATCACCTCCTCCAGCCGCTCAAGAAAGGTGTCGATGACCAAGGGATGGTCGCTCAGGTAGGCCGCCTTGAGGAACTCCACATCGGGGTGATCGGCGGCGACCCGGTCGGTGTGCTGGTAGATGCGACTCACCAGCACACCGGAGAACAGAAAGTAGGGGAACACCACCACACGGCGGAAGCCCAGGCGCACCGCGTGGCGAAGCCCCGGCTCCACCAGGGGGAAGGTGACCCCGGAGTAGACGGTCTCCCCCCAGCCGAATCCGAAGCCCTCCACCAGCATCCTTGTCACCTTGCTGACATTGGAGTTGGCATCCGGATCGGAGGAGCCGCGTCCCACCACCACCAGCAGGGTGTCGGCCAGGGGGACCTCCGGGGCCCGATCCAGGCACTCCCGCAGACGGGCACCGGCCGCCTGCATCATCTTCGGGTCGACGCCCAGCTCCCGGCCGTAATCAATCCGCAGCCCGCTCTCCGCCGCGTAGGTGTTCAGCACCGAGGGAATGTCGTTCTTCGCATGGCCGGCGGCGAAAAGCATCCCTGGCACGGCCAGGACCCGGCTCACCCCCTGCTGGCGCAGCCGCTCGAGGCCCTCACGCAGGATGGGTGTGGCGAATTCCAGATAGCCGTGCTCCACGGGGAGATCGGGCAGGCGCCGGCGCAGGCCGCTGGCCAACCGGGCGAATTCCTCGACCGCCAGCCGGTTGCGACTGCCGTGGCCGCAGAGCATCACACCGAGGCCGGAAGTGGGGTCGAGGATCGGTTCCGCTGTGGGGGATCCGAGGGGTGAGGGCGGGATTCCGGTCATGGACGCCCCCGGAGCACCAGTCCGAGGCTGCCGGCCATCAGCAGGGTCAGCCCACCCCCCACGAGACCCGCCAGGCTTCGCCCTGAGCTGGGTGTTCCCCAGCCGGGCTCCGACTCTGCGGTGGAGCCAGCTGGGGCCTCCCCGGCTCTGAAGTCGTAATCGGGAAGGAAGGAGGTCTGTTCCTGCACCGTGGCGATCTCGTCCTTGAGGGCGGTGGGTGTGCCATCGAACTCGGGTTTGCGGGTGACGCCGCTGATGGACCACTCCAGACCATCGGGATGCCCTGAGGCGAACCAGGCCAGAACCCCTCCGGTAAGCACGGCGGCCACGGCCAGGCTGGCGACCACCCGGCGCAGCGCCAGCCCGCCCACGGGTTGGCGGCGGGCAGCGCGCGCCAGGATCTCCGGCTGGAGACGGGTGATGTAGAGCACCACGACCGCCGTCACCAGCCCCTCGACGATGGCGATGGCCAGGTGGATCGGCAGCATCAGGGCCAGGAACGTGCCGAAGGGCAGATCCGAGATCCCGGAGAAGCTGGTCTCCAGCACCACCGCCAGGGCGCCGAGGCTGAGTCCCACCAGGGCGCCGGCAATCGATCCGACCACCACCCGGGTGGGACTGAGCCGCTCGCCGACGATGCGCCGGTAGATGAAGGGATAGGCGACGAAAGCCGGGAACACCCCCAGATTGAAGATGTTCGCTCCCAGGGCCAGCAGGCCGCCATCGGCGAAGAACAGGGCCTGCACCGTCAGAACCGAGGCGATCACCAGGAAAGCCGCTTCCGGCCCGAGAAGAATCGCCAGCAGCAGCCCGCCGCCGAGATGGCCGCTGGAGCCGGTGGCCGGGATGGAGAAATTCACCATCTGGGCCGCGAACACGAACGCCCCCAGGACGCCCATCAAGGGCACCCGGGCCGGGTCGGGGTGACGGTGAAGCGTGCTGGCGCACTGAACGGTGACCAGGGCCGTAGCCCCCCACATCGCCCCTCCCACCGTGTGGGAGATCAGGGCGTCAGCCATGTGCATCGGGAGGGCCTGCCAGAGAGCGAAAGAGAGGGGCGGACACGTCTCGGCGTCGGTGCTACGGATTGCCAAAACGTGTTACGGTCCGCCAAAGGCTATGCCTGCATCCCGAGCGCCGTCAACGTGCAATCGATTCGACCTTCGTGTTACTGGTCCCTTGACTGACGTCGTCCGCTTCTCCATTTCCAGCGAGGGGCCCCTGCTGGAACGCTTCGACACCCTGATCGCCCGGAAGGGCTACGGCAATCGATCGGAAGCGATCCGCGACCTGATCCGCAACGCCCTGGTGGAGGAGGTGCTGGCGAATGAATCCGCCGAGGCGGTGGGCACCGTCACCCTGATGTACGACCATCACGTCTCCGAACTGAGCAACAAGCTCACCGACCACCAGCACCACCACCACCGAACGATCGTCTCCACCCTCCACATTCACCTCGACGACCATGACTGTCTGGAGGTGGTGGTCCTGCGCGGCAGGGCCGGGGAGATCAGGGCCCTGGCGGACTCGCTGATCAGCACGAAGGGGGTCAAGCACGGCCGCTTCGTCGCCACGGCGGCCACCAGCGCCCTGGTGTCGAATGCTCCTCCATGCGCCTGATCAGCCGCGAGCGGCAGGCCCTCGGGCGCGTCGACGGCTTCGCTCGCCAGGACACGGTGATCCACCGCCTCGATGCCCGCGCCAAGGTGCTCGTCACCGCTGTGTTTCTGGTCTGTGTGGCGTCCTTCCCGAAGCACGCCGTCCTGCCACTAGTGCCCTTCGTGTTCTTCCCGGTGGTGATCGCCAGCCTCGGACGGCTGCCCCTCCGCTGGCTGGGCCAGCGCCTGCTGATCGCCTCACCGTTCGCGCTGATGGTGGGGATCGCCAATCCCCTGTTCGATCAGGCGGCGGTGCCGATCGCCCCTGGGCTGAGCGTCGCGGCCGGGTGGCTGTCGTTCGTCTCGATCGTGCTGCGCTTCCTGCTCACCACCACGGCGGCCCTGCTGCTGGTGGCCACCACCGGGATGCCGGCCATCGCCGAGGCCCTGCGGCAGCTGCGGGTGCCCGGCGTGTTCGTCACCCAGCTGCAGCTGCTCTACCGCTACCTCTTCCTTCTGGGGGACGAGGCGCTGCGGATGGAGCGGGCACGCGATCTCCGCTCCTGTGGCCGGCGTGGCACCGGCCTGTGGGTGAGCGGCACGCTGCTGGGGGCCCTCCTGCTGCGCACCCTCGCCCGGGCGACCCGGATCCATGACGCCATGCTGCTGCGAGGCTTCGAGGGAACGATCCGGCCGGCCTCCCCCCGAGCCCTGACCCGACGGGACCTGGTGTTTCTGCTGGGTTGGAGCTCGGCGTTTCTGGTCTGCCGCCAGGTGCCGGTGGGGGAGCTGCTGGGGCACGCCGTGATCGGGGCGCAGCCATGAGCGCAGCCGGGAACGGTTCCCTGGGCCCACCCGCCACCGGGACCGCCTTCGTCCCCGCCATCGAGGTGGTCGGGCTGGTCTACGCCTATGCCGACGGCACCCCGGCCCTGGACGGGGTTTCGCTCCGCATCGCCCCCGGGGAATCGGTGGCAGTGGTGGGGGCGAACGGGGCCGGCAAGTCGACCCTGCTGGAGCTGCTGACCGGCCTGCTCGAGCCGGTGGCCGGCGCGATCCGCATCAACGGCCTCAGCCTCGGCCCCGGCAGCCGGGCGGAGATCCGCCGCTCGCTGGGCATGGTCTTCCAGGAGGCCGATGACCAGCTGTTCATGCCGACCGCCGCCGAGGATGTGGCCTTCGGCCCCCAGAACCTGGGCCTGCCGGCCGACGTGGTGCGGCAACGGGTGAGCCTGGCGCTGGAGCAGGTGGGCGCCCTGGCCCTGCGGGACCGCTCCCCCCACCGGCTTTCCGGTGGCGAGAAACGGGCGGTGGCCATCGCCACCGTCCTGGCGATGGAGCCGTCCATCCTGCTGCTGGATGAGCCGAGCGCGGCTCTCGATCCCCGGGCGCGACGCCGGCTGATCCAGCTGCTGCAGGGGCTCTCCCACACCCGGGTGGTGGCCACCCACGACCTCGATCTGGCGCTGGACCTTTGTTCACGGACCGTGGTGCTGAGCGCCGGCCGCGTCGTGGCCGACGGGCCCAGCGACCGGATCCTTGAAGACACAGCCCTGCTGGAGCGCAGCGGTCTGGAAGCCCCCCTGAGCCTGCAGGCCCGCAGGCACGGCTGCGCCGGATGACCCCTGCGGCCATTCACGTGCGAAGCAGCAAAAAGGGCAGACAAAATCATGCAGAACAAATCCACCGCCTCGGCTGGTCTGAACGTTGCTGGACAGCCGTGGCGGTTGAAGAATGGGCCCTCAACGGACAGGCCAAGGAAGACCCTGCAGCGCGAGGACATGGCGGCGGTGGTGCCGGCCGTCAGGTCGTCGGAGGCTGCAGCTCGATCGGCGTGATGTCGCTGAACCGACCGAAGGCCTGATCCCTGGCCAGGGCCACGAAGGCGTCGAGATGGGCCAGTCCCCGATCGGATCGTCGGCGCAGCGCATGGAGTTCACCCCAGAGCCCCGCCTCCCCGAGCGGCACCCGCGCCACCGCCGCCGACGCCGGCACGGCCCACTCGGGCAGGGCCGCCACCCCGAGGCCCAAGGCCACCCACTGGACGATCATGGCGGTCATCTCCGCCGTGCGCCGCCGCCTGGGGATCACGCCGGCGGGTTCCAGGAAGCGGCTGTAGAGGTCCAGCCGGCATTCGGACACCGGGTAGGTGATGATCGTTTCGGAGGCGAAATCCTCCGGGCTGAGGAACGCCTTACCAGCAAGAGGGTGGTGTCGGGGCAGCACCGCCACGATCTGGTGGCGGAACAGGGGATCGGCCAGCACACCCCGGCCGCTGCTGCGCTCTCCCGTGATCACCAGATCCACGGAGCCCTCCAGCAGGCCCGGCAGGGGATCGAACTGGGCGCCGAGGCGCACATCCACCTCCACCTCGCCATGGCCGTCGCGGAAGGTGAGCATCGCCGGCAGCAGCCAGTCGATGCAGGAGTGGCACTCCAGCGTGATGAACAGGCGCCCGGCGGCACCGATCACCATGCGCTGCAGATCGTCCTCGGCGGCCTCGATTTCCGGCAGCACCACCTGGGCGCAGCGCAGCAGGCGGCGACCCGCCGCCGTGAGCACCGCGGGCCGGCGATCTCGGTCGACCAGCCGGATCTTCAGCTGTCGCTCCAGATCCCGCAGCAGATGGGAGAGGCCCGACTGGGTGCAGTGCAGGCTGCGGGCCGCCGCGGTGAGGGAGGAATGGCGGGCGATGGCCTCCAGAGCGCGCAGGTGATGGAGTTCGAGCATGGACGGGCCCGCGGAGGCAGGAACCATGAGCCGCACTCATCATCGTCGGTGGCATGGCCCTCCGGCATGGTGCTGGCCTCCCCACAGGCGGCAGGGGGAGGCTGGCCACCATCGCGATCACCCGCATGGCCATGCCAAGCCAGCCCTCGACCTCCATGCCGCCCGGGATCGCCGGCGGGGACGGCACCGCCTGGGTGCAGCCCTTCCTGCACCAGCATTTTGTCCAAGTGGGGGCCATGGCCTGGCAGGGTCTGCACCGCTCGGGACGCGGCCTGGTCGTCTGTGGGGTCGAGCTGCCCCAGGGGCGCCCCATCCACTGGGCGTCCGAGCCAGTGCCCCATCGCCTGGCGTACTGGCCCAGGGGCGAGGTGACCGCCCAGCTGGTGGCCCTGGGACTGGACACCGTCGACCACGGCCTGCTGCAACACGCCCTTGTCACCTACGAGGCGGGCACGGAGCTGGTGGCGCTGATGCTGGCCTCAGCGGAGCCCACCATCGTGCAGTTGCGGCGCATGCGGATCACCCCGGCGGAGTGTCACCGGCAGCTGCAGCGGCGACGGAGCGAGTTCTGCGGGGTGGGCCGATGAGCGCGACGCCACGCTCCATCTCCAGGGCCGACTTCGTGCTCGGCCCCTACAGGGCCAGCCGCAACGACCGGGCGACATGGCAGATGCTCAACACCTTGGTGCCCTACCTGCTGCTCTGGTGGCTGACCCTGCGGGTGGCGGCGGTGTCGCTGTGGCTGCTGCCGCCGTTGATCCTGCTGCTGAGCCTGTTCTCGGTGCGCTGCTTCTCCCTGATGCACGACTGCGGCCACCGTTCCCTGTTCCGCCAACGCTGGCTGAACCGCGGCTTCGGGTTTGTGCTCGGACTGGTCAACGGGGTGCCGCAGCTGGCCTGGTCACGGGACCATGCCGATCACCACCGCACCAATGGCGACTGGGACCGCTACCGCAGCGTCATCGACATGCTGAGCGTCGAGGAGTACCGGCGACTGGACCCGCTTCAGCGCCGCCTTTACGCCACGCTGCGCCATCCGCTGATGGCCTTCCCAGGGGGCTTTTTCTACCTGGCCATCAAGCCACGCCTGGATCTCGTCTCGGGGCTGATCGCCAGCCTCACCGGCAGCCGGGCCCCCCGGCCTTGGGCCTCACCGGCCGAATTCCACGACCTGCTGCTGTGCAATCTGGTGTGGGTGGGCGGCGTGGTGCTGCTGGGCTGGTGGCAGGGGTTCGGGCTGTTCCTGGGGATCTATGCCGCCGTTCTCACGCTGTCGGCAGCGATCTTCATCGACCTGTTCTTCGTCCAGCACATCTTCGAAGACAGCTATGCCCATCGCAGCGAGGGATGGAGCCACCTCGAGGGAGCCCTCCGTGGCACGAGCCTGCTGCGCCTGCCACCGGTTCTGGCCTGGTTCACCGCCGACATCGGCTTCCACAACATTCATCACCTCTGTGAACGCATCCCCAACTACCAGCTGCGGGCCTGCCACGACCACCACCAGCACCTGCTGGCCGACGTGCCGACGCTGACCCTGGGGACGATGCTGGCCTGCGCCAGCTACCTGCTCTGGGATTCCCACCAGGACCGACTGGTGACGATCGCGAGCGTGGACTCAGGCCAGGTTGTGACAGTCGTCTACGGCATCGAGGAATCAGCCCGGTGACGGAGGCCCTCGTCCCAGCATCGGCTGGGCCTGGCTGGCGTGATTGCCCCATGAAACGGTTTCTCGCCCCCCTGCCCCTCGGCCTGCTGCTGGCCCTGGTTCCCGCGGCGGCTCGCGCCCATGCCGAGCACGGCGATGGCGGTGGGTTCGTGGCCGGGTTTCTCCATCCGATCAGCGGCCCCGACCATGTGGTGGCGATGGTGGCCGTCGGCCTCTGGGGCGCGGTGCTGGGGCCACCGGCCCTCTGGGTGCTGCCGGTGGCCTTCCCGCTGGTGATGGCGTTCGGCGGGCTGCTGGGCCTGCTGGGGATCCCGATCCCCGGGGTGGAGATCGCTATCGCCGTGTCGGGGTTGGTGCTGGGTCTGATGGTGCTGTTCGAGGTGAAGGCTCCGCTCGGGCTGGCGGCGCTGATCGTGGCGGCCTTCGCGGTGTTCCATGGCCATGCCCACGGCAGCGAGCTCCCCGCCGGCAGCGATGCCCTCGCCTACAGCCTGGCCTTCGTGATCGCCACCGGGCTCCTGCACCTGTTGGGCATCCTGCTGGGGGAGACCCGCCGCTGGCCTGGGGGCCGCCGCTTCGTGCAGGCGGCCGGCGCCCTGGTGGCCTTGGTGGGGCTGTTCTTCCTGGAGCGGGCCCTGGCATGAACCGCTTGGGCCGGCTCAGCCGGCGTGGCTGGACGGCGCTGGCCGCCGTGGCCGCGATGGCCAGCCTGGTGGCCGTGCCACCGGCCCTCGCCCATGCGCTGCCGGCCGGACTGGGAGCTGTGCTGAAGGGTGCCGCCCAGCTGGTGTTCTCCCCGGCCGATCTGCTGCTGGTGTGCGGTCTGTGCGCCCTGGCGGTTCAGAACGGAGCGGAGCCAGGATCGCGGCTGCGCCTGGTGCTGCCGACAGCCTGGCTGATGGGGGGAGCCGTGGGCCTGGGGCTGCCGGCGAAGCTGGCGACGTCATGGTCGTCCACGGTTGCCTTCACCCTGGTGGGCCTGCTGGTCGCCCTGGCGGTGCCGCTGGGTCAGCGGCTGACCACCGCCCTGGCAGGGGTGGGGGGGCTGGTCTGCGGCCTGGCCCATGGCTCCGCCCTGGCGCTTCACAGCGGAGCACCGCCGGCGCTGGCGGGGGGTGCCATCGCCGTCGCCCTGATCACAACGACGCTTACCCTGGCGCTGCGACCCCCGCATCCGGGCTGGATGCGGGTCGGTCTGAGGGTGGTGGGCAGCTGGATCGCCGCCTCCGGGCTTCTCAGCCTGGGCTGGCTCCTGAAGGGCCCGTCCTGAGGCGGGCCGGAGAGGAGTTTGGATGGACCATCAGGGTTCTGGATGCTCCTCGCAGGGCATCCAGAACGATCCCATGGCGTGGGCCCCTTCGCAGCCGAGCTCCTTCGCCTTCCTGAGAGCCTCCTCGCGGGTGGGGTAGGCGTAGAGGTTGGGCTGGCCCTGGCCTGAGCTGTGGTTGTGGTGATGGTGCACGTGGCCGCTTGGGCTGCCGAGGCGGTAGGGGCCCATCCCCTCCATCCCCACCCACCAGACGCCCATAACGTTCACCCCGGCGATGAGGATGCCCATGCCGACGACGGAGGCGTTGATCACCCCCATGGCCACGGCGCCGAGGCTCAGGACCCCCATCGGCACAACGCCGATGCTGATCACCCCCATGGGGACGATGCCGATGGAGATGATGCCCAGGGGGGCGATGCCGATGGCCACGATCTTCGGCCGGCCACCGCAGCCCGAGGATTCACCGGAGGGAGGCGTCTCAGGCGCGAGGGGTTCGGCCATCAATGGGAGCCGGAGCCGGCCGAGCCGCCTTTGGTTTCGCCATGGCTGGCGCAGGGCATCCACATGCTGCCCATCTGATGGGCCCCCTTGCAGTTGAAGTTCTTGGCGGCGGCTTCCGCTTCCGCTTTGGTGGCGAACATGGCTTTCTGCGGCCCCTGACCCGTGTGCTGAGCCAGGGCAGGAGCGCCGCCGAGGGCGGCCAGGAGGCCGGTGGCGGCGGCCAGGGGGGCGAGGGGCGGTCGGCAGCGCAACACAGCGGCCCTGGATGAAACGACAATCATTCTGCCAGGGGCGCCCCAGGTGCTGTCATCCCTGGGAACGGTTGGAGCCCGCCCCGGCCCGGGTGAGCTAGCGCCCATTCTCAGAGCGTGCCCGCCTCCAGCTCGTGGAGATAGAGGAACTCCGGGGATTCGACACCGGCCTGGCGGCGAATCTCCACCAGCTCAGGGGACTCAAAGAACGCCTTCGCCTTGGCGATCGATTCCCAGCGGGAGAGGTGCACCACCTTGTTGGGGTCGCTCCCCTCACGGAGCACCTGAAAGGACCGCTCGCCGGCGTCACGGCGCAGGGTGGCCGCCGCGTCGAACACCGTCTTCCAGGCCTCGTAGTCCCGCACGGCGTGGATGATCAGCACATGGTCCAAGGGTTCACTCCAGGGGATCGACAGGACTGGCCTGAGCCTGCGCAGCCTGCACGGCAAGCGTCAGATACGTCTCAAGGTGCTTGCTCTTGATGTCTTCGAGGCTCCTGAGCTTGAGGTGGCGTCGCCCCTTGCCGGATCCTTCGAGCAGGCCGTGGGGGTCGGCGATGAACGCACCGCAGCTCAACTCCACTGAGACATGCTGCCGATACACGAACACACCACCAAACGGAAGACCATCGGAGGCGAAGACCAGGCCCCCGTACTTCACCTCCTCCGTGAGCGATCGACAGCGCTCCTGCACGCAGTGACGCACGGCCTGGACGATGGCATGGGACGGCTCCGAAGCCAGACGAACGCTCTCCAGCAGACCGCTGACGGATTCGGCTGCCATCAGGCTCTGCCTGGCCAGGGAGAAGTCTTCTGCACGGTAGGAGGAGCCGAAAGAGAGAGAAAGGACCACGCTGAAACGACTGGTCTTGCGATCGGAGTTCACGCCCCCCGGACCGCAGGGATCAGACGCCGGCCGCAGAGGACCGCGCCGAAGCCGAACACGTACATCAGCAGGCTATAGACCGCCGCCGGCACCGCCATGTCGGGGTTGTTGAGCAGCCCGGCGGTGATGGCGATCGCCAGAGTTCCGTTCTGAATCCCCACTTCGATCGCGAGGCACACCTGCTGGGCCACGGGCAGGCGGAACAGCCTGCCGGCCAGAAAGCCCGCCAGCATGGCCAGCACGTTGAGCAGGGCGATGGCCAGTCCCATCTGGGCCAGAAAGCCCGGCAACTTGGGGGCCTCGCGGATGAACAGCAGCAGGATGATCAGCGCCAGCAGGCCCCCGGCCAGGCGGCCCATCTGCTTCTCCAGGCGCCGGGCCGGTCCGGGGAAGTGATGACGGATGGCCATGCCGACGGCCGTCGGCAGCAGGGTGATCAGCACGATCTGCAGCATGGTGGTGCCGATCGGCAGGGCGATCGCGGCCCCCTCCCCCAGGAAATACTGGAGGGCCAGGTTGGTGAACAGCGGAATCGTGACCACCGTGACGATGCTGCTCACGGCCGTCAGCGTCACCGACAGGGCCACATCCCCCCGGGCCAGGTAGGTCATCAGGTTCGACGACGGCCCTCCCGGGCAGACCGCCACGACCACCAGCCCCACCGCCATCACCGGCTCCATGGGCACCACCAGGGCGATCAGGGCCCCCAGCAGCGGCAGCACCAGGCACTGGCAGACCGTGCCCACCGCGACCGCCCGGGGGTAGCGCGTGATGCGCCGGAAGTCCTCGGGCACCAGGCTCAGGCCCATGCCCAGCATGACGATGGCCAGGGCCACCGGCAGCAGGACGGCGGTGAAGACACTGCTCTGCATCAGGGGCTCTGAATCAGTGGATGGCCATGCCCTGCATCACTGTGCCCATGATGCTCACCCGCGCCCAGCGCGGCAGGGGCACGAGCGACCAGCTCAGCAGCTTCGAGAGCGCGCCCGGCAGCACCGTGGCCTGGCGCCCGAGGGCCGCGAGGATCGGCCGGGCGATCGCCTCGGGCTCCAGGGCCATCCCCAGCGCCATGCCGGCCCTGGCGGCGAAGCCGCTGTGGGTGGGCCCGGGGGCCGCGGCCAGCACGGCGACGCCATCGCCCCGGAGTTCCACCTGCAGGGCCTCGGCCAGGCTCTGCACGTAGGCCTTGGTGGCCGCGTAATGGGCCGCGTAGGGCATCCCCTGGAAGGCGGCGATCGAGCTGAGCAGCACCAGGCCGCCCCGGCCCCGCTCCCGCAGGCGGCGGCCGAAGTGGTGGCAGGCCTGCAGCACCGCCCGGCCGTTGACCATCAGCATCCCGGTTTCGCTGGCGATGTCCGCGTCCAGAAAGGGGCCGGCGCTGCCGAAGCCGGCGGAGGCCACCAGCAATCCCACATCCAGGGGGTCGGTGACCCGGCGGATCGTCTCGAGATGGTCCTCCCGGGCCAGGTCGACGGCAATGATCTGCACCTGCACGCCGTGGCTGGCCCTGAGGCTGGCGGCGAGGGTCTCGAGGCGGGAGCGGTCGCGGGCCACGAGCACCAGGTTCAGCCCGGCCTCCGCCAGGGCGACGGCCAGGGCGCGGCCGATGCCGGAGGAGGCGCCGGTGACGACGGCCCAGGGTCCGTAGCGTTCCAGGAAGCGCCGCTGGCGTCGGGTCGGGGCGGAGGGCATCGCGGCTTCGGGGAGGGGTTGCTGAGGCGCTCAGCAGGGGCTGCAGATGTCGATGAGGCAGCCGTTCGGATCGACGGTCAGGAAGCGGCGCTGGCCGTAGAACTCGTTCCTGGGCTCCTGCAGGATCGAAAGCTCCAGGGACAGGGCCTTGGCGTACACAGCATCGACGTCAGGAACCACGAAGGTGAGGTACATGCCGGCAGGCGCCTGCTGAAAGGCAGGCGGAACCAGCTCACTGGATCGGGCGATGAGCCCGAGCTCAAGCCCGGGATGGGTGGGGGAGCGCAACTGGACGTACCAGTCGCTGTCGTAGTTCACCTTGAACCCGAGGAGCGAGACATAGAAATCGCGACTCTCGCCCAGACGGTCGGAGCAGAGGTTGGTCAGCAATCGCGAGAAGGTCATGGGCGTGGCCGTCGACAGCTGGGAGCGGATGCTGACAGTCAGGAATCAGCCCAGGGTCGCCGCATCGCAGACCTTGGTGCCTCAACCTGATGGGGGGTCACACAGGGGTGGAATCAAGCGCCCTGGAAACGGCGTCAACAAAGCGACCGCCCCAGAGACAGCCCATCAGAGCGAACGTGATCACGATCAGCGTGGCCACGCCGAGCTCAATGGTGCTGGGCGGAAAGGGGTGGCCAGCGGCGAATGGGGCCGAAACGATCAAGGCGCCCATGGCGGCTCCCCCAGCAGAACGCAGAGCGAGACTGGAATGAGTCGTTCTGACGGGCGTCTCAGGCGGCATCCTGTCCCCAAGGCTTGTTGAAGCGGATTGTAAGCAGGCTCCAGAAGGGCCTGGTTGCTCCAGCGTTCCATCAAGCCGCTCCAGCCTGGCTGGTCCACCGGATCGGCCAATGATGGGAAACCCCAGCTGCGTGCGCTTGATGGCCATCACCACCTGCGGGCAGAAAGCAGCTGGATGGGGGAATTCATGACCCGTACGCGCTGGCCAGCCGCCTGACCTGCGGATTGGAAGCGCCATAACTGACGATGGCCACATCAAGATCAACGTGCCGATAGAGGTTCAGGGTTCGCTGGAGGGCGTCCAGAATCCAGTCGGTGTCGTTGCCAAACGCGCCGCCGCCGAGAAGCGTGAGGAACAGCCTGTTGCTTCCATACTGATTCGCATTCAGGATGGCCGTGCAGATCGTTGCTTCATAGGAGGCTTCCAGAATCAGCCGTGCGAATGGGCCCCAAAGGTTCGACGCATGCCGGGAATAGGCAACGGGCAAGGCGGAACCGTAGGCCTGGGAAACAAGGTGGCTGCAATTCTTCAGTGTCACCTGGGTCCTCCACTGAATTCCGATCCGCAGCAACCGTCGCCAGCCGTCCAGTTCGGCATCGCCGGAGGACTTCAGACGTTCTGAGATCTCAACCAGGCCAGCACGCGAAGCCAGGGGATAGCCATTTCTCATCTCCCAGAGGCGGCCCTCTGTATTCCCCAGGGCGATGCCCAGATCTGCAAGGCAGTCGATCTGGTGGCGCGGTGATTGGCCAGCTTGCCCGTTGACGTCTGCAAAGTAGTTGCGATAGATCGTTCCTGCACCAGCTGCGATGGCACACGCCGGTCCCTGGGTATGGTCATGCTCATAGATTCCCACTCCCTGTTCTGGGGTCACATCCGGAGACACCATTTCCAGCAGGTTGAACTGCGACGCCACCTGGAAGAGGGCATTCGCGTTCGACGCATCGGCGTGCAGATCCTGGACGTTGGCAACCACTTCACGCACCGTCAGCTTGCCCGATGAATAGCCACTGGAATGAACGCGCTCTCGCAATTCAGCCAACGATGGTGTTTCCAATCGGCCACAGATCAGAACCCTCCCATTCGCAAGGGAATGCAGAGTGCCACCTTCAAGCCTGATCGTCTCACGAACTTGCCCTGGGGAGCGCTCCGAAAAGCCGGTCAGATTTTCGAACCACATGATTAAGCGCCGTCAGGGGTAGCCAACGAGGCGTGTCATTCCAAAAGTCCTCCACGAAGGGCATAAGGGATCAGCTCGATAGTGCGCTTGACAGTCATTGGCCCAAAGCATGGTAGCGGTGTCAAGGCTTTTCCATGGTCATTTCCATGATAGGCATCCTGACGTTGAATCCCTCAGCCTCCTCCGGCGGCGGAAAGAACGACGAGATAGACCAGAAGTCGTCTTCGCTCAAGTGATGGGACCCCGGCGGTCGCTCGCGATTGCGCCTCGCAATCCTTTCCAGGCGGACTTCATCCGAGGTGTTGAGAAAGTGCAGAACTTGGTTCGCCGAGGCCTGTGCCTAGTCATCAAAGGTGCTCATCTCGTCACCGTAGAGCGCCAGCAACCAGACATCCTCAGTCACCAGGATTGGCGGTTGTGCTCATGGGGCGACGAAATCAACGGCTTGGCTCTTCACTTTGGCAAGCCGGCTGCCAACCTGATCTCGGTTTTCTCCCCCTCTGATAGTGCGTCCCAATGTCGATCTTGCATGGCTCCCTCGAGGGAGTAGAGGTAGTAACAGACTGGCAGATGTTTGCCTGGGCATTGGGCAGACATCAATCGATAGGCTTTGGCAGCCCCAAGCTCTCTGAGCTCTGCCTCGCTGGTAATCCCAGCCTCCTGGAGCCTCATGGCAACGGTTGTTCCGATGTTCCGCAGATGGGAAAGCTGGTTGGTGGTCATGGATCTGGGTCCAACAACGATGAGGGTCAGGAGACCATCATCGAGGCAAAGTCCCTGGTGGGGGGCCTGACAGGAAGGAGTCGAACAGGGCTCGATGCCTGGACAGGCCGTACTCGTCCGCGCGCGTCTCGTCGGAACGAACCCATTGGATCAGGTTGTCCAGATTCTCGTCCTGCTCCTGGGGGGAACTGAACTTCTGCGGCTCCCAAGGCCTTGAGCGGCAGTGGGCCACACAGGTCTCAACGCCAGGGTTAAGGAAGATCAGTTCATCGCACCAGTCCAGGATCGGCTCGATGATGTCGGCATAGCAGCCTTCGATGATCCAGCTGGACTGGCCTGAGATCCAACGTCTGACCTCATCGATGCTGTCCTGCAGGGGCCGTCTCTCAGGGCCGCCACAAAACGCCACCGCATCCAGAGAGAGGCACGCGGCTGATCGTTGGGCGATCATCATCCTGGACAAGGTGCTCTTACCGGCTCCCGCATTGCCGAGAAGGATGACGTTCATGGCACGAATGAACGGAGACCCAAATGTCTTGTGGCTCAGTGGCTAATCTTCGACAAGGGACAGGAGAGACGTCCCCAGCATGATGTTGGCAGCCCCGATCAGGCTGTCATCCGGGTCATCTCCCGAAAAGGCGAGGTGCACACCCCCGCCAACCATAAAGACGGCGAGGATGTTGATGCTCCATTTGGAGAATCGCCTCATGAACATACCGACTTGCCACGGATTCATGTCTTGATCATCTCAAAAGGGACAGATAGAAGGTTCATTCGCAACCACACGAGACATCACGTTTCCCCCAGTCGAGTCCACCATCAAATCTTTGACCGTGAAACCAAGCGTCGTCATGTTCAACGCTCCCTTGGTTGGTGCATTGCACCCGATGGCATCGCCATCGATGACGACGGTCGATGACTGATCAATGGCTGTGGCGGCTGCGGCATCCATGTCTCGGCGGGGGATATGGATCGCATCTGGAATGTGTTCCGCCGCAAAACCCTCCGGAGAGCGTGCATCCAGATCCCATGAATCAATCTCATGGGCCAGCCTGTTCGCATCGTGTTTGAACTGTTCGTCCATCGACGCCTCCACTCTGAAGGTCAATGATTGAAGTTGAAGGATTGGGTACAGCCGTCAGGCAGCTATCGGGTAGATCTCGCAACCATGAGCCGAGGGAACTTCGGAGACATTCCAGTCTATGGCATTTTGCAGATCTTGCCCCTGCGTACCCCACGGAAGCCTCGATTCGCCCCACGGGGTCAGGCCCTCCCGACGTCCCCGTAGCCTGATCCCCATGGCCCATGCCCTGGCGCTGCTGGCAAGTGCGTCGCGCCGCCAGGCGCTGCTGGACTGGCTCGACCGGCAATCGCTGGCGGTGGCCGGCTTCCCCCTGCTGGCCAGCGCCGAACTGGCCGAGCAGCTCCGCAGCGACCCGCGCACGGCCCAGCTGCGGGTCACGCCACTGGCGGCCCTCGCCGAGGGGGGGGACATCCAGGTGGCCGCCGAGGTGCTGGCCGGTGCGGTGGACCTGGTGGTGGCCTTCCTCGATCCGACGGCGCCGGCGGGCACGTCGCCCGACGCCGGGCTGCTGATGCGCGCCTGCGATCTGGCCGCCGTACCCCTGGCCTTCAATGCCGCCACCGCCGAGCTGGCCCTGCGCGGTCTGTCCCACGGCCGCTCGGCCTACCTGCTGTTCAATCCGGTCGCCGGCCAGGGGGATGCCAACGCCGATCTGGCCCTGATCCGCTCGATCCTCGAACCCCAGCTCCGGGTGACCGTGCTGCTCACCCGGGCCGGCCTCGACCCGGCCGACCAGTGCCGCGAACTGGTGGAACTGCTCCAGGCCCGGCCGGCCGACGAGGCGGGCAACGCCATGATCGTGGCCTGCGGCGGCGACGGCACCGTCTCGGCGGTGGCGGGGGCGGTGGCGGGCACCGGCATTCCCCTCGGTGTGATCCCCCGCGGCACCGCCAACGCCTTCGCCTCGGCCCTGTTCATTCCCACCGACCTGGTGGCCGCCTGCGAGACGATCCTGGCCGGCCACACCCACGTGGTGGACGCCGCCCGCTGCAACGACGTGCCGATGACCCTGCTGGCCGGGGTCGGCTTCGAGGCCGGCATGGTGGATCGCGCCACCCGGGAGCTCAAGACGATGCTGGGTCCGCTCGCCTACGTGCTCGCCGGCGCGCAGCAGCTGGCGTCCCAGCAGCCCTTCCAGGCCCGCGTCGAGATCGACGGCGCCGTCACCGAGGTGCAGGCCGCCGCCATCACCGTGGCCAACGTGGCCCCCGCCACCTCCGTGCTGGCCCAGGGCTTCGGGCGGGTGATCCCCGACGACGGCCTGCTGGAGGTCACGATCGCCTCCCCCGCCACCCGCCTGCAGGGGCTCAACGCCCTCGCCTCCCTGCTCACCTCCGCCGTGGTGCAGTCGCCCGCCAACCACCCCGACCTCCTGTGCCTGCGGGCCCGCCGCATCACGATCACCACCGACCCGCCCCAGCGGCTGGTGATCGACGGCGAGATGGTCGAGGCCGCCCCGGTCACCTTCACCTGCCTGCCCGGCGCCCTGACGGTGTTCGCACCGCTGCCGCCACCGTGAACGGACGTCCATGAACCTGGCCACCGAGGCGGGCGTCGCCACCAAGATCCGCCGCATGGCCGACCGGGTGCGCTGGGGCCATCCCGCCTTCGCCCGCCACGGCATCGACCCCTGCCGCCTGGCGATCGCGGGCGATCCGGGCACCCCCGAAGCCTTCTCCTTCCTCGTGCTCGGCGACAGCGGCACCGGGCTGCACCGTCGCGCCACCCCCCAGCGGCGCGTGGCGGAACAACTGCTCGCCCATGGCGCCGATGCCCGCTTCCTGCTCCACACCGGCGACGTCGTCTACCCGGTGGGCTCCAGCGAGCAGTACCCCGACAACTTCATCCGTCCCTACCGGGAGTGGATCGTCGGCGGCGAGGACTGGCGGCGGCTGCGCTACGACCAGCTCGTCTTCCGGGTGCCGTTCCTGCCGGTGCTCGGCAACCACGACTACTACGACCTGCCCCTGCCGCTGGGGCTGCTGGCCGGCCTCACGGCGCCGCCGCGCCGGCTGCTGCGCCGCTGGATCCAGCTGGATGTGGGCTGGCACGGCTCCTACGTGGGCCAGGCCTGGGCCCGCGCCTTCCTCGATGGGCTGGCGGCCGTGCCCGAGGCCGGGCTGGAGGAGCACCTGGCCCGCACCCGCACCGCCACGGTGGACGGGGCCCGCTGCCTGCTCTACCGCCCCGGCGCCTTCACCCGCCTGCCCCATCGCCACTACACCTTCCGCTGGGCCGGCCTCGATGTGTTCGCCCTCGACTCCAACACCTTCAACCAGCCCCTGCCCGCCGGCGACGACGGCGGGGAGCTGCGCCGGCGACGCCAGCGGCTCGACGCCGAGCGCGCCGCCCTGCTGCTCACCCTCGGTCCCCTCGTCGGCGACGCGGACGCCCGCGACGACCGGGCCGCCAAGGCCCAGCAGCTCGACGAGCAGATCCGGGACATCGACAAGCAGCTCGAGAGCGGGCCGCCGGCGGTCGACCAGGAGCAGCTCGACTGGTTCGCCGACGCCCTGATCGCCTCCTGGCGCAACCCGGAGGTGCGGGGCCGGCTGCTGGTGCTGCACCATCCCCCCGTCGTCACCGAAGTCAGCAAGTGGGACCAGGGCCAGACCCTGGCGGTGCGGGCCCGGCTGCGCGGCGTGCTGGATCGCGTCGCCGCCGCCCTCGGCGAACGGCCGGCCGGGCGCCCCCTGATCGATCTGGCCTTCAGCGGCCATGCCCACTGCCTGGAGCTGCTCCACACCGGAGACACCGGCCACGGCGACGCCCACATCCCCTGGCTGATCTGCGGCGGCAGCGGCTACAGCCTGCGGCGCCAGCGGCCGGAGGGGCCCGAGCTGCTGGAGGGTCCGGCGGGCAGCGAGCGGGTCGTGGCCCGCTCCCGCCTGTTCCTCGGCCGCAGCGGCCGGGGCTCCTCCCTGCGTCGCACCTACTCCGCCCTGCAGGTCGACGTGGCGGCCGGCAGCCCCCTCACACTCACGCTCACGCCGCTTGTGGCGGAGAAGGCCGATGGGCGCTGGCGTCACGGGACCCTCGATCCGATCCTGCTGCCAGCGACGGGCTGATCCCGCGCGGGGTCGGTGCGGCAGGGGGGGCGCAGCGGATCAGCGGTGTTCGATCAGCTCATCGAGCGGATAGCGCACCTTGGCCAGGTCGGCGTACTTGTCGGCCGGATCGCGATACCCGGCGGCGCACACCACGGCACTGCGGTAGGGGGTCGCCTCCAGGCCCAGCAGGCGGTCGTAGTCGGGGGGCGAAAAGCCCTCGATCGGACAGGTGTCCACCTGCAGCAGGGCGGCGGCGGTCATGAAGTTGCCCAGGGCGATGTACACCTGGTTGCTGGCCCAGGTGGCGATGCCAGCGCTGCGGGGGCCGTCGACCAGATCCTTCTGCATCATCTGCCGGTAGCCCTCCAGCGGCTCCACCGGCACGCCGCGGGCAGCACTGGTGGCCTCGATCAGCCGGGTGAGATCGGCCAGCTCGATCGTGCGGCGCGCCAGGAACACCACCAGGTGCGAGGCGTCGGTGATCTGGGACTGGTTCCAGGAATGGGGCCGCAGTTCGGCCCGCAGGGCCGGATCCTCGATCACCAGGAACCTCCAGGGCTGCAGGCCGTAGGAGGAGGGGGTGAGCACCAGCGCCGCCTCCAGCGCTGCCCAGGTGTCGGCGGGAATGCGGCGACTGGGGTCGAACTGCTTGGTGGCGTAGCGCCAGCGGAGGGCATCCAGCAGCTCGGTGGAGCTCAGGGTCATGGTCGGGCAGCGTGGTGACGGAGGGTGTCGAGCGGAACTTAAGCGGGGGCGACCCGTTTCGCCGGTGATCTCCGATGCCCCCGCTGGGGACCGGGGGCAGGTGTAGACCGAACCATCCCCCGCCCCACGTCCATGGACCCCAGCGCGGATCTCTCCGGCCACCTCCTCCAGCTCGCCTGCGGCAACTGGGTGACCCAGATGCTGCACGTGGCCGCCGAGCTGGCGATTGCCGACCATCTGGCGGCCGCCGGCCCCGAAGGCCTGACGGCCGAGGAGCTCGCCGGCCGCTGCGGCGCCGACGGCGAATCCCTGTTCCGGCTGCTGCGGGGTCTGGCCAGCCTGGGCGTGTTCGCCGAGAGCGGCAGCCAACCGCGCCGCTTCGTGCTCACCCCCCTCGCCGGACTGCTGCGCAGCGACCACCCCGGCTCCCTGCGCCAGTTCGTGCGCATGCTCGGCGGCGAGCACTACGACGCCTGGACCGACCTGCTCCACAGCGTCCGCAGCGGCGAGAGCGCCTTCCGCCACCACTACGGCGAACCGGTCTTCGACTGGTACCGCCACAACCCCGAGCGCGGCGCCATCTTCGACGGCGCCATGACCGACTTCTCCCGCGTCGAGACCGAGGGTCTTCTGGCGACCTGGGACTTCAGCGACGCCCGCCACCTGATCGACGTGGGCGGCGGCCGCGGCGGGCTGCTGCAGGCGGTGCTGCGCCAGCACGGCCATCTGCGCGGCACCCTCTTCGACCAGCCGGCGGTGGTGGCGCCAGTAGCGGTGCCGCCGGAACTGGAGGGACGCTTCTGCGTCGGCGGCGGTGACTTCTTCGCCGGCGTGCCGGCCGGCGGCGACACCTACCTGCTCAAGCACATCCTCCACGACTGGGGCGATGACGCCTGCCTGACGATCCTGGGCCACATCCGCACCGGCCTGGCCCCGGGCGGGCGACTGCTGATCCTCGAGCAGGTGATCCCCCCGGGCAACGATCCGGCCCCGGGCAAGCTGCTCGATCTGAACATGCTGGTGATGACCGAGGGCGGCCGGGAGCGCACCCCCACGGAGTACGGCCAGCTGCTGGAGCGCGCCGGCCTGCGCCTGGCGGGCATCCACCCGACCCCGTCACCGGTCGCCGTGGTGGAGGCGGTGGCGGCCTGAGCGCGGGCCCCGGCGTCACACCAGCAGGCCGAGCACCAGGGCGATGGCCCCGCCGATGGGGCCGAAGAAGAAGAAGCTGGTCATCGCCGCGGCCAGTTCGCGGTCGTGGCGGGTGTAGGGCTGCAGCACCAGCACGTAGCTCAGGCCGGTGCTGAGCACGAAACCCGCCAAGCCGAACAGCAACCCCCGTCCCAGCCGTTTCCAGCGCATCCCCGGGGGCTCCGCTTGGCCTGCTTTCCTCAACAGGCAGTTTGCCAGAAGCGTTCCACGCCCTAGCGTCGTAGCCAGCCCAGCCCCGGATCCGTGAGCCTCTCCATCGCCCTGCTCACGGTCTCCGACACCCGCACCCTCGCCGACGACGCCTCGGGCCATGCCCTGCAGCAGCGGCTGGAGGCGGCCGGCCACCGGCTGCTGAAGCGCAGCCTGGTGCCCGATGACCGCTACCGCATCCGGGCCGAGCTGAGCCGCTGGATCGCCGACCCCGCCGTGCAGGTGGTGATCAGCTCCGGCGGCACCGGCCTCACGGGCCGTGACGGCACCCCCGAGGCCGTGGCGCCCCTGCTCGACAAGACCATCGAGGGCTTCGGCGAACTGTTCCGGGTGCTCTCCTTCGAGACGATCGGCACCAGCACCCTGCAGAGCCGCGCCCTGGCCGGGGTGGCCAACGGCACGGTGGTGTTCGTGCTGCCGGGCTCCCTCGATGCGGTGACCACCGCCTGGGACCGGCTGATCCGCGCCCAGCTCGACGCCACCACCCGCCCCTGCAACCTGGTGCAGCTGCTGCCGCGGCTCACGGAAACCTGATGGGCTGCGTCCCTCGGTGGCGGACCCGCCCCTGGTGGCCGGGGGCCCTCGCCCTGCTGCTCAGCGTCGGCCTCTGGTGGCTGCCGCCGGCCGGAGCGGGTGTCGCCGCCCCGGCCGATGGCGGCGGGGCCCGGGGGGGCGGGACCGGCCCGGCCGACCCGGGGGGCGTGGTGGCCGCCGGCAGTTTCGAACTGGCCAAGGTGCGGATCCTCGGCGTTCCCGCCCTCACCGTGGCCTCGCCGGTGGTGGGCCACCAGGACAATGCCCCCGACGCCCGGCGCCGCGCCGAGGTGATCGAGGGCAACCTGCGCCTCCTCTACGACCCCGAGCACCTCTGCAGCGAGAGCGAACAGCTGGCCGAGTGGGTGCTGGTGAAGGTGCTGGGGGGCAGCGGCGGGGCCTGTGAGCCGTCGCCCCTCCAGGGCGGGAGCGGGAACGCCCCCGGGTCGCTGGTGGTGGAGCGCCGGCAGCTGCCGGGCGGCGATGTGGTGCTGGAGGCCAGGGTGCCGGAACGCTCCGAACCCCTGCCCCTGCTCACGGTCACCCGGGCCGATGCCAGCCTCAACGGCATCAGCGCCATGGCCCTGGGGGAACGCTGGCAGCAGCGGCTGCAGAGCCGCCTGCGCCATGCCCGCCAGGTGATGCAGCCGGCCGATCTGCGCCGCCGCTGGCAGATCACCGTCGCCGTCCAGCTGGCGCTGGCCCTGGTCACCGCCGCCACCCTGTGGCTGTGGCGCTGGAACCGGCAGCGCTGCGCCGCGCTGGTCAGCCGCCGGCTCCCCACCCCGGACCGGGCCCTGGAGCAGCGTCTGCAGCTCCGCCAGGTCTTCGGGCTGGTGCTGCTGCTGCTGGTGCTGCTGCAGCTGATGGTCATGCTGGCCCTGGGCGTGATGGCCGTCCCCGGCAAGGTGCCCCTGGGGCTGCAGCTGCTGCTCCAGCCGGTTCACTCCGTCCTCAAGGTGCTGATGGTGGGGCTGGTTGCCCTGCTGGCCCGCTCCCTGGCCACCTTTCTGCTGCACCAGTGGGCCGACGGGGCCAGGGTGCCGGTGGAGGAGCAGGCCCGCCGGGAGCAACGGCACCGCAGCCTGCTGCGGGTGAGCCATCGCCTCATCGATCTGGCCTGCATCCTGGTGGCGGCGGGCTGGATCCTGATCGACATTCCCGGGATCCGCGCCGCCTCCTCCTCCCTGCTGCTGGCCGGCGGCGCCCTGCTGGGCGGCCTGGCGCTGGTGTTCCAGGGGCTGCTGCGGGACTTCGTCGCCGGCCTCGCCGTGCTGATCGAAGACCGCTACGCGATCGGCGACTGGGTGGAGATCGATGGCCTCGAGGGCGACGTGGTGGATGTGGGCGTGCTGAGCACCCAGCTGCACTGCCTCGACCACCGGGTGGCCGTGGTCCAGAACAGCGCCTTCGACCGGGTGGTCAACCACACCAAGCTGCGCTCCGGGGAAGAGGTGAAGCTGCTGATCTCCCACCGCTGCACCGCCATCGGCCAGGCCCTGGCGGTGGTGGCCGACGAGCTGGCCGCCTTCCACGCCGACCCCACCTGGGGACCCCGGCTGCTGGCGCCGCCCCTGCTGCGGGGCGTCAGTGCCACCGGCCCGCTGGGCATCACCGTCAGCGTCCTGCTCACCACGGTGACCGGCGAGCAGTGGGCCTGCTCCCGGGAGCTGCAGGGGCGCCTGGTGGCCCGCTTCCAGCGGGAGGTGATCCCCCTGGCCGACGGCCTGGAGCTGGCCGCCCGGGGCTGATCAGGGCGAGCGCCGGTACGGTGGGGTACGCGGAGGATGGTTCATGGCTGCAGCGACGCCGGACCACGAGACGTTCATCCGCCAGGCGATTCAGCTGTCCCGCAAGGCGGCCCTGGAGTACGGCACCGGCGGGGCCTTCGGGGCGGTGATCGTCAGGGACGGGGGGGTCATCTCCCAGGGGATGAACCGCGTCGTGGCCAGCCACGACCCCACCTGGCACGGGGAGATGGAGGCGATCCGGCTGGCCTGCATCACCCTGCAGAGCTTCAAGCTGCCGGGCTGCATCCTCTACACCTCCGCCGAGCCCTGCCCGATGTGCATGGCCACCTGCTACTGGGCCGGCATCGAGGAGGTGTACTACGCCGCCACGGTGGAGGACGCCCTTGAATACGGCGACTTCGACGACCGCCCGATCTACGAGCAGCTGGCCCTGCCCAAGGAGCAGCGCTCCATTCGCCTGACCCAGATCCTGCGGGAGGAGGCGGTGGAGGTCTGGAAGGCCTACCAGGCCAAGTCCGATCGGGTCCGCTACTGACCGCCTCCGGCGCCGGGCGATCCGGTGGCGGCGGCGCTCAGCCGCGGGTGGCGGGCATGGCGCGGAACAGCTGCAGCATCAGGGCCAGGCCCACCAGGATCGCCGTCAGCGTGAGCCGCTGGCCGCGCCGGCTGCCGGTGCCCTCCAGCCACGGCCCGCACAGCCGGCTCACCCCGGGCACCAGCCACCAGCCGGTGAGGGCCACGCTGCAGACATTGGCCAGCAGCAGGCCCGTGGGGCCGTCCAGAGGCAGGGGCCGGAGCAGCACCCGCAGCAGCTCCACGGTGGGATAGAGCACCAGCAGCACCAGCAGGTTCACCTTCCAGACCGGCACCCGCCGGCGCCCCGCGTCCTCCAGCCAGCGGGCATAGCCGTCCCAGTCGCCGGCGCCGGCGTAGCGGTACCCCCCGCGCTCGGCCGGGTTGAGCAGGCTCCGCCGCTCCGGACTGTCCATCCAGGCCAGGAAATCGGCCAGGGTGGCGAAGCTGAGCGCCGACTCGTACAGCAGCTCGCCGTTGTCGGCCTGGCCCAGGGGGTGGGGCAGACTCTCCGCGACGAAGCCCGGATAGCCGCGGGCCGCGGTCCGCAGCCGTTCCTCCAGCTCCAGGAAGCCGGTTCGGGCCGCCGGCGCGACGCGATGCAGGAACCGGTAGTGGAAGGGTGGGCCCTGGGTGTCGGGAGCGGATCGCGTCAGAGGCATCGCAGAGGCTTCGCAGCGGCGCCGGAGTCGGCTCACCTTGCGTCATTCTCCGGAGGCGTGCCACGCGGGCTCCTGGTTCAACCAGTCGCTGACGGCGGCGACCACCTCCATGTCCGTATGGCCGACGCCCATGATCGCCAGGTGATCACGCGGCTCGAGCCGGATCAGGTGACGGAGCCGCGGCCCGAGCAGGTCCACGAAGGACGCCACCGTGGCGGCCGCCAGCCGGCTGCCGAAGCCGACGATGGAGGTGAGGTGGAACAGGCGCGAGTTCCCGACGATGCAGAAGCTTTCCGACCGTGACGGCAACACCCGGATCCAGCGATTCAGCAGCGTCTGCAGCCATGGCAGTGGCACGGCGTCCTCCAGGTCCGCCATCACCGGGTCGAGCAGCAGGGTGGGCTGGTTGTGGAGGGACTGGTGGTCGAGGGGCGCCGAGGAGAGGGCGGCGATCAGCCGTCCGGCCTGGTGGGCGCCGACGCAATCGGCCAGGGCTCGCCGCAGGGCCTCAAGCTCCAGATCGCTGAGCAGCTCCAGCAGGGCCAGGTACTTGCAGCCGAGGCTGTGGCCGATCCAGGTGAACGGTTTCCAATCGAGGTAGGGGTCGGGGGCATGGCCGAGGCGGGTGGCCAGCCCGGCGAGCTCCCGGCGCAGTTCGTCCTGATAGGCGACCAGGCTGAGGGCGATGGACCAGTGGCGGAAGGAGAAGCGGAACGGCAGGGCCACCACCGTGTAGCCCTGGGCATGGAGCAGGGACAGGAACCTTCGGTAGAAGACGGTGGGGAAGGTGCCGAAGAAGGCACCACCGATGAAGACGACCACACCCCTGGGCCGGGGATGAAGGGCAGCCCAGCAGAAATGCAGCGGCTGAAAATGCAGCGGCTGAACGGGAAGGGACATCGGTGGGACGCGCTGGTCGCTGGGCGATGTTCTACGACCAGGCGACAGGGAGACAGGCGACCTCGATGGCAGGCTTTCCGGATGGTTGTGACAGGCCCGCGTCACCTCGAAGACACAACCGTGAGATCGATCCATGGCCTATGGAAACTGTCAACTCGGCTCGGACTCCTGATCCCGGGTGCATCCACAGGCAGGCCCTCGCCCAGGGTTCCATCGTCATCGCCAGGATTGACTCGTTCCGGCGTTGCCCGGTCTCCAACACGAGCCTCACCGATCTGCTGCCCCCCGTGGTGTTCACCGCCCGCGATTCAGGCTCCGGGCTGGAAGACAGCCTGTGCTTCTTTCACACGTCCGGCACCGACACCGCCGGTGCCCTCGAGCCGACGTCGACGGCCAACACGTTGCGTTGTTCACCCCTGAGTCCGCCCGCGTCGGCCACCGCCCCGCTGCCGGTGCAGCCGACACCCGACAGGGCCGAGGCCCTGGAGGCTGAAGTCCGGGGGTACGTGGAACTCTCGCTCTCTGCGCTGTCGGGCTCCCTCACGACCATCCCCCTGCAGGAGAGCGCGGAGCAGCGCGGCAGCGTCTTCGCCGATCTCAGGGGCGCTGCCGGTGCCCGACGGGGGGCGCGTCCTGCTCAGCAGCACCTGAGCCGGCGCCGCGGTCGGCCCCTCAGGCCGCCCGCAACCAGCGGCGGCGGGCCCTGTCGCTGAGGTCCTCGCCGACCAGGGTGAGGAGGGCGTAGGCGGCCACCAGCGCCAGCAGCTGGTCCCAGGCGAAGGAGCTGAGGCTCTCCAGAAGCTGGCTGCCCAGCCCGGTCGCCCCCACAAGGCCCACCACCACCGATTCCCGCAGGATCACATCGGCCCGGTAGGCGCCGTAGGCCAGGTAGGGCCGGGCCAGGGCACTGAAGCGGCCGTAGAGCAGGGCCAGACGCGGCCCGCTGCCGCCGCAGGCCAGGGCCTCCTCGGCGGCCGGATCGGTGGCGTCGGCACTCTCCAGCAGCAGCCGGCCCAGCACCCCCAGGTTGTGGAAGCCCAGGGCCAGGGCGGCGGTGATCACCCCCGGCTCCAGCACGAACAGCAGCAGCAGGGCCGTCAGCGGCGGCGGCCACAGGCGCCCCAGGGCCCACAGCAGCCGCAGCCCCTGCCGCGCCCAGCCCACCGGAGCCGCCACCAGCAGCAGCAGCGGCGCCAGCCCCACCGCCAGGCTGGCCGCCAGGGCGGTGAGCAGCAAGGTGCCCCCCACCAGCCGGGGCCAGGGCAGGGCCCAGGTGGCGGCCCAGTCGCCGGCCCCCAGGCCCGGCAGGGGCTGCCAGCTGAGCAGGGCCGCCGGGTCCACCCCCAGGGCCCGGCCCACCACGACGCAGAGGGGCAGCAGGGCCGCCAGGGCCAGCAGCATCTCGCGGCTGCGCTCGCCCACCCCCCGCCGGGCCAGCACGAACCGGCCGGGCACCAGCCAGCGTCGCCGCAGCAGGCTGATGCCCGCCTCCAGGGCCAGCATCACCGCCAGCAGCAGCCACAGGCCGCTCCAGAGCTCATGGAACTGCAGCGACTGCAGCGTCAGCTTGAGGTCGGTGCCCAGGCCCCCGAGGCCGAAGACCCCCAGCAGGGTGGCGCTGCGCAGGGCGCACTCCAGCCGGTAGCCGCCGTAGCTGAGCACCCCCGGCAGCAGGGCCGGACCCAGGGCCGTGAGCAGGGCCGCCGGCGCCGGGGCGCCCGCCGCCCGCAGGGCCTCCAGGCCGGTGATGGGCAGGGCATCGAGCAGGTCGGAGAGCACCCGGGCCACCAGGGCCCCGAAGGGCAGGGCGATCGCCAGCACCGCCACCGCCGGCTGCAGCCCCACCAGCTGGAGCAGCAGCAGGCCCCAGATCAGCTCATGGATCGCCCGGGGCAGGGCCAGCAGGCGGCGGATCAGCTCCGCCGGCAGGGCGCTGCCCGTCAGGGTGCGCCACACGGTGCGGGAGCTGGCCGCCCCCAGCAGCAGGCCGAGCACCAGGCTGCCGGCCCAGCCGAGCAGGGCCATGCCGACCGTCACCCCCAGCCCCTTCAGCAGCGATGTCAGCACCACCGGATCCAGGGAGGGCGTCACCGCCGCCACCAGGAAGCCGCCGATCAGCTCCCAGCCGCCCCCGTGCACCAGCGGCGGCAGCAGGACGGCCAGGGGCGCCAGCACCAGGGCCGGCAGCAGCATCAGCAGCGGCGGCGCCGGTTTCAAGGGGCCACGCCGGGCGGGATGCCCCCGTAGAGGTCCGCCAGCAGGTCGGGGGTCACCTGGGCCACCGGCCCGTCGAACAGCACCCGGCCGTCCTTGAGGCCCACGGCCCGATCGAAGCCGGCGAGCAGGTCGGGGCGGTGCAGGCTCAGCAGCAGGGCCCGGGGGGCCACGGCCTGGGCCAGCAGCAGCGCCAGCAGCTCGCCGGCCAGGCGCGGATCGAGGCTGGCCAGGGGTTCATCGGCCAGCAGCAGGGTGGGCTCCTGGCGCAGCAGCCGGGCCATCGCCACCCGCTGGCGCTGGCCGCCGGAGAGGGCCGTCACCGGCTGCTCCAGCAGGGCCGGATCCAGATCCATCGCCCGCAGGGCCGCCGCGCAGGCCTCGGTGTCGAGCGGCAGCAGCAGGTTGAGCAGGGCCCGGGGCCAGCCCCAGCGGGCCAGGCGGGCGGCGTTGAGGTTCTGCTGGACGGTCAGCTCCTCGATCAGGCGCAGGTCCTGCCAGAGGGTGCCGATGCGGGCCTGCTGGCGCCGCCGGCCGCGGCGGGAGCGGGCGGGGGGCTGGCCCTCCCAGAGCACCGTGCCGGCCGCCGGCGCCAGCAGGCCGTTGGCCACCGCCAGCAGGGTGCTCTTGCCGGCACCGCTGGCCCCCAGCAGCGCCACCCGCTCGCCCGGGGCCAGGCTCAGGTCGACGGCCTCCAGCCGGGGCCGCCCGCGGCCAGCCACACGGACGCCCCGCAGCGCGAGCACGGCGGTGGCGGGGCCGGCGGCCATGGGGGGCGTGAAGCACAGACGACCGATCCAGATTGCCAGCCATCCGACCCGGGCCCCTGGCGCGTCTGGACGAACCCCCAAGGCTCGTCAGGCCGAAGGGAGCCCCAGCAGAATCAACCCACCTCCCCCGTCCTGCGCCGCGGCCCCGATGACCTCCTCCAGCGGATCCAGGCCCTCGCTCCTCGATGGAGTCGCCCGGGTGCTCCTGTGCCTGGTGTTCCTGCACGCGGCGATCGGCAAGCTGACGGGCTTCGGTGCTGTGGCCGGGATGATCGCCGGCCGGGGCATCCCCCTGGCGCCGGTGCTGCTGGCGGCGGCCGTGGCGCTGATGGCCGTGGGATCGGTGCTGGTGATCAGCGGCTTCCGCGCCCGGCTCGGGGCGATCCTGCTGCTGCTGTTCCTGGTGCCCACCACCCTGCTGTTCCACAGCGATGTGGCCGACCCCCAGGAGCGGATCCAGCTGCTGAAGAACCTCTCGATCGTCGGCGGCCTGCTGCTGGTGGCCGAACGTCGCCCCTGAACCGCCAAACCGCCATCCCACGCAGCGCCGTGGCCAGGCTGGGCGAGCATGGCCGGGCGGCCTCCTGCCCCTGCCGCCCGGTCCGATCCCATGCTCTTCGCCTCCCCCCGCTCCTACATCCTTCTGTCGGTGGCGGCGGCGGTGGCCACCATCGTGCTCAAGACCGCAGCCTGGCGCTACACCGGCTCGGTGGGCCTGCTCTCGGATGCGATGGAATCCGGGGTGAACCTGGTGGCGGCCCTGGGGGCCTTCTGGGCCCTCAGCCTGGCCGCCAAGCCGGCCGACCGCACCCACCACTACGGCCACTTCAAGGCCGAGTACTTCTCCAGCGGCCTGGAGAGCGTGCTGATCGTGCTGGCGGCCCTGGCGATCATCCACGCCGCCGTGGGACGCCTGCAGGCTCCTGAGCCCCTGGAGCAGCTGGGGCTGGGCATGGCCCTCTCCCTGGTGGCGACGGTGCTCAACGGCGTGGTGGCCTGGGTGCTGCTGCGGGCCTCCCGCCACTTCCACTCGATCACCCTGCGGGCCGACGCCCACCATCTGTTCACCGACGTCTGGACCTCCGCCGGCGTGCTGCTGGGCATCGGCCTGGTGAAGCTCACCGGCCTGACGATCCTCGACCCGCTGATCGCCATCGCCGTGGCGCTCAACATCACCCTGACGGGCTGGAATCTGCTGCGGGAGACGGCCACCGGCCTGCTCGACCGCTCGCTGCCCATCGACGAGCAGGAGAAGCTGGAGGCGCTGCTGGCCTCCCATGAATCGGAGGAGATCCGCTTCCATGCCCTGCGCACCCGGGTGGCCGGATCGCGGCGCTTCGTCGCCCTGCACGTGCTGGTGCCGGGCCGCTGGACCGTGCAGGCCGGCCATGACCTCTGCGAACGGCTGGAGCAGGAGATCGCCGTCGCCCTGCCCCGCAGCGATGTGCTGACCCACCTCGAGCCGATCGAGGATCCCAAGGCCTGGGACGACCAGGGATTCCGCTGGGAGGAGGGCTGAGCCCCATACGATCCAGCCAGCCGTCGCAGCGCCCCGTCCCATGGCCACCGTCCTGATCACCGGCACCAACCGCGGCATCGGCCTGGAGTACTGCCGCCAGCTCCAGGCCCGGGGCGACACGGTGGTGGCGGTCTGCCGCACCCCCTCGCCGGAACTGGAGAGCCTGGGGGTGCGCATCGAGGCGGGGATCGACCTCACCGACGGGGACGCCATCGCCGCCCTGGTGGAACGGCTCGATGGCCTGAGCCTCGATGCCCTGATCCTCAACGCCGGGATCCTGGAGTCCACCAGCCTGGGGGCGCTGGATGCGCAGAGCCTGCGGCGCCAGTTCGAGGTGAACGCCATCGCCCCCCTCCTGCTCACGCGGGCCCTGCTGGGCCATCTGAGCGAGGGCGCCAAGGTGATCCTGATGACGAGCCGCATGGGCTCGATCGACGACAACGGCTCCGGCGGCGCCTACGGCTACCGGATGTCGAAGGTGGCGCTCAACATGGCCGGCCGGTCGCTGGCCATCGACCTGCGTCCCCGCGGCATCGCCGTGGCCCTGCTCCATCCCGGCCTGGTGAGCACCCGCATGACGGGCTTCAGCGCCCAGGGCATCAGTCCCGAGAAGTCGGTGCGCGGCCTGCTGGCCCGCATCGACGCCCTGACCCTGGAGACCAGCGGCACCTTCTGGCACGCCAACGGCCAGGTGCTGCCCTGGTAGGGCCCTAGGGCAGGGCCAGCTGCAGGGTGAGCAGCCGCCCATCCCGCCGCAGGGTGAGGCCCAAGGGCCGGCCCACGGGGTGCGCGGCCAGCCGCTCGATCACCTGGCGGGCGCTGCTCACGGGCAGGCCATCGATCGCCGCGATGCCATCGCCGACCCGCAGCCCGGAGCGCTCCGCCAGCGAGCCGGGGGCCACCTGGTGGATCTCCACCCGGCCGCCGTGGGTTTCCAGATACACCCCCAGCCGCAGGCCCGCCGGCGGCGGGGCCACGACGCCGTACACCGCCGTGGCCAGGCCCGGCTGCAGCGCCGCGCAGTCGAGGCTGGCTTCCCAGGGCAGCAACCAGGCCACGTCCGCCAGGCCCAGGGCCCGCAGCTGATGGGGCACGCCGTGGCCCCCGGCCAGGTGGCCGTTGCCGATCAGGGCCACGACCGGAGCCCCGGGGCGCCGGCGGCGCTGCTCGGCGATGGCCTCGGCCATGGCACGGTCCCAGAGGAGCTGGCTCTCCACGAAGCGGCCGAAGGAAGGGTCCTCCAGCCCCGGCACCCCCTGGCTGCCGCTGGGGACGAAGGGATGGTGCTGCCAGAGCCGGTGCAGCTGGGCCCGGTAGGCGGCGCTGGCCGGCGCCGGGCGCCCCACCCCCTCCCTCTCGCTGACGGGCACCGCCGCGGCGCCCTCGGCCCGCACCCGCCGCACCAGCCGGCGCTCCACGTTCAGGGCCACGAGCGGCAGCCGCCGGTCACGGGCGAAGCGCAGGATCGGCAGGTACAGCTCGACGTCGTAGCCACAGATGGCCGGCCAGTCGAGGGCGTCGAGGAAGGCGCGCTCCTCCAGGGTTCCGGCCACCCAGCGGTCGAGCACCGGCTGCAGCCGGCGCGGCACCATCTCCAGCGCGAGGCTCAGGTCGGGGCTGCGCGCCTGCAGCGCCTGGAGCGTGGCCAGCTGCCAGCGATGGTGGGCGGCGCTGTCGTGGCGTTCCCCCAGCAGCACCACCGGACGCCGCGCCAGGCGATCGAGCAGGTCGGCGGCCGCCAGGGTGCGGGGACCCGCGGCCGTGGGCTCCACCCAGGCCCCCGACGGCACGCAGACGCCGGCGGCCGCAGGTCCAGGGGCCGCCAAAAGGGCGGCCAGGGCCAGCCCGGCGGCCCGGGGGCCGCGGCGCTGCCGGCGGGCGAGGCCGATCAGCGGATCTTGCCGATCTGACGGCCGACCTTCTCAATGGGGCTGTAGGCCGCCGCATTGGCGGGGATGAACCGCTGGGCGCCGAACAACGCCAGCACCTCCTTCTGCCTGGGGTTGGTGGGGCGCCAGCTGAGGATCGCCGTCCTCATCCGGGCGGTGAAGCCCTTGCCGAAGCGCTTGTCGAGATCGGGCTGGGCGATCCAGTGGTAGTTGGGATAGCCGGGGGTCTTCCAGATCTGCACCACCTTGGCGCGGTTGACCTTGCCCTCGCTGAGGCTGCTGCGCCAGACCTCTTCGCTGACGGCGCCGGCCTGGTAGGCACCGCTCTGCACCAGGGCGATCGTGGCGTCATGGCTGCTGCTGAAGCCGGGGGCGCCGCCGGCGAAATCGCTCAGCTTCACCCCGGCCTGGTTCAGATAGAACTGGGGCATCAGCCGGCCGGAGGTGGAGCTCTCCGAGCCGAAGGTGAAACGCTTGCCCTTGAGCTCCGCCAGCCCCTTGACGTTGGTGATCGGCTTCAGGCCGCTGCTCCTGTTGGCGATGAAGACGCTCTGGAACGACGCGTCGATGTCGCGCTGGGCGATCACCACGGCGCCGGGTTTCTGCAGGCGCGCCTGCACCCCCGTGAGACTGCCGAACCACACCAGATCCAGGCCACCGGTGCGGAAGGCGGTGACGGCAGCGGCGTAATCCACGACCGGCACGTAGACCACCTTCACCCCCAGCTGACGGCTGAGTTCATTGGCCACCAGCGGGTAGAGCCGGTTGAGCGTCTCGGGCTTCTGGTCAGGGATGGCACCGATGCGCAGCACCTTCTGGCTCTGCTGGGCCGCCGCCGGAGCCGGCCGGCCGGGGAGGGGGGCGGCGGGGGGCGCCAGCAGGGGCAGCAGCGCCAGCGAGACCCCCATCAGGGCGGCGGTGGCGGTGGTGCGGATCCGGAGGAACATCGGGCTTGGGCAGGGGAGCAATCCGTTGCTCCACTATGGCGACCAGGTGGGTGCCGACCCGCGGCCTTCGTCATCGCCAGACGCCCCTGTCCCTGCCGCGAGCCCCATGGCATCCAGCCTTCCCATCGATGCATTCCTGGCGGCTGGTGGCGCCCTGCTTGACGTGCGCACGCCGGCCGAATTCCGCCAGGGCCACATCCCCGGCGCCGCCAATCTGCCCCTGTTCAGCGACGGCGAGCGGGCCGAGGTGGGCACCCTCTTCAAGCAGCAGGGCCGCCAGGCCGCCGTGCTCAGGGGCCTGGCCCTGGTGGGGCCGCGGATGGAGGCCCTGGCCACCGAACTGGTGGCCCGGAGCGAAGGCTCGGGCGGGGCGCCGCTGCGGCTGCACTGCTGGCGGGGCGGCATGCGCTCGGGCAGTGTCGCCTGGCTGGCCCGGCAGCTGGAGCTGCCGGTGCTGCTGCTGGAGGGGGGCTACAAGAGCTACCGGCGCTGGGTGCTGGAGCTGTTCGAGCGGCCCTGGCCCCTGCGGCTGCTGGGGGGCCGCACCGGCTGCGGCAAGACCGAACTGCTGCTGGCCCTGCGGGAGCGGGGGGCGGCGGTGGTGGACCTGGAGGGGCTGGCCCACCACCGCGGCAGCAGCTTCGGCGGGCTCGGCCTGCCGGAGCAGCCCAGCAGCGAGCACTACGAGAACCAGCTGGCCGCCGCCCTGGCCCCCCTGGCCGGCGCCGAGCAGATCTGGCTGGAGGCCGAGAGCGCCATGGTGGGCCGCTGCCGCATTCCCGCCGGCCTGTGGCGCCAGATGAAGGCCGCGCCGGTGCTGGCGGTGGAGCGGCCCCTGGCGGAGCGGGTGGCCCACCTGGTGGCGATTTACGGCGCCCAGGATCCCCTGGCGCTGGCGGAGGCCACCCGGCGGATCGCCAAGCGGCTGGGGCCCCAGCGCACCGCCCTGGCCCTCGAGGCGATCGAGCGTGCTGACTGGGCCACCGCCTGCCGGCAGATGCTCGATTACTACGACCGCTGCTACGACCACGACCTGGACGGCCATGCCATCACCCCCGTGGATCTGGGGGGCCTGGCGGCGCCGGAGGCCGCCGGGCAGCTCATCCGCCGGGGGCTGGTGACGCCGCAGCAGCCCCCTGCCGGCTGACCACCCGACCGATCACCGCCGCCGCCCCGAATCCGGCGGCGCGGAGGGCCGCCAGGGCCGCCGGCGCCTCCGCCGCCGGCAGCGCCGCCAGCAGCGGTCCGCAGGTCTGGGGATCGATCAGCAGCCCCGCCAGGGCGGCCGGCCCCGCGCTGCCCCCCGCCCCCAACAGCCGCACCGGCCCCTCCAGCAGGGCCAGGGCGGCGGCGTTGGCGGGGGCCAGGGTGCTGGCGAAGCCCCGCTCCAGCAGCTCCAGGGCACCGGGCCAGGCGGCGATGGCGGCAGCCTCGAGCTCCACCGCCACCCCGGCGCCGGAGGCCTCCAGCATCTCGCCGAGGTGACCCAGCAGGCCGAAGCCGGTGATGTCGGTGCAGGCACGGCAGCCGTGGGCGGCCAGCAGCGGCACCAGGGGCGCCTGGCTGCGCTGCATCCCCTCCAGCAGGGCTTCCATCCAGGCGGGGGCGGCGGCGCCGGCCATGGCGGCAGCGAACAGCACGCCGCTGCCCAGGGGCCGGCTGAGCAGCAGGGCCTCGCCGGGCCGCAGCGGCCCCTTGCCCCAGTGGGCCGCCGGCGCCACCCGGCCGTTGACGGTCAGGGCCAGGGCCAGCCCGGCCCCGTCGCGGCCCTCCAGGGTGTGGCCGCCGACCAGGGCAGCCCCGAGGGGCTCCAGCACCGAGCGCACCCCGGCCAGGGTCTGCAGCAGCAGCTCCTCCTGAATCCCGGCAGCCGCCTCCGGCACGGTCACCAGGGCCTGCACGCTCTCCACCGCCGCGCCGCTGGCCCACAGATCGCTGCAGGCATGCAGGCTGGTGAGCCGTCCGTTCAGCCAGGGGTCGGCCACCAGGGCCGGGAAGCCATCGACGCTCTGCAGCAGCAGGTCGCCGTCGGCGGCGGTGCCCACCACGGGCGCGTCCTCCGCCGGCCGGCGCGGTCCGCCGGGGTCGAGCCGGGCCAGGGCGGAGGCCAGGGGAGCGGCCCCCAGCTTGGCGGCACAGCCGCGGCAGGCCATGGCGGCGGCGGCCATCGGCCGGAGCGCCGCGAAGCGGGCCATGAAGGCCCGATCGATGCGCTGCTTCCAGTGCCAGATCCACGCCGCTGGCCCCAGGGCCAGGGGCCCGTAGAAGGCCAGGGCCCGGGGGCCACCGGCCTGCCAGCCGCCGTCGCCCAGCAGTTGCAGCGCCCGCGCCTGGGGCCGCCAGGGCCGCAGCGGCCGGGCGGGCTCGGCCAGGCTGCGGCGCAGGTTTTCCGCCAGCACCGGGGCCGCCCGCACCGCCCACACCCCCGAGGGGGGCCGGGGGTCGGCGGCGATCCGGCCGCAATCGCCGCTGGCGAACAGGGCCGGATGGCCGATCACCGCCAGGCTGGATTCGGTCAGCACCCGGCCGCTTTCGGGGTCCACCGGCAGGCCCGCGGTCGCCAGCCAGGCGGGGGCGCGGCTGCCGGTGCAGGCCAGATCGGCGCGGGCATCGTCCGGTGCCCGCCGCTGGATCGGGATGGCGGCCTGGGCCAGCAGCCGTTCCCCGGCCCGGTTCGCCGCCGCCGAGCCCAGACGCAAGCACTCCCCTTGCAGCAGCAGCTCGCAGGCCAGCCCCCGGGCCCGGAAGGCCAGGGCCAGCTCCACGGCCGCGGCCCCGCCGCCCCGGATCCGCAGCGGCTCACCGGCCTGGCGCCGCCCTGCCCAGGCCAGGAAGGGCTCCAGCGGCTTGACGGCCATCGCCTCCCCCACCACCGCGGTGACGGCGCCCAGATCGAGGCTGAGGCGGTCGAAGCGCAGGGGCGGACGGCCCGCCAGCCGCAGCTCCCACGCCGCCGGGTCCAGCCCGGTGATCTCCGCCTGCACGAAGGTCACACCCGCCAGGGTGCAGAGGCGGCGCAGGTCGATGGCGGCGACCTCCGGGGGCTCCAGACCCGCCACCACGGCGGGCAGCAGGCCCGAATAGAGGGCGGTGCCGTGGCGGCTCACCAGGGGGATGCGGGGGTGGGGCGGGCGGAGGCGCGGGCGCATCAGCCAGCGGCGCAGCACCAGCACGTGGCTATGGCCGCCGCCCGCCAGGAGCAGCTGGTGGCGCTCGGGGGCGGCGTTCATGGGCCGGGCAGCGGCGCCCCGCCCGTGCGGGCCTGGAAGGCCGCGATCGCCGTGGGCAGGGTGGGGAAGAACAGCCGCGGGCCGATCCGCTCCACCAGCCCGGCGCGCTCCAGCTGGCCGTAGAGATCCTGCTTGACCCGCACCATGGCGAAGGTGATGCCCCGGGCGGTCAGCTCCCGCTGCAGTTCCTCGAGCACGTCGGCCGCCGTGATGTCGATCTCCACGATGGCCTCGGCGTTGAGCACGAACCAGGCCACCGGCTGGGCCTCGGCGGCGATCGTCTCCAGCACCCGCTGGCGGAAGTGCTCGGCGTTGGCGAAGCACAGCGGGGCATCGAAACGGAACAGCACCAGGCCCGGGATCGTGCGCGCCCCCTCCCAGTCGCGCACGTCATGGAGGCCCGCCAGCCGGGGCACGATCCCCATCACGGCGTCATGGGGGCGCACCAGGCGGGCGAACAGATCGATCACCGACAGCCCCACCGCCAGGGCCACCCCGGTGAGCAGGTCGGTGAGCAGCACCCCCACCAGGGTGATCAGGGCGAGCCGGAATTCGCTGGGGCGGAAGCGCTGCAGCCGCAGGAACTCCGGGATGTCGATCAGGCGCAGGGCGGCATAGATGACGATCGCCCCCAGGGCCGCCGTGGGGAACAGGGCCAGCACCGGCCGCAGCCACAGCAGCACCGCCAGCACCATCGCAAGGGCCACCAGGGAGAACAGCTGGGACCGGCTGCCGAGGGAATCGCCGATGGCGGTGCGGCTGCCGCTGCTGCTCACCGGGAAGCCCTGCATCAGCCCGTTGCCCAGATTGATGGTGCCCAGGGCCAGCAGTTCCTGGTTGGCATCGATGCGGTAGCCGCCCCGGGCGGCGAAGGCGCGGGCCGTGAGCACGTTGTCGGAGTAGCCCACCAGGGCGATGCCCACCGCCGCCGTGAGCAGGGAGCGGAGCTGGGCGCCCGACACCGCGGGCGGCAGGGAGGGGTGGGGCAGACCGGCGGGGATGGCGCCGATCACGGCCACCCCCTGCTGATCGAGATGGCCCACGGCCACCACCGCCATCGCCAGCAGCACCGCCAGCAGGGGGCCCGGGGCCCGGGGGAAGCGCCGCTGCACCAGCAGCAGGAACACCAGCACCCCCAGGGCCAGCAGCAGGGTGGGCCGGTGGATCTCCCCCAGCCGGCCCAGCAGCTCCACCAGCTCGCCGGGGAGGGCGGCCGCCTGCAGCTTGAGGCCGCTGACCCGCCCCAGCTGGCCGCCGATCATGATCAGGGCCACGCCCCCCAGGTAGCCCACCAGGATCGGCTTCGAGAGCAGATCGGCCAGGAAGCCGAGCCGGGCCCAGGCGCCGGCGCAGCAGACCAGCCCCACCAGCAGGGCCAGCAGGCTGGAGAAGCCCGCGTAGATCAGTGGATCCCCCGCCACCAGCGGCCCGACCGCCGCGGCCGTCATCACGGCGGTGGTGGACTCCGGCCCCACCGACAGCTGGGGGGACGAGCCCAGCAGGGCATAGAGGAGCAGGGGCGGCAGGATCGCCCAGAGCCCCGCCACCGGCGCCAGACCGGCCACCTCGGCGTAGGCCATGCACTGGGGCACCAGGTAGGCCGCCACGGTGAGGCCCGCCAGCAGGTCGGGCCGCAGCCAGCTGCGCTCGTAGCCCAGCAGCCGCGCCAGCCCCGGCAGCACCACGGCCAGGCCCCGACGCGGCTCCATCAGCGTCCCCCGCCGCCGCTCATTTCCGGCGGGGCGGCAGCACCTGGCTGGGGCACAGCGATCTGTCCTCCTCGACGCCCTTCATGCCGGCCAGAACTCCCTCCAGATCGTCCTTGGTGGAAGGGTCGCCGCCGATGACGTCGAGCTGTTCCTGGGCCAGCTTGGCGCGGGTGGCCGTCGCGATGTAGCCGTCCTTCTCCAGGTTGCAGAGGGCGCTCATGTAGCCGGAGCCCACCCCCACCATCACCATGAACTCCTCCCGCGGGCTGAGTTCCCCGCTCTGCGGCTGGGCTTCAGCGAGCCGCGGCGAGGCATCCAGCAGCGCCAGGAGCATGAGGGCGAAGGAGGTGGGCATGCCGTAGCCGTGGCGTTCCCGTCAGGGTAGGGGGGGTGCCCGGTTCAGGCCTCCTGCCAGGGAGGCGACGGGGCGGGGTCAGCCGGGAACCGTCCGAGCCAGATCATCACCGGCGATGACCGTGGTGCTGAACAGGAAGCCCGCACTGGCCCGGTAGCGGGGGTCCTGCTTGATGAGTCGCATGAACTCACGGTGGCCCTCCCGGGTGCGCCCCACCAGGCAGCCGGCGCTGGCTTCGCCGATGTCCTGGCGGGGCAGGTCATAGCCCCAGTGCTGGTTGATGCCGAACAACCCGGTGTCCTCCTGATCGCCGGGGCGCTGGAAGTCCCGGTTGGCATCACGGTGGACCGTCAACGGAGCGGCCTGGACCAGGGCCTCATGGGGATTGCTCTGGCCATGCTGGCCGACCTGCCAGGCGCGGTACTGACCGAACCGGATGCGCGCGGCACCACGGGGGTTCATCGGGTTGTTGGTGTAGTGGCTCCCGGGCTCGGTGGTGGCCTCCCATCGGCCGATGATCGTCGGGCGGCCATCGGCGCATTCGATCACCAGGCGCAGGTCGTTGAACTGGTTGGGGGGATCGGCGTTGAGGCTGCCGTCGGGATTCATCCCCTCGACGTAGACGATGTTCCGCTCCCCGGGCCCCGTGAACACCTGGAAGCCCTTCTGGCGCATGTACTGAACGATCCGGGCGGCCAGGTCGCCACCGCTGAGGTCGAGGGACGGCTGGGGCAGCTCATCGAGGGACGTTTCGATCAGCAGCTCCGCCGTGGCACGGCCGAGCACGGTCTCCTCGCCGCTCTTCATCAACCGCTGGAACGTCCTCAGGGCGGCGGTGGAGATGGGTCCGAAGGCGCCGGTGGGTGGATCCAGCAACCGGAGGCTGATCAGCCGCTGCTGGATCTGGGTGGCGAGGGCCGGATGGCTGGGAATGTCCCCATGCTCGATGACCAGATTCCGGGCGATCACGTCCTGGAGTTTCAGCTCAGCGCCGGAGGCCGGCTCGGCGATGGCCCTGGCACTGGCGGTGCCGGGGGACGGGGGAGCGGCGCGCAGCGTCTCCTCCCAGCGCCGGGCGTCCTCGGCGCTGCTGATCTCCCGTTCCGCCTGGCGGATGGCCTCGTTGGGATCGGCCCCCATCCACACCAGGCCCTCGGCCCGCCGACGCCGCCCCAGGCCGACGACCACATGGGCGTCCCTGGGATTGCGATACAGCATCAGCGCACCAGGCACGGCCTCCCAGCGGCGATCACGCAGGCACGCGGTGATCGTGTCGAAATCGGCGCCGCCATAGAAATCGGCGCCGAGGTTATAGGCAAAGCTGCAGAGGGCGGCTCGCTGCCTGTCGTTCATCTCCTCCCAGAAGGGGATCCGGGCCTCCAGCTTCTTCCAAAAGCGGTGATAGCAATTGAATTCATACAAAGCATCGGCCTGCTGCTGGGTGATGCGGTCCCCCAGACGTATCTCGCGGTGATCCTCGTAAAAGGTGCTGCCCCAGCCGATCGTGATCGGCTTGCCGTTGGTTTTCGGATCCGGATAGGCCTCCAGCCGACAGCCCTCGTAATGGTGGGTGAGTGCCGCCACCTCCGGGGGCAGCAGCCCCCTGGTGACCGGCTCCGGCTGCGGGGCGGCGGCTGGACGTCGGCCAACCCCCTGCCAGGCGTCAGCGGGGATCTCAAAGCGTGCCGGGTTGAGATAGCGGATCGTCCCTTTGGCAAGGGGCCTGCCGGCGCCCGGATAGGTGTAGGGACCGGCCAGGCACACCAGCGCCAGCGCACCGTCATCGCTGGGCCGGATCCAGTCGACGGCGAGCTGCTGGCCCGCCGGGACATAGGAGTCGGCGGCGGCGGCGGTTGGGTCCGGGCTCAGGCCCGCATCCACCAGGGCAGTGATGGAGGGCATCAGAGGGCTCCTGCGCGTTGGATCCGCTGCAGGGGAGTGACATCCTCTCCCTCGAACAATTCAGGCAAGGGTCCGTTCAGGAAGGAGACAAAGTCCTCCGGCAGTGTCTTGAGGACGGCATGAACAATGCCACGACTCTTTCGGAGCCATGGCTGCACCTCCGGTTGCTTGATTTCAGCTTCGATCGGAGCGGTGTCGCCGAGCTTGAAGCGGGCCACCATCCGCTGCAGACTGTAGTGCCAGTACATCTGTCTGTCAGCGGCGTTGCGGTCCCTCAGGTCGATCGCCTGCGTGAGACTGTCCTCGGCTTCGCGCCAGTGCTGGCTGGCCTTGCCGGCCAGGCCAGCCAGCCGTTCACTGCCGGCGCCGAGCTGAAGGTGAACGAAGCCCCGGTGAGCGAGATAGCGGTGCAGGAAGGCATCATCCCCTGCTCCGGTGCGCGCCTGCTCCCTGGCGGCATCAATGAGGGCATCGAATCCCGCCAGCAGGCCCTGCTGCAGGGTCATACGGGTCTCGATCTCGGCATCGTCCAGGAGGGCCGCATCCTTGCCGGTGATCTGATGGCCGTCATGGGCCTTCTGGAGCCGATCAAACACCATGTTTCGGATGTTGAGAGGCGCCTTCAGCACATGGCCACGAAGGGCATCATTCTGCGAGTCACTGAGCGGCTGCAGGGAGGGATCAAGCAGTGGGCCCAGCAGAAACTGAATATCGGATTCCTGTCGATCGTTCTTCTGCAGCTCCTGGATCTTGCCGCGATTGAAGATCACATCCGTCTGCGTCTCCTCCAGCTGCCGGCTGATGCGCTTGGCGGCTTCATCAAACAGGCTGATACCTGCAAACCCGCCGATCAACGACAGAGCCAGGATCTTCATGACCTCGCTCACGGCCGACCCAAGGTTGGCTCGCTGGTTCAGCAGGCTCTCGAATAGATCAGAATCCCCGACCTGGGGGACCAGGTTGAAGATGATGATCCCACCGCCAACTCCAACGATGATGTCAGCAAGGGTTCCAAGATCATACTTTGTGTAGGTCGACTTCGTCGTCGTGCTGCCCCTTGGGGCGTGCCGCAGCGCCCCATCGCCGCCTTGCGGCACAAGGCCCGACTGGGCCTCCACTTCATGGGCGACCCAGTGGGGAACGATGAATCCGCGATTCCGGCTGATGCTGTAGATGAACCCTCCCAGGCCCCCACCAATCAACACCGAGAGATAGATGACATATCTCAGGATGTACTGGTCTCGCTCATTCAGAAGAATCCCGGCGTCGCCTTCAGCAGCGACCGCAACGGCAGCCGCCGCATCGACAGCCACGACCAGGGCCATGGCAAGCACCAGCAGCACGCCAGGCTTCCACCATCGCGAGCTGTCGAGGCCCCTGACGCTGCGTCGACGTCGCACACCAGACAACCAAAAGCCCATGGATTACGACGCCTACATTTCAGCGAGCGTAACGATGGCGCCATATTGAGCCTATCCATTGAATGGCATCTTCACATATCTTTTCTTCGCACCTCTTGGCGATTGGCAAGAGTGGAGCTTGTGCAGATTCCGCCGCGGCAGAGAAACCCAGGACCCTGCCCGATCACGTGACGATCGCCCATGTCGCGGGACTCGGTACCTCGGCAGCCGTGCACTGCTGACCCCACGGGATTTCACACCTACATTCGGCACACACGCTGCAGCCGCCGATGGACGGACTGTCCCCGACCACCGGTGCCGACTCCGGCGGGAAATGCCCCTTCCTGCACGGCAGCCTTCGGGGCAGCACGGCCGGGGCCCGCTCCAACCGCGACTGGTGGCCCCGGCAGCTGAACCTGGCGGTGCTGCATCAGCACGCGCCCCAGGCCGATCCGATGGGCAGCGGCTTCGACTACGCCGCGGCGTTCCGCACCATCGACCTGGAGGCCCTGCGCCAGGACCTGTTCGCGCTGATGACCACCTCCCAGGACTGGTGGCCGGCCGACTACGGCCACTACGGGCCGTTCTTCGTGCGCATGGCCTGGCACAGCGCCGGCACCTACCGCATCCACGACGGCCGCGGCGGTGGCGGCTCCGGCACCCAGCGCTTCGCCCCCCTCAACAGCTGGCCGGACAACGGCAACCTCGACAAGGCGCGGCGCCTGCTCTGGCCCATCAAGCAGAAGTACGGCAGCGCCCTCTCCTGGGCCGACCTGATCATCTTCGCGGGCAACTGCGCCATCGAGTCGATGGGCCTGCCCACCCTGGGCTTCGCCGGGGGCCGGCAGGACGTGTGGGAGCCGCCGATCGACATCGACTGGGGCCCGGAGACCGAATGGCTGGGGGACCGGCGCTACAGCGGCGACCGCCAGCTGGAGGACCCGCTCGGTGCCGTCCAGATGGGCCTGATCTACGTGAACCCGGAGGGGCCCAACGGCGAACCCGATCCCCTCGCCGCCGCCCGGGACATCCGTGAGACCTTCGCCCGCATGGCGATGGACGACGAGGAGACCGTGGCCCTGATCGCCGGGGGCCACACCTTCGGCAAGTGCCACGGCGCCGGCGACCCGGACCTGGTGGGACCGGAACCCGAGGCCGCCGGCCTGGAGGAGCAGGGCCTGGGCTGGCGCAACCGCTTCGGCAGCGGCAAGGGGGACGACACGACCACCAGCGGCCTGGAGGGCGCCTGGACCACCAACCCCATCCAGTGGGACGGCGGCTACTTCGACAACCTGTTCGGCTACGAGTGGGCGCTGGAGAAGAGTCCGGCCGGCGCCTGGCAGTGGCGGCCCACCGATCCGGCGGCGGCCGGCACCGTGCCCGACGCCCACGACCCGTCGAAGCGCCACGCGCCGATGATGGCCACCACCGACCTGTCCCTGCGGGTCGATCCGGCCTACCTGGAGATCTCCCGGCGGTTCCATGCCGACCCCGAGCAGCTGGGGGAGGCCTTCCGCCGCGCCTGGTTCAAGCTCGTTCACCGGGACATGGGGCCCCGCTCCCGCTACCTGGGCAGCCTGGTGCCGGAGGAGGTGATGCTCTGGCAGGACCCGATTCCGCCCGTCGACCATCCCCTGGTGGACGCGGACGACATCGCCGCCCTCAAGGGGCGGATCCTGGCGACGGGGCTGCCCATCTCCCAGCTGGTGGCCACCGCCTGGGCCGCGGCCGCCAGCTTCCGCGGCTCCGACAAGCGCGGCGGCGCCAACGGCGGCCGGCTGGCGCTGGTCCCCCAGAAGGACTGGGAGGTGAACCAGCCCGCCAAGCTGGCCCGGGCCCTGGAGGCCTTCGAGGCGATCCGCCAGGAGTTCAACGGCTCCCAGTCCAACGGCAAGCGCATCTCCCTGGCCGATCTGATCGTGCTGGGCGGCTGCGCCGCCGTGGAGGAGGCGGCCCGGCGGGGCGGGCACGCGGTGACGGTGCCCTTCACCCCCGGGCGCGTGGATGCCGCCCAGGAGCAGACGGACGTGGCCTCCTTCGCCGTGCTCGAGCCGAAGGCCGACGGCTTCCGCAACTACCTGCGGCCGGGCCTGCCGGCCGCCGCCGAGGAGCTGCTGATCGACAGGGCCCAGCTGCTCACCCTCACCGCCCCGGAGATGACGGCGCTGGTGGGGGGCCTGCGGGTGCTCGATGCCAACCACGGCAAGTCACGCCACGGGGTCTTCACCCACCGCCCCGAGACCCTCAGCAACGACTTCTTCGTCAACCTGCTCGACATGGGCACCACCTGGACGGCGACCTCCGAGGCCCAGGAGACCTTCGAGGGCCGTGATCGCCACACCGGTGATCTGAAGTGGACCGCCAGCCGCGTCGACCTGATCTTCGGCTCCAACGCCCAGCTGCGGGCGATCGCCGAGGTGTTCGCCGCCGCCGATGGCGCCGCGCGCTTCCTGGCGGCGTTCGTGGCGGCCTGGAGCAAGGTGATGGACCTCGATCGCTTCGAGCTGGCCTGAACGCCATGGGCCCACGTCTTTCCCTGCAACCGCCCCCGGAACGCCGTGAGGCCATCGGCCGGGCCGGCCTGGGCAGCCTGCTGGCGATCGCCTCCGTGGACGGGCCCCCCAGCCCCATCGCCCTGCGCACGATCACGGCCATCCGCGACCACCTGATCCACCTGCCCATCCCCCTCGATGCGCTGGCCCCCCTCACGCCGGAGCAGCTGGCGGCGGCGGTGCCCGAAAGCGAATGGCGCCAGCGGATCCTGCGGGGCATGACCGTGCTGGCCCTGCTGGAGGACTCCCCGGGCGAGGACGTCCTGGCCCGGCTCGAGGCCACCGCCCGGGCGCTGGCGATCGATGACGCCCCGGTGCAGGCCTTCCGCCACGTGCTCGACCACCAGTTCAACCTGGTGCGCCTCGACATCGCCCGCCGCAGCTTCCAGCGGGGGGCCGCCGCGGCCTACCTGCGCGATGAGGGCCCCGCCGGCGCCCTGCAGATCGCCCGCTCGATCCTGAAGCGGGAGGACCCTGCTCTTGCCGGGCGCTACCGGGCCCTGGCGGAATTGCCCCACGGCACCCTGGGCCGGGCCTACCTGGCCTTCATCGACAGCAACGGCTTCAGCGTTCCCGGCGAGCTGGGCGGGCCGCCGCCACCGGTGGTGCGCCACGACTGCTGCCACGTGCTCGGCGGCTACGGCACCACGGCGAGCGAAGAGTGCGGTGTGCTCGGCTTCCAGGCCGGCTTCGGCCGCAACGACCCCTTCTTCACGATCCTGTTCGCCCTGGCCCAGTTCCAGCTGGGCATCGGCTCCACCCCCGTCACAGCCGCCGAGACCGGCCAGGCGGATCCGGAGGTGATCTTCCGCGGCCTGGAGCACGGCCTGGGTGTCACCCGGGACCTGATCAGCGACTGGGATCCCTGGGACGACTTCCCCCTGCCCCTGGAGGAGGTGCGCCTCAAATACGGGATCCGGCCCCGTCAGGCGGTCTGAGGCGACGACGGCGGCGGCGGCTCCGCTCGATGGAACTCCACGTAGAACCGCACCCCGGGGCCGGGCTCGGCCTGGTGCCGCTGGGTGGGCGCCACGATCCCGGGCCGTTCGGGCGTCAGCAGCACCAGTTCCTCGCGGGGCTCCAGGAACCGGAACGGCAGCGAGCCCTCCAGCACCACGACCCGGGCCCACACCCCCGCTCGCGTGCTGTGCTGCGCCCGCAACGCCGCCGGCACGGTGGCGGCATCGAAAGTGGGGGTGCGTTTGTAGGCCGTCAGGCCAACGGGCAGATCAGCCTGCATGGGTGTCCGCCCGTCGCTGCAGGAACGCTCGCACGGCCGGATCATCCGCCAGATCGATGGCGCGCCGGTAGGCCTGGCGGGCCGCGCCGGCCTGGCCGGTCCGCTGCAGCAGATGGGCCCGCAGCGCCCACCAGGGCTGGTGGTCCCCCAGGGCCGGGTCGACGGTGGCCAGCGCCTCCAGCTCGATCAGGGCGCCGGCCGGGCCGGCCAGCTCCGCCAGCACGACGATCCGGCTCACCCGGGCCCCCGCACTCGGGGCCAGGGCCAGCAGGGCGTCGTAGAGCGCCAGCAGGGCGGGCCAGTCCACCGTGCCACTGACGGCGCGGTGGGCATGGAGCGACTGGATCGCCGCCTCCAGCTGGAAGCGCCCGGGCCGCCCCGCCCGGGAGGCATGGGTCAGGGCCGCCTCCGCCTCGGCGATCAGGGCGCCGTTCCACAGGGCCGGATCCTGCTCCAGCAGCGGGACGTAGCGGCCGTCGGCGGCCCGCCGGGCCCCGCGGCGCGCCTCGCCGTGCAGCAGCAGGGCCAGCAGGCCGCGGGCCTCCGGCTCCTCGGGCAGCAGGGCGGCGCACAGCCGCGCCAGAAGCACCGCCTCCTGGGTCAGCCCCCGGGAGCGGCCATCGCCGCCCTCACCATTCCGGCCGGTGGTGTAGGCCGCGTAGATCGCCTGCAGCACCGCCGCCGAGCGGGCGGGCAGGGCCTCGGCGTCCGGCAGCACGAAGGGGATGCGGGCCTCGCGGATCTTGGCCTTGGCGCGCACCAGCCGCTGGCCCATGGTGGCCGGCGCCACCAGGAAGGCGGCGGCGATCCGGGAGGCGTTGAGCCCCAGGACGGTCTGGAGCATCAGCGGCGCCTGGATCCCCGGATCGATCGCCGGGTGGGCGCAGAGGAACAGCAGCCGCAGCCGCTCGTCGGGGAACTCCATGGCGTTCTCTGGCGTATCGGGGTCGGTGACGACGGCGAAGGCGCCCAGCTCCGGCAGCAGCTGCTCCAGGGTCCGGTCGCGGCGGGCCCGGTCGATCAGGCGCCGGCGGGCCACCACCAGCAGCCAGGCCTCGGGGGCCCGGGGCACCCCCTCGACGGGCCAGCGCCGCAGGGCGGCGAGGAAGGCCTCGCCGAGGGCGTCCTCGGCGGCCGCCACATCGCCGCAGCGGGCGGTGAGCCAGGCCACCAGCTTGCCGAAGGACTGCCGTGCCGCCAGTTCCGCCGCCCGCCGGCCCTCCATCTCAGGGGGCTTCCCTGGTGATCACGGGCCGCACCTCCACGGCACAGCGTTCCGCCCCCGGGCAGCGGGCGGCCCAGGTGAGGGCGGCGTCGAGGTCGGGCACATCGATCAGGAAGAAGCCGCCCAGCTGCTCCTTGCTGTCGGGAAAGGGCCCGTCCTGCACCTGACGCTCGCCGTGGCGCAGGCGCACGGTGGTGGCGGTGTGGGGGGACTGCAGGGCCTCGCCACCGGCCATATGGCCAGCCTCGGCCAGGGCCTGGGTGTAGGCGGCATAGGCGGGCATCAGGCCGGGGCGCTCGGCGAAGTCCTGCTCGGTTTCGTAGATCAGAACGGCGTACTGCATGGGGGGATTCGCGGGGTTGGGGGGGGGTGGCGCGCGCTCCCGGAGGGCGGGCGTCATCTCCATGACGGACGATCGGCGCCGATTTCGACAGAATCAACCGGTTCCGCCCCACCCCGTGTGCCCTCCATGCCCAAGGTCGAGATCTACACCTGGCGCTTCTGCCCGTTCTGCATCCGGGCCAAGCAGCTGCTGGACCGCAAGGGCGTCACCTACACCGAGTACGTGATCGACGGCGACGAGGACGCCCGCGACGCGATGGTGGCCCGGGGCCGCGACGGTCGGCGCTCGGTGCCCCAGGTCTTCATCGACGACGCCCATGTGGGCGGCTGCGACGACCTCTACGCCCTGGAGCGCCAGGGTCGGCTGGATGCGCTGCTGGCCGTCGCCAGCTAGGGGGCGGCGGCGCCCTTCCATTCCGCCAGCTCCACGGTGATGCCCTCCGGGCCCCGCAGAAACACCAGCTTGCGGTGGTGAAACTCCATCACCGCGTTGCGCAGCTGGACACCCCCGGCCTGCAGCCGGGCCACCGCGGCCTCCAGGTCGTCGACGGCGAAGCAGATGTGGTTGAACCCCACCCGGGCCAGGTTGTCCATGGCCGGCTCGGGCAGGGGGTCCGGGTGGCGGTAGTGCAGCAGCTGCACCTCCAGCCGCGGCGTGGCGCCGGCCAGCACCAGCGTCACGTGGTCGGCCTCGAGGCCCTCCACGCCCATGTAGGCCGAGAACTGGGGACCGCTGATCAGCACGGCCTTGTCCTCCACGAAGCCCAGCAGGCCGAAGAAGTGCCGGGCCGCCGCCAGGTCGCGCACGACGACGGTGACGTGGTCGAAATGGCGGAGCATGGGGATCGCTGGGAGATCCGATTCTCGCCGGGCCCGGCGCCATCCGGAGGGGGCCCCAGGCCCCCACAGCGAAGCCCCAGCAGCCAGAGTGAGGGGCACCAACGGCCGGCCCCATGAGCGACAACGCCAGCCCCGCCGAACCCGCCACCCCCGGCCAGGGCGGCGGCTGGCCCCTGATCGATGGCTGGGCCAGGGCCACCCTCTCGCCGCAGGGCCCCAAGCTCTGGCAGACCCTCAACCACAAGAGCGCCTGCCTCTCCTGCGCCTGGGGCACCGGCGGCCAGCACGGCGGCTTCGTCGACGAGCTGGGGGAGCCGCTGCAGCGCTGCCTCAAGAGCGTCGAGGCAATCATGGCCGAGCTGCAGCCGGCGGTGAGCGAGGGGGTGTTCGGCCGCCGCAGCCTGGCGGACCTCCAGCAGCTCACCTCGATGGAGGCCGACCGCCTCGGCCGCCTCAGCCACCCCCTGCTGCTGCGGGAAGGCGGCAGCCACTACGAGCGCATCGGCTGGGACGACGTGTTCGCCATCGCCGAAGCGGCCTTCCGGCGCCCGCCGGAGCGGGTGGCCTCCTACAGCTCGGGCCGCTCCTCCAACGAGGCGGCCTACCTGCTGCAGCTGCTGCTGCGGGCCATGGGCTCCAACAACCTGGCCGACTGCTCCGACCTCTGCCACGCCCCCTCCACCGTGGGGCTGAATGCCATCTTCGGCTCCGGCACCTCGATGGTGAGCCTGGAGAGCCTGCAGCAGGCCGACTGCGTGGTGCTGGTGGGCTCCAACGCCCCGGCCAACCACCCGCGGCTGATGAACGAGCTGATCAAGCTGCGCCAGCGGGGCGGCACGGTGCTCGTCATCAACCCGGTGATCGAGGTGGGGCTGCTCAAGTTCGGCTCCCCCGCCTTCCCGATCCGCTCGATGCTGGCGGGCTCGGAGATCGCCTCCCTGTTCCTGCAGCCCGTGCCCGGCAGCGACACGGCCGTGTTCCTGGGGCTGCAGAAGGCCCTGCTGGAGGCCGGCGCCGTGAAGCGCGATTTCCTGGCCGCCCACGCCGAGGGCTGGGAGGCGCTGCTGACACAGCTGGAGAGCACCTCCTGGGAAGCGATCACCGCCAGCTGCGGCCTGAGCCGGCAGGAGCTGGAGCACGCCGCCGCCGTGATCGCCGCGGCCCGGGGGGTGGTGTTCGCCTGGGCGATGGGCATCACCCACCACGCCAACGGCATCGACAACGTGCAGGCGATCGCCAACACCGCCCTGCTCAGCGGCAACGTGGGCCGGCCCGGCGCCGGCACCATGCCGATCCGGGGCCACTCCAACGTCCAGGGTTTCGGCTCGATGGGGGTCAGCGTCAAGCTGCGCTCGGAGATGCAGCAGGCCCTGGAGCAGCTGCTGGGCCGGCCCCTGAGCCGGGTGCCCGGCTACGACACCCGCGCCCTGATCGAAGCCGCCGATGCCGGCCGGGTCGACAGCCTGCTGTGCCTGGGGGGCAACCTCTGGGGCGCCAACCCCGACAGCGGCGAGGCGAAGCGGGCCCTGGGCCGCATCGACACGATCCTGTACCTGGCCACCAAGCCCAACCAGGGCCATTTCCACGGCCTGGCCGCCCGCCAGACCCTGGTGCTGCCGGTGTTCAACCGCTTCGAGACGCCGCACCGCACCACCACCGAATCGGGCAACAACTACGTGCGCCTCAACGAACCGGGCACCACCCACCTGCGCAGCGCCGACCTGATCAGCGAGGTGGCCTTCCTGGCGGAACTGGCCCGGCGGCGGATGGGCAGCGACCCGATCGACTGGGGGCGGCTGCAGGATCCGGCCTACGTGCGGGAACTGATCGGCCGCACCGTGCCCGGCTACGGCCCGATCGCCCGCATCGATGCCACCCGGCAGGAGTTCAGCGTCGAAGGGCGCCTGTTCGATCGCCCCCACTTCCCCACCCCCAGCGGCCGGGCCCGGATGGCGCCCACCCCCCTGCCCGAGCTGTCGCTGCCGGAGCCGGCGCACTTCGGCGGCCTCGGGCCCGGGGAAACGGGTCTGGTGCTGGCCCTGATCACGGCCCGCAGCTACGGCCAGCACAACACCGTCGTCTACAAGGCCGGCGACAGCTACCGGGGCATGCCCCACCGCCACACGATCCTGATGAACCGGGCCGACCTGCGCCGCTGCGGCCTGGCGGCCCACCAGCGGGTGACGGTGCAGGGGGAGGCGGGCGCCCTGGAGGGGGTCGAGATCATCCCCGGCGAGATCCGCGAGGGCGCCGCCCTGATGTTCTACCCGGAGGTGAACGTGCTGATGAAGGCCGTGGTCGACCCCCGCTGCGGCACCCCGGCCTTCAAGCGGGTGCCGGTGCTGGTGCGGGGGGCGCTGACCGCCGGCCATGGCGTCTGACGCCCCGGCAGGGGCGGCGGAAGTGCCGGAGGGGGCGGCGGAGCGGCAACGGCTCGCCGCCGACGATCGCCGCGAAGCCCGCTGGCGCCGCTGGGGGCCCTACCTGAGCGACCGCCAGTGGGGCACGGTGCGGGAGGACTACAGCGCCGACGGCAACGCCTGGGAGCATTTCCCCTTCGAGCAGGCCCGCTCCCGCGCCTACCGCTGGGGGGAGGACGGCCTGCTGGGCCTGTGCGACAACCACCAGCGCCTCTGCTTCGCCCTCGCCCTCTGGAACGGCCGCGACCCCTTCCTCAAGGAACGGCTGTTCGGGCTCAGCGGCCCCCAGGGCAACCATGGCGAGGACGTCAAGGAGATCTACTTCCACCGCGACAGCACCCCCAGCCACAGCTGGATGAGGGCGCTGTACCGCTACCCCCACGGCCGCTTCCCCTACGAGGACCTGATCGCGGAGAACGGCCGCCGCGGCCGCGACGCGCCCGAATACGAACTGCTCGACACCGGCATCTTCACCGGCGACCGCTTCTGCGACATCGAGGTGACCTACGCCAAGGGGGCCCCGGACGACATCCTCATCCGCCTGTGCGTCACCAACCGCGGCCCCGATCCCCACACCCTGCACCTGCTGCCCACCCTCTGGTTCCGCAACACCTGGAGCTGGGGCGGCGAGGAACCGCGCCCCTCGATCCGGCCCGTTGCGCCGGAGCCGGCGGCCGAGCCCGCCGCGCCGCCGGCGCCCGGGTCCCCCCGGCCCGTGCCCTGGCGGACCCTGGCCGCGACCCACCCCGAGATGGGCACCTTCTGGCTCCACGCCGAGCAGCCGGCCGAGCTGCTGGCCACCGACAACGAGACCAACGCCCGCCGGCTGTTCGGCACCGCCAACGCCGGCCCCTACGTGAAGGACGGCATCAACGACCGGGTGGTGGCGGGCGATCGGGGGGCGGTGAATCCCGAGGGCGTCGGCACCAAGGCGTCGCTCCACTACATCCTGCCCCTGGCGGCAGGGGAAACCCGGGTGCTGAAGCTGCGGCTGGTGGATCGCCGGCTCACGGATGATCCCCTCGGTGCCGGGTTCGAGGCCATCAGCCGGCAGCGGCAGCGGGAGGCCGACGCCTTCTACGCAGCCCTGCATCCGCCCGGGCTGCCGCCCGAACGGCGGGAGCTGCAGCGCCAGGCCTTCGCCGGCCTGCTCTGGAGCAAGCAGACCTACCTCTACGGGATCCGCGACTGGCTGGCGGGGGATGCGGCCACCCCGCCGCCGCCTTCCCGCCGCCACGGCCGCAACCACCTATGGCCCCACTTCCATGCCGACGACGTGCTGTCGATGCCCGACGGCTGGGAGTACCCCTGGTTCGCCGCCTGGGATCTGGCCTTCCACTGCGTGCCCCTCGCCCTGGTGGATCCCGGCTTCGCCAAGCACCAGCTCGACCTGCTGACCCGGGAGTGGTTCATGCACCCCAACGGCCAGCTGCCCGCCTACGAGTGGGCCTTCGGCGACGTCAACCCGCCGGTGCACGCCTGGGCCACCTGGCAGGTGTACAGCCTGGAGAAGCGGGCCACGGGCAGGGGCGACCGGCCGTTCCTGGAGCGGGTGTTCCAGAAGCTGCTGCTCAATTTCACCTGGTGGGTGAACCGCAAGGACGCGGAGGGCAACAACATCTTCCAGGGCGGCTTCCTCGGCCTCGACAACATCGGGGTGTTCGATCGCAGCGCCCCGCTGCCCACCGGGGGCTTCATCGAGCAGGCCGATGGCACCAGCTGGATGGGCATGTTCTGCCTCAACATGCTCACGATCTCCCTGGAGCTGGCGCAGGAGAATCCCGTCTACGAGGACATGGCGACGAAGTTCTTCGAGCACTTCCTCTACATCGCCGCGGCCATGAATGCCTCCGGCAGCGACGGTGGCCACCACCTCTGGGACGACGGGGACGGCTTCTTCCATGACGTGCTCCACCTGCCGGACGGCCAGCGGCTGCCGCTGAAGATCCGCTCGATGGTGGGGCTGATCCCCCTGTTCGCCATCGCCATCCTCGAACCGGAGGTGCTCGAGCGGCTGCCGGCCTTCCGGGCGCGGCTGGAGTGGTTCATCCAGCACCGGCCCGATCTCAAGGTCAACGTGGCCTGCATGGAGACCAGGGGGCAGAAGGCCCGCCGCCTGCTGGCCCTCACCTACCTCAGCCCCAACCGCTTCGTGGCGGAGGACCGTTTCCGGCGCATCCTGACGCGCCTCTTCGATCCGGCCGAGTTCCTCGGCGACCACGGCATCCGCTCCCTTTCCCGCCACCATGCCGACCACCCCTACGTGTTTCGCTTCGAAGGCCGGGAGCACCGGGTGGGCTACGAGCCGGCGGAATCGCGCTCCGGCCTGTTCGGCGGCAACTCCAACTGGCGCGGCCCGGTGTGGTTCCCCGTCAACCATCTGCTGATCGAGGCGCTGCAGCAGTTCCACCGCTACGCCGGTGACGGCTTCCAGGTGGAATGCCCCACCGGCTCCGGCCAGTGGCTCAGCCTGCAGCAGGCCGCCGCCCTGATCAGCGAGCGGCTCATCGGCCTGTTCCTGCCCCGCCCCGGCGAGCCGCCGCCGGCCTACGGCGCCGCCGCCGCCTTCCTCACCGATGCCGAAGGCCAGCGGCTGCACCTGTTCCACGAGTACTTCCACGGCGATGACGGCACCGGCCTGGGCGCCAGTCACCAGACGGGCTGGACCGGCCTGGTGGCCCAGCTGATTCACGACCGGGGCCTGCGCATGGCCGGGGAGCCGGCCGACGCCGATCAGCCCCCCAGGTAGGCCATCTCCGCCGGCGCCGGCCGCTGGTCGACCGCCTCCTGCCGCTCCTCGCTCCAGCGGTCGCGGCGGGCGCGCCACAGCCCCTCCAGCGCCTGCCGCAGCCGGCCCGGTTCGGGCCGGGGCCGCAGCCAGGGCCTGAGATCGGTGCCGTCGGCGGCGAACAGGCAGCTGTAGGCCACCCCGTCGGCGGTGATCCGCAGCCGGTTGCAGTCGCCGCAGAAGGGTGCCGTGATCGAAGCCACCACCGCCAGGTGGGCGCCGCCATCGGCTCCGGCAGCAGCCGCGGGGCGGTCGCGGTAGCGCCAGCGGCCGGCGGTGCCGTGGGGCGCCCGTCCCAGCGGCTCCAGCGGCCAGGCCGCCCCGATGCGGGCCACCATCTCGGCCGCCGGCAGCACCTGCGCCGGCGACCAGCCGTTGCGGTTGCCCACGTCCATGAATTCGATCAGGCGCAGCTCCAGCCCCTTCTCCCGGGCCAGCGCCGCCAGGGGCAGCAGCTGGTCGCCATTGCCCGAGCGGGTGATCACCGCGTTCAGCTTCAGGGCGCCCCGGGCCGGGTCGAAGCCAGCCTCCCTGGCATGCCGGATCGCCGCCAGCACCTTCGCCAGCACGGCCTCGCCGGCGGCCGCGCCGGGGAGGCCGGCCATGCGGGCCACGCTGGCCCCATCGGTGCCATCGAGGCTGAGGGTGATCCGGTCAAGCCCCGCCGCCTTCAGCTGCCGCGCCCGCCCGGCACTGAGCAGCACCCCGTTGCTGGTGAGGGCGATCTCCCGCAGGGCGCCGCGGGGATCACCGGGGTCACGCCGCCGCAGCGGCTGCAGGGCGGCGATCAGCTCCTCGAGGCGCCGGTGCAGCAGGGGCTCGCCGCCGGTGAGGCGCAGGGTGTGCACCCCCAGGCCCACGGTCGCCTCCACCAGGGCCACCCGCTCCGCCAGGGTCAGCAGGTCGGGCGGATCCTCGAGATCCGGACAGCAGTAGGGGCAGGCCAGGTTGCAGCGGGCCGTCAACGACAGCCGCAGCACCCCCAGGGGCCGGCCATGCAGATCCAGGGGACGCTCCGCCATGGCAGGAAAGCTAGGGCCAGAGGCCGGTGGCGTCGTCGGGTCGGTTGGCGTTCCGCAGCCCCGCGGCCGGCAGGGGCACCGGCACCACCAGCTCTGCCGCCAGCCAGTCCTGCAGCCGCCGGCCCCCCGCCGCCGTGAAGGCCCGCAGCCGGCGGCACCGGCCCGGATGGGCCGGGTAGACCCCCAGCAGCGGCTGCAGCCGCCGGCCGTCGTGGGCCAGGTGGATGGCGGCGCGACCGGAGGCGGCCGCCAGCAGGGCCTCGAGGGCGGCGGTCTCCAGCCAGGGCATGTCCACCGGGCAGAGGAGCAGGTCCTGGCCGGGGTGGTGCGCCATCAGCCGGTCGAGGGCCAGCAGCGGCCCCTCCCGGGGCGGTGGCTCCTCCAGGACCGTGATCGGCTGGCCCAGCCCGTCCCGCCGGGGCCGCGCCAGGGCGTGGTGGGCCCGGTGGTGGCTGACGAGGGTGATCGGCAGCGGCAGCGCCGCCAGTCGCCCGAGGCTGAACTCCAGCCAGGTGTCCCCGGCGGGATGGGGCAGCAGGGCCTTGTCCGTGCCCATGCGGCGGCTGGCGCCGCCGCTGAGCAGGCAGGCCCGCAGACCGCTCATGGCAGCGGCGAACCGTCGGGATCCGGTGCCACCAGACCGAATTCCGCCAGGGCCCGGGGCAGGTTGCGGTGCTCATGGCCCGGATGGCTGAGCTTCACCAGGGCGAAGCGCTGCAGCTCATCGAGCTCCCCCCAGGCGTGGCGGGGCAGGGTCAGCCCCAGCTGGCGGCAGGAGGCGAGCAGCACCTCCGGGGGCTCGTTGCCCTGTTGCCAGGGGGCGCCGCGGGCGGGCTCCAGCCGGCCGGCGACGCCGGCGTCCATGGCGGCCGTGCGCCGCTCGAGCCAGCGGTCCAGATCCGCCAGGGCCGCGGGGTCGTCGGGCCAGGCCAGCAGCCGCTGCCGTTCCCCCTCGTCGAGGTCGCTCCAGTGCACCAGCTTCAGCTTGACCCCCACCAGATCGAGCTTGCGCCGCACCGCCATGGGGATGCAGCGCAGGTCACCGACGAAGTCGGCCTCGAAGCCGAAGCAGTGGTCGTGGCGGCCCATGGACCCGGCCCCAGGCGGAACCCGAACCCTAGGAAGCCGGCGGGCGGGCCCCTGGGCTCAGTCCAGCTGGAGGACGCCCCTGGTGCGCTGGCGGCGCTGCTGGTCCTGCTCTTCGAAACGGGCCAGGCAGTCCCCCTGGGGCACCAGGACGCAGCTCACGTACTCGGAGGCGTCGACCAGGGCCGCCCGGATGGCCTTGCCGGCGGGCGTGCGCTGGGCCTGGGACTGGTTGCTGCCGAAGTTGAGCGTGCCGGCGGCACCGGTGAGGGCCTGGCCGGTGCGGCCCATGTTCGGTGCCAGCCAGAGGGCCAGACCCGCCGCCGGCAGCAGGCTCACGCCACTGGCGCTGGCGCTGGCCGTGTTGCTGGCACGGCCTTCCACGGTGCGGGATCCGACCACCTCGCCGGTGGAGCTGTCCACGACGCGGATGTCGATCGCCACGTAGTCCTTCGTCTCCACCTGCTGGTTCTGCTTGCCGAAGCCCAGCAGGCCGAAGCTGCTGCCCGACTGCTTCTGCTCCACGTTGGTTTCGTAGGAGGTGACCGTTCCCAGCACGATGTAGCGTGCGCCGCGCATCTGACCCCTGCGGGCGGCGTCGGGGCCCTTCTTGACGATCCCCAGTTCCGCCAGCTCCTGCTCGGAAAGCACGTCCTTGAGCTGGCGCCGCTCCACCACCTGCAGCGTGCCGGTGCCCTGCAGCTCGTTGGCCAGGGCGGCGGCCAGATCATCGGCCACCGGACCCTGCCACCACCACGTGGGCTGGGTGACGGTGTTCTTGAAGGCGGGCACCGAGACGGTGGGGCGGGCCACCGGCGGGCGGCTCTGGGCCAGGGCGGCGGCGGGGACGGCGGCGACGACGGCACCAAGGCCGAGGCCGAGGGCCAGCTGGCGGGGGAGATCCCGGGCGACTCCGCCCAGGGTGCGACTGCGCATGATCTGCGACGTGGCCATGGCGTGCCGTTCTGAAGCTGGTCCCGATACGGCGGGCATTCAAGCAAGTTCCGGCCGCGGCTGGGCGTTCCGCCCCGGTGGGGTCGGAGTGCACTCCAGCGCTGGAACTGGCCCAGGCCCGGCGGGCTTTCGTAGCCGATCTCACCGTGGGACCCCGCCAGGATTAGGTTCACTGAAGAGACCGCAGAGGCTTCTGACGAAGTCGCTCCCATGACCGCCACCGTCCCGTCGAGAGACGAGCTGCAGGACCACAGTCCCTCCGGGGCCAGCCAGGGTCCCCGCCCGGCTCCGATGTTCGAGCTGATCCCCTACGAGAAGTTCCGCGACACCCCCTCGGTGCGCTTCTTCGACATCACCGTGCCCAGCTCGAACAAGCGGGATCTGGTGGTCCACTCGGGCCCGGCGGTGAGCCCGCCGGACTGCCAGGAGACCGGCAGCTGGCAGTTCTATCTCCACCCCCACCAGGAGGACAACCTGCTCGCCATGCATGGCGGCCGCACCTTCTTCCTGGTCAATCTCGGCTGGAACTACCCGTATCACATCGTTCGCCTCGACTGCGGCGGCGACATCCTGCGCATCCCTCCCGGCACGTTCCACCGTTCCGTCTCCGACCCCGACGGCTCCCTGGTGCTCAACCAGGCCGTGCGCGAGGAGGGCGCCAGCGTGGTGCGGGAGTTCCGGGTGTACAACAGCCACCGCATCCCCCGGCTGTTCGCCGTCACCTCCAAGACCGCCCCCCTGCCCAAGCTGCACGGGGTCAGCTGGTAGACGGAGAGATCAGGGCACCGCCGCGCCGCGCAGCAGGGCGCCGAAGTCCCTGGCGGGCATCGGCTTGCCCAGCAGGTGGCCCTGGAACTGGTCGCAGCCGAGGTTGCGCAGCATCCCCAGCTGCTCGGCGGTTTCCACCCCTTCCGCCAGGGTCATCAGCCCCAGCTCCTTGGCCATCACGATGGTGGCCTTGACGATGGCCAGATCGGCGTCGTCGTTGCCCAGCCGTTCCACGAAGAACCGGTCGATCTTGAGCTTGTCGAGGGGCAGGGAGTGGAGCATGGCCAGGGACGAGTAGCCCGTGCCGAAATCGTCGATCGCCAGGCTGAAGCCGCTCTCGGCGAGCTGTCGCAGCTGCTCCCCCGCACGCTCGGGATCGTTCAGCAGGGCCGTTTCGGTGATCTCCAGCTCGAGATTCTCCGGCACCAGGCCGTAGGCGCTCAGCGCCCCGGCCAGCAGCTCGGAGAGGGATGGATGCTCGGCCCCCAGCTGGAGCGGCGAGATGTTGATCGCCAGTTTTCCCAGCCGCAGCCCCTGGCGGTGCCACTCCTGCAGCTGCCGGCAGGCCTCCTCGATCACCCAGAGGCCGATGGTGTGGATCTGGCCGGTCTTCTCCGCCAGCGGGATGAACACGTTGGGGGACACCATCCGGCCGTTCTGATCACGCCAGCGCAGCAGGGCCTCGGCCCCGGCGATCCGGCTGCCGCCCCGGTCGATCTGGGGCTGGTAGAAGAGCCGCAGCTGCTCCCGGTCGATCGCCCGGCCCAGGCTGAGCTCCAGCTCGAGGCGCTCGCGCAGCTGCAGGCTGATCTCCGGGGTGTAGAAGCGCAGCTGGTTCTTGCCGTGCTGCTTGGCCTCCATCAGGGCCGTGTTGGCACAGCGCAGCAGGGTGTCGGGGTCGGAGCCGTGGTCGGGGGCCAGGGCCACCCCGAGCGAGGCGCTGGGCTGGACCGCCAGGCCGGTGCCCATTCCAGGGCTGTTGCCGAGGGTGCGCCGGATCTGCTCCGCCCACTGCAGGGCCTCGAGCCGGTCGGCCATGGCCATGGGCCGCAGCAGGATGAACTCATCACTGCCCACCCGGGCCAGCCAGTCGTCCGGCCGCATCAGGTGGCGCAGGCAGCTGCCGCTGGCCTGGAGCACCTGGTTGCCGATCTCATGGCCCAGGCTGTTGTTGATCGACTGGAAGTTGTCGAGGTCGAGGTTGATCAGGGCGATGCCGCGCTCGGAGCCGGCCATGCGCAGCAGGCGGGCCAGCTGGCGGACGGCGGCGGCCTTGTTGGGCAGCCGGGTGAGGGGATCGACGAAGGCGATGCGCTCGAGCCGCTGCTGGATCTCGTGCTGCTCGCTGATGTCCTGGACGGTGCCCACCGTGGTGAGCGGCTCGCCGTCGGCGGCCAGGGTGGTGCGCCCCCGCTCCAGCACCATCTTCAGCAGACCGTCGCCGAGCAGCAGCCGATGCTCGATCCGGTAGGGCCGCCCCGTCCGGAAGGACTCCTGGAAGGTGGCATCGACCAGGGAACGGTCCTCCGGATGGACCGTCTGGAGAAAGTGGCCATAGGAGGGGGCCGTCAGTTCCGGGGCGGTGTTGAAGATGCTGTAGGTCTCGTTCGACCAGAGCAGTTCCCCCGTGCGGTGGTTCAGCTCCCAGCTGCCCACATGGGTGAGCCGCTCGGCCTCCTGCAGCAGGGACCCCAGCCGGGAGCTTTCCCGCAGGGCCGTATCCAGTTCGGTGCGGTCGCGGTGGCTCACCAGGGCCACCAGCCGGCCGCAGAGGTCGAGCACCTGGTAGCTCACGGACACATCCCGGCTGGCGCCGCAGCGGGCCCGGTGGCGCGTGGCGAAGCTTCCCCTGGGCTGCTGGCGCATCACCCGCAGCTGGTCGTGCATCAGGTCGTCGGCCAGCTCCACATCCGCCTGAATCGCCGCCGGATTGAGGGTGAGGAAGTGCTCCCGGGAGTAGCCGAGCCGCTCATGGGCGGAACGGTTGCAGTCGATGAAATGGCCACTGGCCAGATCAAGGACAACCAGATCGTCGCTGCCCAGGTCGGCAGCAAAACGCAGTGCATCGCCGACGCTGTCGACGCAAGGAATCAGCCCCTGTTCCGCCGGGGTGCTGAACCAGAAGGATTGCACTGACGGTTCCATTCACGCAGGATCTTAGGCAGTGTTTTCATTGCTGACCAGGATGGGGAAGAAAATCCCTTGCCCGGCTGAAGCGCAGCGGGATAACGGCTTCGAACCTGAAGATTCCACTGGAAACATGGGAAGTCCAGGGCCTCAGAAGTGAGGGAAAGAGAAGAATTGAATGCAGCCTGATCCCCGGGCCGACCTCGGTTTTCGGTGCTCGTCCGGCCCAGTGATCCGCATCGCCGCCGGCGGCTCAGTCGATCCTGAGGTCGATGGTGAGATCCGTCGGGCGCTGGCGTCCCCGCCAGGGGGGAGCCTCCGGCAGCGGCCCGGCCTGGGGCGCCGCCACGGGATCGAAGCGGTGACCGTCCGGGTGCAGCTGGAAGGCCCGATCGCCGCCGGGGGTGCGCACGATCAGCTCCAGGGGCATGTGGGGCTCGATCGCCGGATGCAGGCAGGGGTAAAGCCGCTGGAAGCGGAAGCGGACCGCCAGCGGCGGGCCGGCCCCATCCGCTTCGGGCTCCAGCGGCAGGGGCCGGCCGTTGAGGAACAGCCCGCAGTCACGGCGGAAGGCGGCGTTGGCCACCACCTCGAAGCGGCGCAGGGAGCCGTCGATGAACCGGCTGGTGAAGCCTCCCTGCACCGGGGTGTCGCAGATCAGGGGCCAGGGCTCGGGGGCCGGCCGCAGCTCCAGGGCGGGCGCCGTCCCGGTGGCGTCCAGCTCCCCCTGCCAGCGCAGCAGGGGCGGGAAACGCCACTCCCAGATGGCCCGGAACGGCGCCGGATCCAGGGCCAGGTCGTCGGCCGCCAGGTCGGCCAGGATGGCCTCCAGGTCGGCCCACAGCTGGCTGGGCAGCAGCTGGCGGTCGTGCAGGGCCGGGCCCCAGTCGTGCAGGCTCCCGGGCCGGTGGCGCGGCTCCAGCAGGTGGGCGGCCAGGGCGCTCCACAGCAGGGCGATGGTGCTGCTCCACTCCATGCGGGGCAGGCTCTCCAGCGCCCGGAACTCCACCAGGCCCAGGCAGCCGGCCGGGGCCCCGGGGTTCCAGAACTTGTCGAAGCTGATCTCGCTGCGGTGGTTGTTGCCGCTGCGGTCGGCGTGCAGATGGCGCAGCGTCTCGCCGATCAGGCCCCGGACATCGCCGAAGGGTTCCCCCGAGGGCTGGCCCTCCGCCTGTTCGATGGCCCGGTAGGCCAGCTCCAGGTCGAAGCATTCACCGATCGCCTCGTCCGGCCGGGGCGACTGGGAGGCCGGGCCCACCCCGGGGCCGCAGAACAGGTAGGCCAGCGACGGATGCCGCTGCCAGTAGCGCAGGATCCCGGTCAGCCAGGCCGGGCGGGAGAAGAAGGGGTGGTGGGCCAGGTCGGGGCCACCCCAGAGCAGATGGTTGCCGCCGCCGGTGCCCTCCTGGCGGCCGTCCCCCAGGTCCTTCCAGCTGCGCAGCCCCCCCCGCTCGCCGGCCTCCTCCAGCCGCTGCAGCCAGCGGCGGTACTCCATCCAGCTGTGGCAGACGGGCAGGTTGATCTCCAGCACGCCGGGGTCGGCCGTGAGGCCCAGCACCTGCCAGCGCTCTCCGGCATCGAGGGGCAGCACGCCGCTCAGCCGGGGCGCCGCCAGCGGGCCGAGGCTGTCGGCCACCGCCTGCAGCAGCAGCCGCAGGGGTTCCCGCTCCAGGGGGGGCAGGAACAGCTCCCAGCCGTCGGGGTCCACCTCCAGGGTGAGCACCTGGCGGGGCACGTCCTCGGGCAGGTGCTCCAGGGGCAGGCGCAGGCCGGCGGGGCCGGGGGCGCCGGTGAGTTCCCGCAGGCTTTCCTCCAGGGGCCAGGGCGCCACCGCCCAGGCCACCGCCGCCGCCGGGTCGTCCCCATCGGGGGGCGCCACGCTCAGGGGGGCGGCCCAGACCCGGCGCTCGGGTTCGAAGGGATCCCGCAGCACCACGGGCTGGAGGGTGAGGCCCAGCCGCCCACCCAGCTGCTCCAGCCAGGCCGGGGCCGCCTCGGCGGTCAGCGGGGCTCCCTCCAGGCCGGGCTGGCAGAGGCCGGGCCAGCGCACCGGCGCCGTGCCGTCGTCCCCCAGGAACAGACGCAGGGCCCAGCGGGGATTGACCTCGCCGTCGTAACGCTTGCCGGGGCAGTAAAGGAGGGTGCTGCCGGGCCAGACGCGCTGCTGCAGATCCCGGGCCAGGGCCCGGGCGATCGGCAGCTTGGTGGGTCCATCGGCGGTGACGCTCCACTCCGGCCCCTCCGGCTCAAGGGGCACCAGGGTGGGCTCGCCGCCGAGGGTGAGCTGGATGCCGGCGGCCCGGAGACGGGACTCGGCCGCCTCGGCCACCCTGTCCATCCAGCTCATGCGGGCCAGCTCATGTGGGTTGGGGGAGGCTCATGGGGACGGGCTGGGAATCACGCTGCAGGCGTTGACGGGAACCGGCGCCACCTTCCAGATGCGCTCGGCGTACTCCTGAATGGAGCGGTCGCTGCTGAAGAAGCCGCAGCGGGCCGTGTTGAGCACGGACATCATGCTCCACCGTCCCGCATCGCACCAGGCGCTGTCGACCTCGTTCTGGGCGCGGCGGTAGTCGCCCAGGTCGGCCATCACCCGGAAGGGGTCGCTGCTGCAGAGGTTGGCCAGCAGCGGATGGAACAGGTCGCGGTCACCTTCGCTGAAGTGGCCCGAACCGATCAGGTCGATGGCCTCCTTGGCCAGGGCGTCGTTCTCCAGCCAGGGCATCGGGTGGTAGCCGCTGCGGTTGATGGCGGCCAGCTGCTCGGCGGTGTGGCCGAACAGGAAGAAGTTGTCGTCGCCGACCCGCTCGCGGATCTCGATGTTGGCCCCGTCGAGGGTGCCGATCGTGAGGGCGCCGTTGAGGGACATCTTCATGTTGCCCGTGCCGGAGGCCTCCATGCCGGCGGTGGAGATCTGCTCCGAGAGGTCGACGGCCGGGTAGATCTTCTGGCCCAGCTTGACGCTGAAGTTGGGCAGGAAGATCACCCGCAGGCGGCCGTCCATCGCCGGGTCGATGTTGATGATCTCCGCCATGCCCACGATCAGGCGGATGATCAGCTTGGCCATGGCATAGCCGGGGGCCGCCTTGCCGCCGAAGATCACCGTGCGCGGTGGCAGGTCCTCGCCGGCCCGCAGGCGCAGGTAGCGCTCCACCACCTGCAGGGCGGCCATGTGCTGGCGCTTGTACTCGTGGATGCGCTTCACCTGTACGTCGAACAGGGAGGCGGGGTCCACCAGCACGCCGGTGTCCTGGCGGATCGTCGCCGCCAGGCGCTCCTTGGACTGCTCCCGCACCCGCTGCCAGCGCTCCAGGAACGCCACGTCGGTGGCCAGGGGCTCGAGCCGGCGCAGCTGGTCGAGGTGCCGGCACCAGTCGGTGCCGATGGCGTCGTTGAGCAGGGCGGCCAGGGGCGGGTTGGCGACCGCCAGCCAGCGCCGCGGCGTGACGCCGTTGGTGATGTTGGTGAAGCGATCCGGCCACACCCGGGCGAAGTCGGCGAACAGGTTCTCCTTCAGCAGGCGGCTGTGCAGTTCCGCCACCCCATTCACCGTGTGGCTGCCCACCACCGCCAGGTGGGCCATGCGCACCTTGCGGTGCGGCCCCTCCTCGATCAGGGACAGCCGCTCGAGAAGCTCCGGCTGGCCGGGGAAGCGGATGCGCAGGGTGCGCAGGAAGCGGGCATTGATCTCGTAGATGATCTGCAGCTGGCGCGGCAGAAGCTGCTGGAACAGCTCCAGCCCCCAGGCCTCGAGGGCCTCGGGCAGCAGGGTGTGGTTCGTGTAGCTGACCGTGGCGGTGGTGATGCTCCAGGCCGTGTCCCAGTCGACGCCGTGGACGTCGATCAGCAGGCGCATGAGCTCCGCCACGGCGATCGCCGGGTGGGTGTCGTTGAGCTGCACCGCGAACTTGCGGTGGAACTCGGTGACCGGGATCCCCTGGCTGGCCAGGATGCGGAACATGTCCTGCAGGGAGCAGGAGACGAAGAAGATCTGCTGGCTGAGCCGCAGCCGCTTGCCCTGCTCCAGCTCATCGTTGGGATAGAGCACCTTGGAGAGGGTCTCCGACTGCACCTTGTGCAGCACGGCCCGGGTGTAGTCGCCGGCATTGAAGGAGGCGAAGTCGAAGGCGTCCGGCGCCTGGGCCGACCACAGCCGCAGGGTGTTGGCGGTGTGGACGCCGTAGCCCAGGATCGGGGTGTCGTAGGCCACGCCGATCACGGTCTGGCCGCCGATCAGCACCGGATAGCTCCATTCCGGTCGGATCACCTCCCAGGGGTTGCCCCGGGCCAGCCAGGGATCGGTGCTCTCCATCTGGCCGCCGGGGCCGATCTGCTGGCGGAAGATGCCGAACTCGTAGCGGATGCCGTAGCCGATGGCCGGCAGCTCCAGGGTGGCCATCGACTCCTGGAAACAGGCCGCCAGCCGGCCCAGGCCGCCATTGCCGAGGCCCGGCTCCGGCTCCTCCGCCAGCATCTCCTCGAGGGTGAGGCCGAGGGCCTCGCAGGCGGCCGCGGCCTCCTCCCGCAGCCCGAGGCTCACCAGGTTGTTCTCCAGGTGGGGCCCCAGCAGGTACTCCGCCGACATGTAGGTGGCGGTGCGGACATGCTGGCTGGTGTAGGTGTCGGCCGTGTCCACCCAGCTGGTCAGCAGGATGTCCCGGACCGCCAGCGACAGGCAGACGTAGTGGTCGTGGGTGGTGGCGAGGGAAGCGGACTTCGCCTGGCTGGAGAAGAGATGGCGCCGCATCGCCTCCAGGAGGGCCTGGCCCTTGGGCGGGCACGGGGCGGGGGTGGGGCTGGCCATGGGGACGGGCGGCAGTCGGCGGAGTGGACCAGTCCTGGCCTGGGGAGTACCGCCGCCGCTGATGCATCGGCTACCAGCCGGCGCACCTTAAGAGTGGCTTCGCTTCCGCTGGCCTGGCTTCAGCCGTGCAGCACCTCGTGCCAGGCGGAGCCCATGGGGGTGGGCTCCAGCACCTCCGCCTCGATCCTCCATTCCAGCTCGCTGTCCACCCCCGTGGGGCCTGAGAAGCTGCCGTTCACCGCCGCGGTGAGGGTGGGCTTGGAGGAGGTGGCCAGGGTGATGTAGCGGTCGTCGACGCTGCCCATGCCGCTGGGGTCGAACCCCCGCCAGCCCGCCCCGGGCAGGTAGACCTCCGCCCAGGCGTGCAGGTCGTACTGCTTCGGCTGCGGTTCCACCAGGTGATAGCCGCTCACGAACCGGGACGGCAGGCCGACACAGCGGCAGGTCTCGACCATCAGCATCGCCAGGTCGCGGCAGGAACCGACCCGCTCCTTGAGGGTGCGCCCCGCCGGCCAGGCCGGCCCCACGTGCCGCTGGGTGTACTTGACCCGGTCCTTGATGATCTCCACCAGCTGCTCCAGGAACATCAGCCCCCGCTGGTCGCTGCCCATCAGCGCCTCCTGGGCCAGGTCCACCGCGGCGGGGTCGTGCTGGCCGTTGGGCAGCCAGCCCTCCAGGGAGCCCAGCAGATCGCCGTTGAGGTGGCCCACCGGGTACGGCAGCAGGGGTTCGTGGTCCTCCAGGCAGCTGGCCAGGGCCGGGGGCTGCTGGGTCTCCACATCGCTGATCGCCTGCACCCGGAAGTGCTCGGTGCTGCCCGTGAAGCGGGCCCGCAGGATCTCATCACCGCTGGCGGCCAGCAGCGGGTAGAAGCGGGAGGGCTCCGGCGTGACCGCCAGGTGGAAGTGCAGCAGGCGCTGGAAGCCGTGGCCCCGGGGCTTCAGGCAGAAACGGTGCGGACCCAGGAACACCGGCGCGCTGTAGCGGTAGTCGAAGGTGTGGGTTATGCGGGCTCGCATGCCGCCTCCTGACTGGCGGTGGTGCCGGTGGGGGCGATGAAGTAGCGCGCTTCGATCAGCTCATGCAGGCGGTTGAGATCGGACTGGAAGTTGTCGATGGCTTCATGGAGCCCGGTGGCCACCAGCTCGTCGATCCTGGTGAAGCTCCAGTGGGCCAGGGTGAGCCCGATCAGGCACTCCAGATCGTCGGCGGGGCGGGGCACGGAGCTGCCGCGGATGATCCGCAGCGTCTCGTTGATCCGCTCCAGGCAGTAGCGCACGGAGCGGGGGAAGATCGGATCCAGCAGCAGGAACGCCGCCACGGCCTTGGGTTCGATCGCCTGCTGGCTGGACTGGCGGAACATCTGGTAGGCCCCGGCCGAGCGCAGCAGGGAGATCCACTGCAGCTCGTCCAGCACCCCGCCCACCTCCTCGGGGGACGGCAGCAGCAGGAAGTACTTGACGTCGAGGATCCGGGTGGTCTTGTCGGCCCGCTCCAGCAGCCGACCCAGCCGGCTGAACTGCCAGGAGAGGTCACGGCTGAGGGTGGCGTCGGTGATGCCGTAGAAGAGCTGGCAGGCGCGGCGGATCTCCCGCAGCTGCTCCTGGGGCGGCTGCTGCCAGAAGGCGTCCTCCTGCAGCGTCCAGTAGATGTCGTTGATCTGCTCCCACATCTCCGTGGTCATCACCTCACGGATCTGGCGGGCGTTCTCCCGGGCGTTGCCGATGCAGTTGAGAACACTGCTGGGGTTCTCCGCCTCCCGCACCAGGAAATGGATCACCGCCTCGGGGGTGACCACCGGGCAGAGCTCATCGAAGAGCTTGCGGTCGCCGCTGGCATCGATCAGGGGCAGCCAGGGCTCGGCGCTGCCGGGGGGACAGTCGAGGGCCATGGCCTCGCTCACCTCCACGAACCGGGAGATGTTCTCGGCCCGCTCGACGTTGCGGTTGATCCAGTAGAGGGAGTCGGCGACGCGGCTCAGCATGGGGCTTCATCCACGATCCAGGTGTCCTTGCAGCCGCCGCCCTGGGAGGAGTTGACCACCAGGGACCCGCGCCGCAGCGCCACCCGGGTGAGGCCGCCGGGGCTCACCCAGGCGTCCTTGCCGCGCAGCACGTAGGGCCGCAGATCCACGTGGCAGGGGTAGAGCTCCCCTTCGCTCAGGGAGGGCACGGTGGAGAGCTCCAGGGTCGGCTGGGCGATGTAGTTGCGGGGGTTGGCCTGGATCTTGACGGCGAACTCCTCGATCTCCGCCTGGGTGGCATGGGGGCCGATCAGCATCCCGTAGCCGCCCGCCTCCGCCACCGCCTTCACCACCAGCTCGCCGAGATGGGCCAGCACGTAGGCCTGGTCGTCGGGGCGGGAACAGATGTAGGTGGGGACGTTCTCGATGATGGGCTCCTCACCCAGGTAGTAGCGGATCATCTCGCCCACGTAGGCGTAGATCAGCTTGTCATCGGCCACGCCGGTGCCGGGGGCATTGGCGATCGCCACCCGACCGGCGGCATAGGCGCCCATCAGCCCCCGCACCCCCAGCAGCGAATCGCTGCGGAACACGGCCGGGTCGAGGAAGTCGTCATCGATGCGGCGGTAGATCACGTCCACCGCCTCCAGGCCGGCGGTGCTGCGCATCCAGACCCGATCCCCCTCACACACCAGATCGCGCCCCTCCACCAGCTGGATGCCCATCTGCTGGGCCAGGTAGCTGTGCTCGAAGTAGGCGCTGTTGAACACCCCCGGGGTGAGCAGCACCACCTTGGGGGTGTCGGTCCAGGGGGCCAGCTCCCGCAGGGTCTGCAGCAGATGGGAGGGGTAGTCGTCGATCGGCTGCACCGTGCGGCCGGCGAACAGGCTCGGGAACATGCGCTTCATGACGCGCCGGTTCTCGAGGAAGTAGGCCACCCCCGAGGGACAGCGCAGGTTGTCCTCCAGCACCCGCCAGGTGCCGTCGCCGTCGCGCACCAGATCGAGGCCGGAGATGTGGCACCAGCGGCCGAGGGGCGGACGGAAGCCCTGCATCTGGGGCCGCCAGCCCTGGGAGCTTTCGACGTCGGCCCTGGGCACCACCCCGTCGTCGAGGATCTTCTGGTCGCCGTAGACATCGGCCAGGAAGCGGTCGATCGCCTCCAGCCGCTGGAACAGGCCCCGCTCCAGCCGTTCCCAGTCCCGGGCGCCGATCAGGCGGGGGAGGGGATCGAAGGGGAGGATCCGCTCGACGCCCTTGCTGTCGGAATCGTTGAGCCGGAAGGTGGCGCCGAGCCGCTTGAGCAGCATGCCGGCCGCCGCGTGGTTGCGGTTCAGCTGGTCGAGGCCCATCTGGCCCAGGGACGACAGCAGGGGCGTCAGGGTCGCCCGGGGCTGGTCGGTGGAGGTGAAGTACTCGTCGTACCCCTGGTTCGGTTTGTACTGACTGAACATTCCACACCCGTCCGCGCGGTTGGATCCTGCAGTGCCGCCGGGGTGGCCACCCGTTGCCGTTGCTACGAAACCCAGGGTGCCTTGCCGGCCTCCGACCGGTGCCGGCAAGGCACCCCGACCGGGCAGCGCCGACGAATGGCGCTTTGATAAGCAGCGGGCCCTGCGGGTTCCCCAGGGTTGAGGATGAACATAACGGCAGGGAAAGGGCCATGCTGATGAGCCAGAGCGAATCCCAGCCTTCCTCGGCTCCGCGCGCCCCGGGCGTCCAGCTGCGCGAAAAGGAGCGGAGCGGAACCCGCCGAGAGAAGCGCCTCTTTGCCCGCCATTCGATCGAGAGTTGCCGCACCATCGCCGTCCGGCGCCTCGACGGCGAGGGCCAGCCCTGCGGGCGCTGGTTCCTCGCCGACATCGCCGACGTGGCCGAGGGCGGGATGTGCCTGATCGCCAACGAGGACCAGGCCCTGGAACTGGGGCAGTGGCTGCTGCTGGATGTGCGTTCCCATCCCGGCTTCGGCCAGCTGCGCCTGCGGGCCCGGCTGCGCTGGCTCACCCGGGCCCATTTCGCCGTCAGCTTCGGCGTCGCCTTCGCCACCCCCCTCCAGGAGGTGCCTGTGCTTTCGGTGGAGCGGCGCGGCACGCGCCGCGATCCCAACCAGGAGGAATGGGCCCTTCAGGAGGAGCGGGAGCGGGCGGCCCTCTGACCACCGGCCCCCTCCCTCATCGGTCCACAGAGCACCCGTGCACCGGACGGCGCCGCCGTCACAGCAGGAAGTAGCGCTGCGCCATCGGCAGCACCTCCGCCGGCTCGCAGGTGAGCAGCTCCCCGTCGGCGAAGACCTCGTAGGTCTGGGGGTCCACCTCCACCTTGGGCAGGGCCGTGTTGTTGCGCATCTGGGCCTTGCCGATGCCCCGGGTCTGCACCACAGGCACGCAGGGCCGCTTCAGCCCGAGGCGGTGGGGCAGGTCGTCCTCGAGGCAGGCCTGGCTGACGAAGTTGAGGCAGCTGGCCGCCAGGGATCCGCCGTAGGCGGCGAACATGGGCCGGCCGTGGACGGGGCCCGGGGTGGGGATCGAGGCGTTGGCATCCCCCATCTGGGCCCAGACGATCGAGCCCCCCTTGATCACCAGTTCCGGCTTGACGCCGAAGAAGCCCGGCTTCCACAGCACCAGGTCGGCCAGCTTGCCCACCTCCACCGAGCCGATCTGGCTGTCGAGGCCATGGGCGATGGCGGGATTGATGGTGAGCTTGGCGATGTAGCGCTTCAGGCGGGTGTTGTCGTTGCGGCCGCCGCGGGGGCCGGCGGCGTCCTCGGGGAGAAAGCCACGCTGCACCTTCATCTTGTGGGCCGTCTGGAAGGTGCGGGTGATCACCTCCCCCACACGACCCATGGCCTGGGAATCGCTGGCGATGATGCTGAAGGCGCCCAGGTCGTGGAGGATGTCCTCGGCGGCGATCGTCTCGCGGCGGATGCGCGATTCGGCGAAGGCCACGTCCTCCGGGATGCGGGGATCGAGGTGGTGGCACACCATCAGCATGTCGAGGTGCTCCTCGAGGGTGTTGACGGTGTAAGGCTTGGTGGGGTTGGTGGAGCTGGGCAGCACGTTGGGCTCGCCGCAGATCCGGATGATGTCGGGGGCGTGGCCGCCGCCGGCCCCCTCGGTGTGGAAGGTGTGGATGGTGCGGCCGCCGATGGCCCGGATCGTGTCCTCCACGAAGCCGGCTTCGTTGAGGGTGTCGGAATGGATGCAGACCTGCACGTCGTACCTGTCGGCCACCGTCAGGCAGCAGTCGATCGCCGCCGGGGTGGTGCCCCAGTCCTCGTGCAGCTTCAGGCCGCAGGCCCCGGCGCGGATCTGCTCCTCGATCGCCGCCGGGGTGCTGGCGTTGCCCTTGCCGTAGAAGCCCAGGTTGATCGGCAGCCCCTCGGCGGCCTGGAGCATGCGGGCCAGGTGGAAGGCGCCGGGGGTGCAGGTGGTGGCGTTGGTGCCGGTGGCCGGGCCGGTGCCGCCGCCCAGCAGGGTGGTGACCCCGGAGGCGAGGGCGGTTTCGATCTGCTGGGGGCAGATGAAGTGGATGTGGGTGTCGATCGCCCCGGCGGTGAGGATGTGCCCCTCCCCGGCGATGGCCTCGGTGCCGGGGCCCACCACGATCGTCACCCCGTCGGTGATGTCGGGGTTGCCCGCCTTGCCGATGGCGCAGATGCGGCCGTCCTTCAGGCCGATGTCGGCCTTGACGATGCCCCACCAGTCAAGGATCAGGGCATTGGTGATCACCGTGTCCACGGCCCCATCGGAGCGGGGGGTCTGGGCCTGGCCCATGCCGTCGCGGATCACCTTGCCGCCGCCGAACTTCACCTCATCGCCGTAGGTGGTGCAGTCGCTCTCCACCTCCAGGATCAGCTCGGTGTCGGCCAGCCGCAGCCGGTCGCCGGTGGTGGGTCCGTAGGTCTCGGCGTAGGCGCGGCGGTCGATGCGATAAGGCATGGCAGTTCAGTCGAGGGGGCCGTTGACCAGACCGTTGAAGCCGAACACGCGGCGGTCGCCGACGTAGGGCACCAGATGCACGTCCCGCTGGTCGCCGGGCTCGAAGCGGATGGCGGTGCCGGCGGGGATGTCGAGCCGCAGGCCGCGGGCCGCCTCGCGGTCGAACTCCAGGGCGCCGTTGGCTTCATGGAAGTGGAAGTGGGAGCCCACCTGCACGGGCCGGTCGCCCCGGTTGGCCACCGACAGGGTGGTGACCGGGCGGCCGGCGTTGAGCTCGATCGTGCCGGGCTCGGGGATCAGTTCGCCGGGGATCAGGGGGGCCATGGCGGGGGGTCAGCGGATCGGTTCGTGGAGGGTGACGAGCTTGGTGCCATCGGGGAACATCGCCTCGATCTGCACCTCGGGGATCAGCTCGGGCACCCCCTCCATCACCTGATCCCGGCTCAGCCAGGTGGTGCCCTCCCGCATCAGCTCCGCCACGCTGCGGCCGTCGCGGGCCCCTTCGATCACCTGGAAGCTGAGCCAGGCCACCGCCTCGGGATGGTTGAGCTTCAGGCCCCGGCCGAGTCGCCGTTCCGCCAGCAGGGCGGCGGTGACGATCAACAGCTTGTCTTTCTCCTGGGGGGTGAGGTTCATGCAGGCTGCGCTGGCCGGACCCACTCTCGCAGCGCTCCGGCACCCGGTCAGGTTCAGAAGGAACGTTCGCTGCCCCGATCAGCGCCGCTGGAGCACCCCCTGGCCGTTGAGGTTGAGGTTGTCGATCCGCACCGCCGTGGCCCGGCCGTCGGGCCCGACCGTGAAGCTGACGGCGCTGGGGCCGTAGGCGTTCTCACCGGCGGGCTGGTAGCGGAAGACGTCGCCGCTCACCGGGGTGAGGGGGAAGGGGGTGAGCCGGGGCCCCAGCCGCAGCACGAGGCCATCACCACGGCGCACCACGGCGACCGGGCCCACGTAGGCGTTGGCGTAGCTGCCGGTGTACGCATCGGCGGGGCGGGCCGGCTGGGGCCGGGCCGGGGTCACCACGGCGGGATAGTCCTGCTGCTCCAGGCCCCGGAACAGGGGGCGCAGGGCGGCGAGGTAGTCGCGTTTCACCGCTCCGGTGGTGGCCAGGTCGAGGAAGCTGAGGCTGAGGGCCTCCGGCACCCCCAGCGGCTGGCTGTTGGAGAGCACGATGATGCCGAGGGATTCCGCCGGCAGCAGGTAGACGGCCGTGGCGGCGCCGAGGTCGAAGGCGCCCGAGTGGCCCAGCTGCACCGTGCCCCGGTCGGTGTAGCTCACGTTCCAGCCCAGCCCGTAGAAGCCGGCCCGATCCGTGGCCGGATCGCGGGGCTGCTGGCTGACGATCTGGGGCCGGTGGGTTTCGGCCAGGGCGGCGGCGTCCACCACCGCCCGGCCATCGAGGCGGCCGCCGGCCAGCTGCAGCCGCAGCCACTGGCCCAGATCCCGGGCGCTGGAACTGACGCCGCCGGCGGGGGCCTGGGCATCGGCATCCCGCTGGTAGCGGGCCACCCAGCGCCCCCCCTCCGGCACGTGCAGGGAGGCGCGGTTGGCGGCGGCCGCGAAATCGGCGTGGCGGGAGCTGGTGCGGGCCATGCCCAGGGGCCGGTAGAGCCGCTCGCTGGAGAGGGGCTCCCAGGGGCGCCCGACGGCGTTGGCCGCGGCCACGGCGCCGGCGGTGAAGCCGAAGTTGGTGTAGGCGTAGTCGGCGCGGAAGCGGTTGCCGGTGGGCAGCAGCCGCAGCCGCTCCAGGATCGTGGCCCGATCGAAGCCCAGGTCCTCGAGGTGGTCGCCGGCGTGGTCGGGCAGGCCGCTGCGGTGGGAGAGCAGGTCGCGGATGGTCACCAAGGGGGCGATGGCCGGCGGGCCGATCCGGGCCTCCGGCAGGGTGCGCAGCACCGGGTCGTCCCAGCCCACACGTCCGTCGCCCACCAGGCCGGCCACCACCGTGGCGGCGATCGGTTTCGAGAGCGACGCCAGCTGGAAGATCGTGTCGGCATCCACCGCAGCGGGCTCACCCACCCGCCGCACGCCGTAGCCCTTGAGGAACACCACCCGGTCGGCGTGCACCACCACGATCGCCAGGCCCGGGACGCCGGTGCTGCGCAGCATGTCGGTGGCCAGGGCATCGAGCCGGGGCAGGGCCGCCGCCAGGCTTTCCGCCGTCACCTGGCGCGGCGGGGGCGGCGGCCCCGAGGCAGCGTCCCCGCTGCGGGCGGCACCCGCAGGCTGGAGCGCCAGGGCCAGGCCCACAACCAGGGCAGCCACACCGGGACGGCGCAGGACGCTTGGGGCCACGGCAACGCCGGCAACTCGGGGCAAGCTAGGCCTGGCGGTGGCGCCTGCCCCGGTGCTCAGAAGCCGCCGCCGCCGCCACCGCCATCCCCGCCACCGGAGCTGCCCCCGCCCGAGCTGCCGCTGGTGCTGCTGGAACTGCTCGGCGACGACTGCATGGCGCCGGCGGTGGCGCTGAAGCAGTCCTCGAGGCTGGTGCCGAAATCGGTCAGGTCGAAGTCGCCGCTGCCGACATACCAGCTGGGGGAAGTCTCGAGGATCCCCTGGAAGGCCGCCGTCCACTGGCGCGTCAGGCCCGCCACCATCGCGTAGGGCAGGAAGCGCTCGAACAGCTCCGGCGTCAGCACCACCCGCTCCAGCCGCGGCGCCTCCACCCGGCGCAGGAACTCCTGGAAGCCGAGGGTCTGGCGCAGCACCGCCGTGCCCCGGGGGGTGCGGCTGGGCATGATCCAGGCGAACACGGCCACCAGCATCACCGTCAGCGCCAGGGAGGAGAAGGTCAGCCACGGGTGCGCCTCCCCCTGCAGCCGCACGATGTCGTTGGGCAGCAGCACCAGGGCCAGCGCCACCGCCGCGCCGGCCAGCCCCAGGCCGCCGAAGAAGGTGAGGCCCCGCACGGTGCCGGGCCAGCGCCGGAAGAATCGTTCCGCCAGCACCGCCTGCTTCACCAGCCGCTCGAAGCCGGGCACATGGACGTAGTAATGGTCGCGGAGCTGATCGGTGCTCACCGTCGCCCCCGGCTCCGCCGAGGGGAACAGCGTCTCGATCAGGTAGGCCTCATGGGGCAGCAGCGCCGACCGCTGGTCCGCCTCGCCCAGCAGGGTGAACACGTAGCGCTTGCCCAGATTCAGGAACAGCAGCTTCCGCTGGTCCTGTTCGATGCGCAGCTGGCCCTTCACCGCCAGGGCCACCAGGGTGGACGAAAGGGCGGATCCGCTCACCTGCTCCGCCACCAGGCTGCCCAGCACCGCCGGCGGCAACCCCTCGGGGGGTTCGTAGGCCACCGGCACGGCGCCGACGGCCGGATCCCGTCCGATCCCCCACCAGAGCGGGCCCAGCACGCCGGCGCTCAGCAGGGGCAGCAGCAGGGCCAGCCGCCCCTGCCACCAGTTGATCAGTTGCGCCAGGGCCGAGGGCGGCGGCACCAGCCCCTTGGCGAAGCCCACCGCCAGGGTGAAGCCCTCGCCGGGCTCCAGCCGCCGGGTGGTGCGGCTCGCCACCGTGTCGGCGCCGATCGTCAGGGTGGCGTTCCGGTCCCGGGCGCCGCGGGGCCCGGTGTAGATCGAAGCGTGGAGTCCGGACACAGCTGGCGGCAGTCGCACCAGGGCCGAGGCCCGCTCGATCGGCACCTCCCAGGCGTTGCCAGTGACGTTCCAGTTGAACTCGTCGTGGTCCGGGTAGAAGCGCAGACCGTGCTTCAGCCGGTAGGTGATCACGGCCGTGCGGCTGGTGTTCTCGGCGCCGGGGATCCAGATCTTCAGCTTCAGGTCGGCGCCGGGGTGGCTGCTCTCGTAGCGGTAGGGCCGCCCCTCGGGGTCGGTGACCGCCAGCACCCGCAGCCCGAGGGGTTCGAGCCCCCCGGGCCGCCGGGCCAGCAGGGGGATCTGGCGCACCAGGCCGTTCCAGGAGCCGTCGAAGCGGGCGGTGAGGGTTTCGCGCACCTGCACGGCACCGGTGGGCTCCACCACCGCCTGCATCTGGAAATCGGTGAGCGTGAGCTGGCGCTCGGCGGCCCTGAGGGCGGCGCCCGCCCCCCACGGGGCCAGCAGCAGCAGCGACAGGGCCAGGCCGAGCAGCCCCCCCAGCCCCCAGCGCCAGCGCCGCCACAGCCGCCGGGCGGCCGGAGTGGCCTCAGCCATCGAAGCGGACGGCGGGGACCGCCGCTTCGGCCGGGTTCTCCAGCTCGAAGTAGGTGCGCGGGCGGATGGTGAAGCTGCCGGCCACCAGGTTGGAGGGGAACTGCACGATCGCCGTGTTGAGGTCCCGCACCACGGCGTTGTAATAGCGCCGGGCGCTCTGGAGCGTCTCCTCGATCTGGCTGAGGTTGGCCTGCAGGGTCTGGAAGCTCTCCACCGCCCGCAGGGCCGGGTAGGCCTCCGCCAGGGCGAACAGCTGGCCGAGCGACGCCCCCAGGGCCTGCTCCGCCTGCTGCTGCTCCCGGGGGCCCCGGGCGGCCACGGCGGCGTTGCGGGCCTCGATCACGGTCCGGAAGCTTTCCTTTTCGTGGCTGGCGTAGCCCCGCACCGTCTCCACCAGGTTGGGGATCAGGTCGTGGCGCCGCTTGAGCTGGACGTCGATGTCGGCCCAGGCGTTGTCCGCCAGCACCTGCAGCTGGGCCAGGCGGTTGTAGATCAGGATCAACCCGACGGCGGCGACCGCCACCAGGATCAGCAGCAGCGGCATCGGCCCAGGGGTGGGATGGCCTTCAAGCCTAGGGGCGGTGTCCGGCTGGGCCCTCCGTCGGCCAGCGCTCACGGCTTGCGGCGGCTCAGGTCCTGAGGAAGTAGATCAGCGCCACCACCACACCCACCACCACCACGAGGGTGCGCAGGTGCGCGGGCTGGATGCGGGACGCCAGCCGGCCCCCCAGCGCCCCGCCGAGGATGGCGCCGATTGCCATCACCGCCGCCAGGCCCCAGGCCACCTGGCCGGAGAAGAGGAAGAAGGCGGCGGCGGTCAGGTTGGTGGCGAACGCCACCGCCTGCTTGAGACCGTTGAGGCGGGTGAGGCTGTCCTCGAGGGTCAGGGCCAGCACCGCCAGCACGATCACGCTCAGGCCGCCGCCGAAGAAGCCCCCATAGATGGCCGCCAGGAACACCGGCAGCACGGCCCAGAGTTCCGAGGGGGGGCGACCGTGGCACTCGGAGCGGCGCTGCACCCAGCGGCGCACGGGTTCCTGCACCGCCAGCAGCGCCGAGGCGAACAGGATCAGGAACGGCACCAGCTGGGTGAACAGCCGCTCGCCGGTGTGCAGCAGCAGCAGGCCGCCCACCAGGCCCCCGGCGGCCCCCGCCGGCAGCAGCAGCCAGAGGCGTCGCTGCTGGCCCTGCAGATCCTGGCGCTGGGCCACGGTGGCGCCCAAATAGCCGGGGGCCAGGGCCACGGTGTTGGTGATGTTGGCCATCACCGCCGGCAGACCGATGGCCGTGAGGGCAGGGAAACTGATCAGTGACCCGCCGCCGGCCAGGGCGTTGATCAGGCCGGCGGCGATCGCCGCCAGGGCCGCCACCAGTGCCTGGATCCCGAAGGGCAGGGGGTCGGTCATCGCGGCTGGGAGGGTGGTCGGCCCCGCGGCCGCTCAGGGCTGGTCGATCCCATAGGGCTCCCCGTCTGCCGGCAGGGTCACCCCCAGCCGCTGGCGCCACTCCGCCACCGGCAGCTCCCAGCCCTCCTCCCAGCGGACCGTGGCGAAGGGATGGGCGGTGAAGCCGATGGTAGTGCCGTGGCTGATGGCCCGGCTCAGGGTCGCGTAGCCGTCGAGCCTGAAGCGGAACCCGGCGATCTGGGCGGCGTGGGTGAGGCTCACGTAGGCGGGGAAGCCGATCTGCACGGCGGTGATGGCCAGCACGCCGTTCTCCCCCACCGGCGTCGTGCCGAAACCGCTGACCAAGTGGTGGATGTCGTGGGTGGTGGCGATCCGCTGGGTGAGCCAGCGGCCCTCGGTGTCGACGGGACGGGGGCGGAAGAATTCGGGGTCGTAGTTGAAGCGGCGGATCAGGGCGGCATAGCGGTGGCCCAGGCTCCCCTCCGGCAGCGCCTCGAGCCGCTCCAGGTCCGGCTGCAGCGGCGGATAACGCTCGTCCATCATCGCCGCCCCGCCCGGCAGGGCCCGGAAACGGGCGATGCAGGCGTCCATCTGGGGGGTGTCCAGGAAGCTGTCCACCAGGTCGGCGATCCGGGCGAGATCCCCCTGGCTGCGCCCCACGGCGATCAGCTGGCGCGCCTGGCCCAGGGCCTGCAGGGAAAGCTGGAAGCGATGCATCGGGGGACGGCGCCTGGGGCGAACCTAGGGCCGGTGTTGCGTTGCGTCAGGCCGGGGGGTCACCAGCTGCGGGCCGTGGACACCGGCAGGGGCTCCTGGTTCAGGGGCTGCTCCTGGAACGGCCAGACCCGGGGCAGCACCGGAGCCGCCAGGCCCCGCTCGGCCCGGATCCGGGCCCAGATGCGCGTGAACCAGAAGCGGGCCGCCTGGGTGGAGCGCCCCCGGTAGCGGGCCACCAGGCCCCGCTCCAGCCGGCCACAGGCCATCGCCCCCTCCAGCCCGTGGCGCTCGGCGCGGCAGGCCTCCAGCAGGGGCTCGCCCACCGGCCCGGGGGCGGCCCACACCAGGCTGGCGAACACCGGCTGCCCCCCCAGCCCGTGGGGGCTCTCCAGGCTGGCGCCGCCCAGCTCGAGCCGGTCCACCAGTTCCCACTGCCCCTGCCGCCGGATCTCCAGCAGCGAGCGCCAGCGGCCGGAGCCGAGCGTCTCGCCGTCGGCGCTGCGCCCCAGCCGCACCACCTCCGCCCCCAGCCAGCTGGCCCCTTCGGCCAGCTCCACCCGGCAGGTCTGCTGGAACAGGCCATCCCGGAAGACCACCAGCTCCTGGGGCAGCCACTCCAGATCGGCCCCGGTCGCCAGAGTGAAATCGAGCGTCTGATGGGTCCAGCTGCCGGCGGGGACCCGGCGGGAGCGGCCCACGGTTCCGTAGACCTTCTGGGCCGCCACGCTGGTGATCAGGGCGCGGCTGCCGGCGGCGAGATCGGCCTCGATGGCCAGCTCATCGCCGCCCACCAGGCCGCCGCCGGTGTGCAGCAGGGGCAGTTCGCAGCGGCCATCGGCGGCGGCGAAGGCCCGCTGGATCTTCAGCGGCGCCGTCGCCCCGCCCTGGTGCCGGGTGGCAACGTCCAAGCCGATGCCGGTCTCGAAACGAAGCCGGGCCTGGGCTCTCCAGGGGGCAGGGGCGGTGAGCTGCATGGCGCCGATGGTGGGTCCCCGGGGGGCTGGATTCGGTAGCACCCGACACATGGCCGGCGGCCGATGGCTGGCCAGGGTGGATGGCCCTCTCCCTGGCCTGCCCCATGCCCGGACCCCCGGTCTCCGACGGCACGGCTTCCAGTGCAACGGTTGCCGATGGCACCGGGCCCCTGGTGCTGGTGCGGTGCCTGGGCCGGCACCAGGGGCCGGAGCCGGAGCCGTGGCCGGAGCCTCCGTTGCGGTTGCCGCTCCGGGCCGACGAGCGCACCAGCCTGCGGGGCCATCGCCGCAGCGCCTGTGGACGGGACCTGCTGCTGCAGCTGCCCCGCGGCGCCGCCCTGGAGCCCGGCGACCGCCTGGCCCCCGAGGGCGGCGGCCCCCTGGTGGTGGTGGAGGCGGCCCCGGAGCCGCTGCTGGTGGCGCGGGCCTCCGATCCCCTGGCCCTGCTGCAGGCGGCCTATCACCTGGGCAACCGCCATGTGGCCCTGGAGCTGCGCCGCGACGAGCTGCGGCTGGGCATCGACAGCGTGCTCGAGGATCTGCTGCGGCATCGGGGACTGACGGTGGAGCGGATCACCGGGCCGTTTCTGCCCGAAGCCGGGGCCTACGCACCGTCCGGCCACGACCACCACCACGCCCATGACCACCATGGCCATCCCCACCCATGAGCCTCACCCGGCTGCGGCTGTTCCAGCTCGTCAGTCCCGCCCTGCCGGTGGGGGCCTTCAGCTACTCCGAGGGGCTGGAGGTGCTTGTGCAGGCCGGCGAGCTGGCCGACGCCGAGGCGGTGGCCCACTGGCTGGAGGCGGAGCTGGCCCGGGGCGCGCTGGCGATCGAGGCCGCCAGCCTGGGCCGGCTGATGCAGGCGCTCACCCGCTGGCGTGAGTCCCCGGAGGGGCCGGCCCGTGGGGAAGTGCTGGACCTGGACGGCTGGCTGCTGGCCCAGCGGGAGGCGGCCGAGGTGCGGGCCCAGCAGCGCCAGATGGGCCGCTCGCTGCTGCAGCTGCTGGCCGACCTGGACCGGCCCCTGCCCGGGGAGCGGCCCGCCCGGCTGGCCTGGCCGGCGGCCTGGGCCTGGGCCGGGGTGGCCCTGGAGATCGGGCCCGAGGAGGTGGTCGAGGCCTACCTCTACGGCTGGATCGCCACCCAGCTCAGCGCCGCCGTGCGACTCGTGCCCCTGGGACCCACCGAAGCCCAGCGGCTGCAGCTGGCCCTGGCGCCCGCCGTCGCCGCCCGGGCGGCGGAGCTGGTGGCGGCCGATCCCGAAGCCCTCTGGAACGGGGGGGTGGGGGCGGGTCTGGCCCAGCTGGGTCATGGTGAGCTGTATTCCCGTTTGTTCCGCAGCTGATGGCCACGACGGCAGGGGCCAGCCGGCGCCAGGCGCTGGGCCTGCTGGCCGGGGCCGCCGCCACCGGAACCCTCCTGGCCGCCGGCTGCCACGCCCGCCGCCGGCCGCCGGGTCCGCCACGGCTGGGCATCGTCCAGTACGTGCGGGGGGCCGGCCCCGATGCCGCCCGCCGCGGCTTCGTGCGGGGCCTGGCCGGGGGCGGCTTCCGGGCACCGGCCGGCGTGACCCTGCTGGAGCGCTTCGCCGCGGGCAGCATGGCCACCTGCCGTGCCCAGGTGGCGGAGCTGCTGGAGGCCGGGGTCGACCTGCTCGTGGCCATCGGCACCCCGCCCCTGGCGGCGATCCTGGCCATCGCCCCGGCGCGGGTGCCCGTGGTGTTCTGCTACTGCTCCAACCCCTGGGGGGCCGGGGCCGGCACCAGCTACACCCGCCACCGGCCCCATGTGGTGGGCACGGTCAGCACCAATCCCCTGGCCGAGCAGCTCGATCTCGCCCGTCGGATCACGCCCGGCCTGGCCAGTGTGGGTCTCGTCTACAACCCCTCCGAGGCCAACGCCAGCTTCGAAGCCGAGCTGCTGCGCCGGGAAGCGGCGCCGCGCTCCCTGGTGGTGATGGTCGAGCCGGTGGCCGGGCCGGCGGAGGTGACCCGGGCCGCCGACACCCTGGCCAGCCACCGGGTGGGGGCTTTGGTGCGGGTGGGCGACTACGCCACCAGCGTGGGCTTCCCGGCCCTGGCGGCGGCCGGCCTGCGCCATCGCCTGCCGGTCTATTCCGTCGACCCGTCCGACATCGCCACGCCGGGGTGCCTGGCGGTGGTGGGCTGGGATCCGGAGGCCGACGGGGCCCAGGCCGGAGCCCTGGCGGTGCAGGTGCTGCGTGGCCGATCCCCCGCCACGATGGCCTTCGAGCCGGTGACCGAGAAGCTGCTGCTGCTGAATCGCCGCACGGCCCGGGCCATCGGAGTGACGTTCCCGCCCGAGCTGCTGCGCCAGGCCGACCGGGTGGAGGGGTGACGCCGCCGGCGGCCGTCGTGGTGATCAGCGGCCCGGCTCGGTTCGGGGTTCCCCGGTCCGCTCGATCAGTTCGATCACCCAGCTCTCGTTGAGCGTCTTCACCAGGCGGTTGGTGGCGGCGGCCATGGTGGAGAGCTCGCGCAGGGTCTGGAGCAGGAGCGGCCGCGTCTGGGATTCGGTGCTCTCGAGGCGCTTGATCAGGGCCGACAGGTCGGCGGCAGTGCCATCGGCGCGCCCTTCGAGGCGCTCCGCCAGCTGCCGGGTGGCCCCCAGGGTGCGGTTGAGCTCGCTGCTGCTGCGCCGGGTGTCCGCCTCCAGGCGTGTCGCCAGGCGGCGGCTGGCGACCAGGGTGCGGTCGAGCTCATCAAGGCTGCGGGGCAGGCGGGTCTCCGCCAGCGTCAGGCCGCTGCTGACGGCCCGCTGCAGGGGGATGCGGCTGCTGGCCACCTCGGCGATCAGGTCGTCGATGTCGGGGCGGCTGGTGAACACCAGCGTCTCGCCATCACCGATCGGGGGCTGGCCGATCGCCGCCGGGTCGGGCGTGATGGCGATGTAGCTGTCGCCCAGGAGCCCCAGCTGGGCCAGTTCGGCCCGGCTGCGGCGACCCACCATGGAGCGGTAGGGGTCCCGCAGCTCCAGCTCCACCAGCACCTGGGCGTCGGGCTGCAGCACGATCCGGCGCACCTGGCCGACCGCGAATCCCGAGATGCGCACCGCCATGCCCGTCTGCAGGCCGGCGGCGTCGAGGGTGCGGAACTGCAGGCGGACGCTGGGGGCGAGCCAGTTGCCGGAGCGGGCGATCCCGAACACGAACACCCCCAGCAGGGCCACCGCGCCGGCCAGGAAGACCAGGCTCTGGGGCCCAGGGCGCCGCGGCGGGGCGGGGGCGGGAGCGGCGGTGGTCACGGTCAGGTCCCTCCCATGCGCAGGGGATCGACGACGATCGACCAGAGCACATCGAGGCAGACCATCACCCCGATGCCCAGCCGCAGCGACCGGGCCATGCCGGAGGCCATCGCCGCGGCGCCGGCGGAGCTGCGCCCGGCCTGGTGCAGGCAGATGGCGGCACAGATCCCGCCATAGGCGGCCGCCCTGGCCAGCGCGGAGGCGAAGCGGGCCGGCTCCAGCTGGCCGATCAGGAAGCCCACCTCCCCCACCCCATCCCCCTGGTTGAGCAACAGGCTGGCGGTGATGACCACCGCCGCCATGAAATAAAGCAGCAGCACGACGCTCATCAGGCCGCTGGCCAGCAGGTCGGGCCCCCAGGAGGCGGGGGGGCGACGGCGGCCCAGCAGCAGCGGGCCATCCCGCAGCAGCAGCAGCAGGCTGACCAGCAGTGGGGCCAGAAACAGCAGGGCCCGCACCGCCAGCAGTTCGATCGTCACCCTGGAGAGCTGCTGCAGGGGGCTGCGCAGCAGCTCGATGAACCCCAGGCAGACCACAACCCCCATGCCCGTGACGGAGGCGACGAGTCGGGCATCCAGGCGCTCGAAGCGACGGATCAGCGTCGGCATCGGTCCGTCCCCCACCGCAGCCCTCGGCGCTGGCGTCAGGATGGCACCGATCCTGGACCGGGGCGATGGGCAGCAAACTGAGGGTGGGCGTGGCCGGTCCGGTGGGATCGGGCAAGACGGCCCTGGTGGACGCCCTCTGCCGGAGGCTGCGGGAACGGCTGCAGCTGGCGGTGGTCACCAACGACATCTACACCCAGGAGGACGCCCAGTTCCTCACCCGCGCCGGCTCCCTGGCCCCGGAGCGTATCCGGGGCGTGGAGACCGGCGGCTGCCCCCACACCGCCATCCGGGAGGACTGCTCGATCAACCGGGCGGCTGTGCAGGAGCTGGAGGAGGCCTTCCCGGACCTCGACCTGGTGCTGGTGGAGAGCGGCGGCGACAACCTGGCGGCCAGCTTCAGCCCGGAGCTGGTGGATCTGTGCATCTACGTGATCGACGTGGCCGCCGGGGACAAGATCCCCCGCAAGGGGGGGCCCGGCATCACCCGTTCCGACCTGCTGGTGATCAACAAGATCGACCTGGCCCCCATGGTCGGGGCCAGCCTGGCCGTGATGGAGAGCGACACCGAACGCATGCGCGGCGGTCGCCCCTGGTGCTTCACGAATCTGCGCAGTGGCGAGGGACTGGACCGGGTCGAAAGCTTCCTGCTGCGGCAGCTGCCCGACCCTGCGGCGGCCTGAGCCGCCAGAGCGGACCAAAAATCCGGTATTCGTCTTTCAGGCGTTGATCACCTAAACCGTAGGTAATGCAACATATCGACAGCTTGGTGACGTGCAAATCCTCACCCCGGCAGGCCCTGGGGCTCTTTCTGTCTCATCGGATACCGGGGGTAGCCACGTCCTTCCGTACCTTTCCCTTTGCCGTCGGTTACGGCGACTACAATTCATCTTGAACAGGCATCAATGTCTCTGCATCTTTCAAGGCGACTGGCAGCTGCAATCGCCGCAACTGCCGTGAGCGTAACCCTCGTCTCCTGCGGGGGCGAGTCCGGGTCCGGCGGCAATTTTGACGGTGAAGTGAAGGTCGGCATCCTTCACTCCCTCAGCGGCACCATGGCCATCTCCGAAACGACTTTGAAAGAAGTCGAAGAGATGGCGATCAAGGAAATCAATGACGCCGGCGGCGTCAAGGTCGGCGGCAAGTCCTACAAGATCGTTGCCGTTTCCGAAGATGGCGCCTCCGACTGGCCCACCTTCGCCGAGAAGGCCCAGAAACTGATCGACTCCGACAAGGTTGCCGTCGTTTTCGGCGGCTGGACCTCCGCCAGCCGCAAGGCGATGCTGCCGGTCTTCGAGTCGAAGAACCACATCCTCTTCTACCCGATCCAGTACGAGGGTCAGGAGTGTTCGAGGAACATCTTCTACACCGGCGCTGTTCCCAACCAGCAGGCTGAGCCCGCGGTTCAGTGGCTGATGGACAAGTTCGGCGACAAACTCGGCAAGAAGGTTTACCTGGTCGGTTCCGACTACGTCTATCCGCGCACGGCCAACACCATCATCAAGGAGCAGATGAAGGCCCTTGGCGGTGAGACCGTCGGCGAGGACTACATCCCCCTCGGCAACACCGAGGTGGCTCCGATCATCGCCAAGATCAAGAAGGCCTTCCCGGATGGCGGGATCATCATCAACACCCTGAACGGTGACTCCAACGTCGCCCTCTTCAAGCAGTTCAAGGCTTCGGGCATCGATCCGGCCAAGTACCCGATCATGTCCTTCTCCATCGCCGAGGAGGAGATCCGTCAGATCGGTCCCGAGTACACCACCGGCACCTACGCCGCGTGGAACTACTTCATGAGCCTGGACACCCCGGCCTCCAAGAAGTTCACCGCCGACTTCCAGGCGATGTACGGGGCCGACCGCGTTGTGGGTGACCCGGCCGAATCCGCCTACAACATGGTGTACCTCTGGAAGAATGCCGTGGAGAAGGCGGGCACCTTCGAGGATCTCGAAGCGGTGCGCAAAAACATGATCGGGATCACCTTCGCCGCTCCCCAGGGCGAAATCAAGATGTTCCCCAACCACCACACCTCCGAGCGGGTGCTCATCGGCGAAGCGGAACCCACCGGCCAGTTCAAGATCCTCTACGACAGCGTCAAGGCCATCCCCCCGATTCCCTGGAACCAGTTCGTTCCCGAGACCAAGGGCTTCACCTGCGACTGGACCCAGGATCGGCCTGACGCCGGCAAGTTCAAGATGTGATCACGGAGCCATCCGTGAGGGAATGAAAGTCGGGTGGTTCCTGCGGGAACCGCCCCTTTCCAGTCCACCACACCACCACCACGTTCGACCCGATCCAGCGTCGCCTCAGCAGCGCTGGATCTAACGTTCAACCTTCATTCCGTTGGAACTTTTCTTTTCTCAGATCCTCGATGGCCTCAGCATCGGGTCCGTGCTGCTGCTGGCAGCAACGGGCCTGGCCATCGTCTTCGGATTGATGGGTGTCATCAACCTCGCCCATGGCGAATTCATGATGCTCGGGGCCTATGTCACCTACGTGGTGCAATCGGCTTTCAAGCCCATGGGTGGTGTGATCTTCGAATTGTATTTTCCGGTCTCACTGGTGTTGTCCTTCATTGTGACAGCACTGATTGGAGTGCTGCTGGAGAGAACATTGATCCGGCAGCTCTATGGCCGCCCGCTTGAAACGCTCCTGGCCACATGGGGGGTCAGCCTGATTCTGATCCAGCTGATCCGAAGCGTGTCGACGGCCATGATGCTGGGCATCCTCGTAGGTGTCGGCGTTGGTTTCATTATCTCGAAGTTGCTGGCCGCCAAGTTCTCCGCCAAGCCCTTCTTCACCTATCTCAATGGACTGGGCTGGGCGATCGCCATCGGCATCGGCCTGGTGGCCGTCAACCTCTTCGACCAGGTCCGCCCGCTCGCCAAGCCCTGGTTCGGCCCGCGGAATATTGATGTCACCGCCCCGAAATGGCTGCAGGGAAGCTGGGGAATGATCGGCACGATTGAACTGCCGGGCCTCCGCATCTTCATCATTCTGCTGTCCGCCCTGTTGCTGCTGGCCACCTACTGGTTCCTCAACAAGAGCGTCTGGGGCCTCCGCATCCGTTCGGTCACCCAGAACCGTCAGATGAGCAACTGCCTGGGTATTCCCACTGACCGCGTCGACAGCATCACCTTCGGCATCGGCTCCGGCCTGGCGGGGGTGGCCGGCTGCGCCATCACCCTGCTTGGCTCGGTGGGTCCCAACCTCGGGGCCGCCTACATCGTCTCCTGCTTCATGGTGATCGTCCTCGGGGGCGTCGGCAATCTGCTGGGCACCGTGCTGGCCTCCCTGCTGCTGGGCATCATCCAGTCGGTGATCGGCTCGGGCACCCTGCTGACGATTTTCCCTGACATGCCGCTGGCGGCGAAAGGGGTGATTGAGTTCTTCGCCACCACCAGCATGTCGCTGGTGCTGGTGTTCATCTTCATCATCGTCTTCCTGCAGTTCCGCCCCAACGGCATGTTCCCCCAGAAGGGTCGCTCGGTCGATGCCTGACCCGGTCCGTCCCCCCCTCTGCAGCTTCCCGTTCCATCTCCCCACCAGGAGGCCCTACCTGTGAAAATCTTCCAACGACTCGTCCCCTGGATTCTGCTGGCGATCGCCCTGTTCATCCTGCCGGCAGCGCTGGATGATTTCCGTCTCAACCTCTTCGGCCGCTACTTCTCACTGGCGATCACGGCCCTGGCCATCGATCTGATCTGGGGATACACCGGTCTGTTGAGTCTGGGCCAGGGCATCTTCTTTGCCCTTGGGGGCTATGCGGCGGCCATGTACCTGATGCTCAACACCAAGAGCCTGGCGGGTGGCAACGGGATTCCCAAATTCTTTGAGAACTACGGTGTCGACCAGTTGCCATTCTTCTGGCAGCCTTTCTGGTCGCCGGTGTTCACGCTGATCGCCCTCTGGGTGATTCCGGCGGTGGTGGCGGGCCTGGTGGGCTGGCTGATCTTCCGGAACCGCATCAAGGGGGTGTACTTCTCGATCATCACCCAGGCGGCTCTGATGGTCTTCTTTCACTTCTTCAACGGCCAGCAGAAACTCTTTGACGGCACCAACGGCCTCAAGACCAGCACCAGCGAACTCTTCGGCCAGCTGGTGGGCTCCCCCGACATGCAGGTCTGGTTCTACCGCCTCACGGTGGTGCTGCTGCCCCTGGCCTTTCTGGTCTGCCGCTACTTCACCAGCGGTCGCTTCGGGGATGCCCTGATCGCCATCCGTGACGACGAGAGCCGCCTGCGCTTCGCCGGTTTCAACCCCGTCCCCTTCAAGACCATTGTCTTCCTGGTGGCTGGAGCCCTCTGCGGCATCTCCGGAGCCCTCTACACCGTCCAGTCCGGCATCGTCTCGCCCCAGTACATGTCGATCTCCTTCTCGATCGAGATGGTGATCTGGGTCGCCGTGGGCGGCAGGGGCACCCTGGTGGGTCCGATCATCGGTGCCACCCTGGTGAACTACCTGCGCAGCCTGGTGAGTGAGGCCCTGCCGGAGGCCTGGCTGTTCGTGCAGGGGGCCCTGTTCATCTTCGTGGTGGTGCTGATGCCCGATGGCATCTACGGCTGGATCACCAAGGGTGGCTTCCGCACTTTCCTGGCTGCCTTCGGCATCGCCCAGAAGGCCAAGACCTACCCCCAGATCGACAAGGAGGCCGTTCCTGTGGATTAGTCCCCCAGGAAAACGCTTCCTGGCCCATCTGCCGTGACCGCTCCTTTGATTCCGCACCCTTCCGAAGTCCATGTCAGAACCTCTACTCGAGCTCAATGACGTCAGCGTGAGTTTCGATGGCTTCTATGCCCTCACCGACCTCAGCCTGAAGCTCTACAAGGGTGAGCTGAAGTCCATCATCGGCCCCAACGGAGCCGGCAAGACCACCTTCCTGGATGTCATCACAGGCAAGGTGCGTCCCACCAAAGGCACGGTGAGTTTCAAGGGCAAGTCGCTGCTTGGCGTCTCCGAGCAGCAGATCTCGCGCAGCGGCATCGGTCGCAAATTCCAGACGCCGCGGGTGTTCGAGAACCTCACCGTGCTCCGCAACCTGGAGCTCTCCGCCTCACCGGTCAAGAACGCCTTCAGCCTGCTCGGTTCCGGCCTGCCCCAGTCCTCCAAGGACGAGGTGCACCGGATCATGAACTACGTGGGCCTGACGCCCTTCGCCACCGTCAAGGCCGGCTCCCTGTCCCACGGCCAGAAGCAATGGCTCGCCATTGCCTCCCTGGTGGCCCAGGCCCCGGAGGTTCTCCTGCTGGACGAACCGGTGGCCGGCCTCACCGATGAGGAAACCCTGCGCACGGCCGAGCTGATCAAGTCCCTCGCCGGCGACCACACCGTGGTGGTGATCGAGCACGACATGGAGTTCATCCGCGACCTGGGCTTCGACGTCACCGTGCTGCACCAGGGACAGGTGCTGACCGAGGGACCGCTGGAGAAGGTCAAAGCCGATCCGCGGGTGATCGAGGTCTACCTGGGGCCGCCCGAACACTGATCGTTTCCCGACCATCACCCACCGCGAGCCCATGTCCACCACCAGCGCCCAGCCCCTGCTCCAGGTCTCCGACCTCAATGTGTATTACGGGGAGAGCCACATTCTCCGCAACGTGGATCTGACCATCCACGAAGGCAAGATGGTCTGCCTGATCGGCCGCAACGGCGTCGGCAAGACCACCTTCCTCAAGACCGTCATCGGACTGCTGCAGCAGCGATCCGGGACGATCACCTATCAGGACGGCCAGCTCACCAACCAGCCCCCCTACAAACGGGCCCGGTCCGGCATCGGCTACGTGTCCCAGGGCCGGGACATCATTCCCCAGGTGACCGTCAAGGAGAACCTGCTGCTGGGCATGGAGGCCCTCCCCGGCGGCCTGGAAAAGAACCGCCACATCGATCCGCTGATCTTTGATCTCTTCCCGATCCTCGAGAAGTTTCTCAAGCGCAAGGGCGGTGATCTCAGCGGCGGCCAGCAGCAGCAGCTCGCCATCGCCCGTGCCCTGCTGGGCAAGCCCAAGCTGCTGCTCCTCGATGAACCCACCGAGGGCATCCAGCCCTCCATCATCCTCGACATCGAAAATGCGGTGCAGCGGATCATGAAGGAGACCGGCATCAGCGTGCTGCTGGTGGAGCAGCACCTGCACTTCGTGCGCCAGTCCGACTTCTATTACGCCATGCAGCGCGGCGGCATCGTCTCCAGCGGCCAGACCGACCAGCTCTCCGACGACGTGATCAAGGAGTTCCTCACGGTCTGAGGACTGTGGAGCCACAGGACGTCCCGGGCCGAGGCCACCAGTGGTGGCCCGACCCGGGACTTTTGCTTTGGTGTCGCGCTCAGCAGCCGCGGTTGAGCATCCAGGGACGGGTGCCGCTCTCCTTGAGCCGGGGCTTGCCGGTGGCTTCCCTGGTTTCCTTGCGAACCAGACGCGGTTCGGATTGCTCCTGCTTCAGTCGGAAGGGGCCGCTGAGGGACATGACCGGTGTGAACACCCTGAGGCCTTCGGCGCTGCAGCTCGGGCAGTTGGTTTCCTTGTGGCGCTCATCGATGCTGCGCCAGACCTCATAGTTGTCGCAGCCGTTGCTGCAGCTGTATTCGTAGACAGGCATCGCCAGACCAGGGGAACGACAGGGGAAAGGGAAAGGGCCGCCCAGAACGCAGGCAGGCCCGAACAGTTACAGACAGGAACAGTGGCAGACAAGAAAAAGGGGCCTGGTGTCCAGGCCCCTCCCACCAGCCTGCTGATCAGCAGGGAAGGATGTCCTTGTCGAAGATCCCCGTGGGGATGGCCAGGGTGCAGCAGGCGTTGGGGATGTCGACGATGCCACTGATCCTGCCTTCCACCGGCGCACAGCTCAGCAGCAGGTAGGCCTGCTCACCGGTGTAGCCGAACTTCTTGAGGTACTCGATGGCGTTGAGGCAGGCACGCCGGTAGGCGATGTGGACGTCCATGTAGTACTGCTTGCCCTCGAACTCATCCACGGAGATGCCTTCGAACACCAGGTAGTCGGTGTAGTGGGGCTCCACGGGGCTGGTCTTGAACATGGGGTTGACCATGCCGTACTTCGCCATGCCGCCCTTGATGATCTCGACGTGGAGGTCGAGATAGCCGGACATCTCGATGGCGCCGCAGAAGGAGATCTCCCCATCCCCCTGGGAAAAGTGGATGTCGCCCATCGACAGCTTGGCCCCTTCGACGTAGACCGGGAAATAGATCCGGGTGCCCTTGGTGAGGTTCTTGATGTCGCAGTTGCCACCGTGCTCGCGGGGGGGCACCGTGCGGGCCGCCTCGTTGGCCACCCGCTCGAACTCGCTGCCGGGGAGGGTGCCGAGGATGGCGCTGTTGGGGTTGGGCAGGGCTGCCAGCACCGGCTCGCTGCCTGAGAGGCCGGCGCCGTAGGTGCGGCGGTCGGGGGCGGTCTTCACCAGCTCCGTTTCACGACGGTTCCACTCGTTGAGCAGCTCGTGGGAGGGGGCGCAGCCGATCAGGCCCGGGTGGGTGATGCCGGCGAAACGAACGCCGGGAATGTGGCGGGAGGAGGTGTAGATGCCTTCGAGATCCCAGATGGCCTTGGCGGCCTTGGGGGAGTGATCGGTGAGGAAACCGCCGCCATTCTCCTTGGCGAAGATGCCCGTGAAGCCCCACTCATCCCCCTGCAGGGCACCGACATCGAGAATGTCGACCACCAGGATGTCGCCGGGCTGGGCACCGTTGACCCAGATCGGGCCGCTGAGCACGTGAACGACCTCGAGATTCACATCCTCGATGTCCTTGGGGTCGTCATTGTTCTTGATCTGACCGTCGGTCCAGTCCTTGCATTCGATCCGGAACACGTCGCCGGGATTCACCGAGGCCACAGCAGGGATTTCCGGATGCCAGCGGTTGTGCCCCGGCATGTCCTGTTGATCCATCGGCTTGGTGAGATCAACGGAGAAGAGTGTTTTGGGCATCGAGGAGCCGAGGCGCAATTTCCCATCCATCCAAAAGGATGGCCTGCGGCTCGAAAGTGTCGATTGCTACAAGAAACTGGCCGCCAATGCCCCCTTCAATGAATGGAATCAGGAATCATTCTCAACTCCAGGGCAGCACATCCCGGCCCACCGGCCGCCAAGTGCTCAGGTGTCGTCGAAATCCCCTTTGCGGCAGAGATTATCCTTCAATCGCGCCACCCAGACGCTGGGATCCAGCTTGCCGACCTGCTCGGTGCGGCCATCGAAATGGAACAGGAACTGCCAGCGATCCTTGACCGGAAATGTTCTCTTGGCGTTGAGATCGCTGATCGGATCTCCATAGATATTGTCATACGATTGCCAGCCCGGCTCTCCCTTGACGCTGCAGATCGCCGTTGTTTCGTACAGCTGGCCCTTGGCATCGCCGCCATCTGAGGTGACCTTCACCACACCCTTGTGCAGCCCGTTGGCAATGCCGGGCTGGAAAGGCCGCACCAGCTCCACCCGGCTGCCGTCCACCTGCACCAGCAGGTCGCCCGGCTTGGCGTCCTGAACGGCCACCTCCTTCGGGGTGGCGCCGCAACCGGCCAGGGCGAGTCCCGTGCCCGCGAGCAAGCCGGCCAGCAGTCCTGCCAGGTGCTTCCGGGACCCCAGGCCCCCCACAGCGTCGAACAACGTGATGGATCGATTCTGGGGCCAACCTATGACGACAGCAGCAGCCGTCTCCAGAGGTCCAAGGCCCCGGCGGGCACGGGCAGATCGATGGCCCCGCAGCGCCGGATCGGGCGACCGCCCAGGCTGTTGACCAGCAGGGCCGCCTCGCTCTCCAGCAGGTCCGCCACGGACAGCCGCTCCTCCCGCACCAGCCCCAGGGCCAGGCCGCGGCCCCGCATCACCCCCGGCAGGCAGCCGCTCTCCAGGGGCGGGGTGACCCACGCACCCCCGCGCCGCACCAGCAGGTTGGCGCTGGTGCCGCAGCACAGGTCGCCGCCGCTGCCGAGCAGCAGGGCGTCATCGGCCCCGGCGGCCCGGGCCTCCCGCAGGGCCTGGATGGCGCCGGCGTAGGCGAAGGTCTTGCAGCGGCTGATGAGGCTGGCGGCGTTGCGCCGCTCCACCCCACTGACGACCACCGCCACCGGCGTGGAGGCGGGCCTCCAGGGGCTCAGCTGCAGCCAGAAGCGGGGGCGGCCCTGGGGTTCGTCCGGCCCCGGCAGCGCCAGGCCCCGGCCGGCGCCGCTGCCCCGGCTCCAGTTGAGCCGCAGGGCCCCGCTGCCGGTCAGGCCACTGCGGGCCATGGCCTCGGCCAGCAGCGGCCGCACCCGGTCGGCGCCGGGGGGTGGCGCCATGCCAAGGCAGGCGGCCGAGCCGCGCCAGCGCTCCAGGTGCTCCGCCAGCAGCCGGGGCTCCCCCCCCTCGACCAGCAGCGTCTCGAACAGGCCATCGGCCAGCAGCAGGCCCCGGTCGCTCAGGGGCAGGCAGAGCCGGTCCGGATCGCCCCAGGTGCCCTCCGGTGTCGGCCCGTCGATCCAGGCGATGGCCCTGCCGGCCGGAGCTGGGCCGCCGCTCATGCCAGGGCCTCCAGCAGCGGCTCGATCTTCCAGCCCATCTCCCGGGCCTCCCCGGCCGGGTCGGAGTCGGCCACGATGCCGCCGCCGGCATGCAGCCGCAGGCGCCGATCCTTCTGCAGCAGGGTGCGGATCAGGATGCTGCTGTCGAAGCCGCCATCGGCCCCCAGGTGAAACAGGGAGCCGCAGTAGGGCCCCCGCGGCACCGGCTCCAGCTGGCTGAGACGCCGGCAGGCCCGCACCTTGGGGGCGCCGGTGATCGAGCCCCCCGGCCAGCAGGCCCGCAGCAGGTCGACCAGGCCGCGGCCGGCGACGAGCTGTCCCATCACCACCGAGGTGAGGTGGTGCACGTGGGCGTAGCTCTCCAGCCCCAGCAGCTGGGGGACATGCACCGAGCCGGGGACGCAGACCCGGCCCAGGTCGTTGCGCAGCAGGTCGACGATCATCACGTTCTCGGCCCGGTCCTTGGGGTCGCAGATCAGCTCGGCGGCGCGGGCGGCATCGGCGTCGGGATCGGCGTGGCGGGGCCGGGTGCCCTTGATCGGGCGCGTCTCCACCCGGCCGTCGGGGTGCAGGCGCAGGAAGCGCTCCGGCGAGGCCGAGATCACCGCCTCCCCACCGGCGACGGCCAGGCCAGCGAAGGGGGCCGGGCCGTGGCCCACCAGCCGGAGGAACAGCGCCAGCGGATCGGGCGGCTCCTCCCGCAGGCTCTCGCAGCAGGCGGTGAGGTTGGCCTGGAAGAGGTCGCCGGCGGCGATCCACTCCCGCAGGATCCCCACCTGGGCGGCATAGGTGTCCGGATCGGTGTGCCAGTGCCAGGCGCCGCGGTTGATGCCGGGCCCCTCGGCCGGGCGCTCGCCGGCCCCGGCCACCGCCGCCGCCGTGGCGGGATCCGCCAGCAACCCCGCCATGGCCGCGAACCGGGCCGGGTCCCGGCCCTCCAGCCACAGCCGGCCCTCCCCCCGGTCGAAGTGGATCAGGGGATCGTGGCGGGCCGCCCAGAGGGTGGCCATGTCGGAGGCCTGCCAGTGCCCGGCCGGCTCCACCCAGGCCCCGGCCTCGTAGCCGAGCCAGCCCAGCCAGGGTCCCCCCTGGCCCTCCAGATCGGCGAAGACGTCAAAGGGATCGGACGCCCCCGGACTGCCCGGCAGCCCCCGGCAGGTGACGCTCGCCACCGGATCCACCCCGAGCACGCCGCGGCAGCCGAGGGGGCTGCCGTCACCGTCGAGCAGCACCAGCCCGTCCCGGCCGAAGCGCTCCGCCAGGACTCTCGCCAGGGCCCGGGGCTCCAGCCAGGGAAGCGGATCGCTCCTCAACGGTCGGCTCCGGCACGCACGGCGGCGCTGGTCAGGTCGGCCCGGCCGGCGGCCACCAGGGCGGCATCGCGGATGCGGCAGCTGTCGCAGACGCCGCAGGGGAGATCCTCGCCGCTGTAACAGCTCCAGGTGACCGCGACCGGCACCCCCAACCGCAGGGCCTCGCGCACGATGGTGGCCTTGTCCCAGGCCACCAGGGGGGCCCAGAGGCGTGCTCCATGGCCCTGGCGCCCCGCCTTGGTGGCCAGGTCGGCCAGGTTCTGGAAGGCGGCGAGATAGTCGGGGCGGCAGTCGGGATAGCCGGAGTAATCCACCGCGTTGACCCCGAGCACGAGGCTGGTGGCACCGCGGGCTTCGGCCAGGCTCAGCCCCAGGGCGATGAACACCGTGTTGCGTCCGGGGACGTAGGTGCTGGGAATCACCCCCTCCACCACGCCGCCGTCCGGCACGGGAATGGCCGGATCGGTCAGGGCCGAGCCCCCCCAGGCCGCCAGGTTCACGGCGATCACGTGGTGCTCCTCGAGGGCCAGGGCTTCGGCCACCGCCGCGGCGGCGGCCAGCTCGCGCCGGTGGCGCTGGCCATAGTCGAAGGAGAGGCCGATCACCCGGTGACCCGCCTCGATCGCCAGGGCCGCGGCGGTGGCCGAATCCAGGCCGCCGGAGAGCAGGGCGATGGCGAGCGGCGGGGGTGGGGAGGGCGTGGCGGGGGAGCGGGTGATGGGGCGAGCGGGCGCGACGGCCCCCCCATTGTGGAAGCGGCGCCGGGGGCGGAGCGACCGGACGCGATGGAGGATGCCATGGTGGGGGCGCCGGATTCCGGTCCCTTCCGAGGTTCCCCATGGCCCATGCCCTGCGCCGCGCCAAGGCGGCCGCGGCCACCGCCAGCGTCATCGTCAGCCTGCCGTCCCTGCTGGCGCTCACGGTGGCGCCCGCCCGGGCCATCCCCCGGCTGGACCTGACGCCTTACCCCAAGCCCACCGCCGCCCAGACCCGCTGGGTGATCCAGCTGCCCGGCGTGCTGCCGCCCACCGCCGATCCGCGCCTGTCCCCCCACCCGAGCGACTGGCGGGTGCAGCTGATCGCCGGCCGGGAGGTGGAGGCCGACTGCAACCAGCGGGCCTTCCGCGGCCGCTTCCGTGCCAGCAAGGTGAAGGGCCTGGGCGTCAGCGTGTACACGGTGAGTGATGTGGGGCCGATGGTGTCGACCCTGATGGCCTGCCCCCCAGGCCAGGCGACCCGCAAGGTGTTCGTGCCGATGGGGAGCAAGCCCTTCGTGGTGCCCTACGACGCCAGCCGGCCGATCGTGGTGTACACCCCGAAGGACCTGCAGCTGCGCTGGCGGCTCTGGAAGGCGGAGAAGGTGCAGCAGCCGGCCCAGGCCCTCTGAGGCCGCAGCGCCGCAGCCCGTCCAGAGGCCTCAGCGCACCCCCAGCCACTTGTGGCTCTGCAGGCTGAGGCGCCAGTCGGGGTGGGCGCGCACGTAGGCCACCGCCAGCTGCCGGCCGACCGGTTCGTCCCAGGCGGGCTGGAGCAGGAGAGCGGGGCCGGGGGCGGCGGGCGGACGCAGGCGGGCCGCCTCGGCGGCCATGGCTTCGGCGAAGGCCAGGTCGGCCGGGGAGGTCACCACCACCTTGAGCTCATGGCAGCGGGCCAGGAGATCGGCGGCCGGGGGGCGGTGGGGCTTGGGGGAGAGGGTGATCCAGTCGAAGCGGCCGCTGGGCTGCCCCACGCCGCTGGTTTCCAGGTGCAGCGGCAGGCCCGTTGCCGCCAGGGCCGCGCAGAGGCCGTCCAGGGGCTGCTGCAGGGGCTCGCCGCCGGTGATCACCACGAAGGCGGCACCGGCGACGGCGGCGGCGGCGGCCTCCGCCGCCAGGTCGGCCAGGGGCCGCGTGGGATGGGCCGCCTCCGGCCAGGAGTGCTTGGTGTCGCACCAGGGACAGCCCACGTCGCAGCCCGCCAGGCGGATGAAGAAGGCGCTGCGGCCGGCATGGAGTCCCTCCCCCTGCAGGGAATGGAAGGTTTCCACCACGGGCAGCACGGGCATGGCAGGGGCAGACACCTCAACCGCCGCCATGGACATCGGCCTGCAGGAGTTCCAGGTCAAGCCCCGCCCCGAGGAACTGGCGGAAATCCTGCTCCAACGAGACCTTCCGGGTGGAGCGGCTGATGGCGAAGGCCGCCAGGTAGGCGTCCATCCAGCGTTTCGGTGCGGCCACCGCCAGACCGGCCAGACGCCACCAGAGCGACTCGATCCCGCTCGGCTCGTCCACCAGGTCCACCTGGGGCAGGGCCTGAAAGGCCGCCAATGCAGCCAGCGCATCCTGATCCGTGATCGACGCCGCCTGGTGGGCCGTGCAGATCGCCGGAGTGGAGACCAGCCGCAGAAAGCTCTGCTGGGTGGCCCGGCAGAATAGGGCGGGCGCTGCGGGCGTGGCCTGAAGCAGCACCGCCTGGGCGGCGTGATGGGCTGGGTGGGACGCGAAGGCCGCCGCCACCCACACATTCACATCAAGCAGGCAGGCCGGCACGGCGGAGGTCCTCCAGCTCCAGGCCCTTTCTCTCCAGTTGTAAGGCCGTGGCCAGATCAACTCCCGGCCGATTGCTGGCTGGCTCACAGCGGAACACCGGCAGCCCGGCGGAATCCACCATCACCCCATTGCTGGCGATGGGCAGAGACGCCGCCGGGCCGCCATGGAGACCCTTACGGATGTACTCGGCCACGATTTCCTTGGGGGTGCGCCCCTGCTGAAGGGCCCGTTGCTTGGCCTGGCGCACGAGGTGGTCCGGCAGGTCCAAGGTCGTTTTCATCAGCACAGGGCTGCCAAAAACCAGCTTACGGGCGAACCAGCAAGCTGGGTTAACAGGTTGTTGGCGAGCCGATCCCCTGCGGGCCTCAGGCCTGCACGGGCATCGCCTGGGGAGCGGAAGTGGCCTGGGCCTGCTGGCCGTTCCGGGCGGCCACCTCACCACGCCGCTGCTGGGCCGCCTCGATCAGTCCCCGGAACAGGGGATGGGGCTTGCCGGGGCGGGAGAGGAACTCCGGGTGGTACTGGCAGGCGGTGAAGAAGGGGTGGTCCTTCAGTTCGATCAGCTCCACCAGGCGGCCATCGGGCGAGGTGCCGCTGATCTCGTAGCCCGATTCCAGGAACAGGGAGCGGTAGGCGTTGTTGAACTCGTAGCGATGGCGGTGACGCTCGTAGACCACCTCCTCGCCATAGAGGCGCTGGGCCATGGTGCCCGCCGTCAGCCGGCAGGGGTAGACCCCCAGACGCATGGTGCCGCCCAGGTCCACCACGTCCTGCTGCTCGGGCAGCAGGTGGATGACGGGGTGGGGCGAGGCGGGATCCAGTTCGGCGCTGGTGGCCCCCTCCAGTCCGGCCTGGTGGCGGGCCCATGCGATCACGGCGCACTGCATCCCCAGGCAGAGCCCCAGGAAGGGCACCCGCTGTTCGCGGGCCCAGCGGATCGCCGCCACCTTGCCGTCGACGCCGCGGTGGCCGAAGCCCCCGGGCACCACCACGGCATCCATGCCCCGCAGCAGGGCGTCGGCACCCTGGCTCTCGATCTGCTCGGCGCAGATCCAGCGGAGATCGAGGGAGGCGTCCCGTTCCAGACAGGCATGGCGCAGGGCTTCCACCACCGAGAGGTAGGCGTCGTTGAGCTGGACGTACTTGCCCACCAGGGCCACCTTCACGGCGGGGCCCGGGTGGCGCAGCTTCTCCACCAGTTCCGCCCAGCGGGCCATGTCGCTCTCGTGGTCGACCAGGGAGAGGACGTCGAGCACCTGGCGGCAGAGGCCCTCGCTCTCCATCGCCAGGGGCACGGCATAGATGCTGTCGGCATCGAGGGCCTGGATCACGGCGCCGGCGGGCACGCCGCAGAAGCCGCCGATCTTGGCCTTGAGGTCGGTGCTGATGGGCCGGTCGCTGCGGCAGACGAGCACATCGGGCTGGATGCCGATGGAGCGCAGCTCCTTGACCGAGTGCTGGGTGGGCTTGGTCTTGAGTTCGCCGGAGGTGCCGATGTAGGGCAGCAGGGTGACGTGGACGTAGGCCAGGTCGTGGCGGCCGACGTCACCGCGGAATTCGCGGATGGCCTCCAGGAACGGCAGCGACTCGATGTCGCCCACCGTGCCGCCGATCTCGGTGATCACCACGTCGGCGCCGCTGTTGGCCGCCACCCGGTGGATACGCTCGCGGATTTCGCCGGTGATGTGGGGGATCACCTGAACGGTGCCGCCGTTGTAGTCGCCGCGGCGCTCCTTGTTGATCACCGCCTGGTAGATCGAGCCGGTGGTCACGCTGTTGAGGCGCGACATGGCCGTGTCGGTGAAGCGCTCGTAGTGGCCCAGATCCAGGTCGGTCTCGGCGCCGTCCTCGGTGACGAACACCTCCCCGTGCTGGTAAGGGCTCATCGTGCCCGGATCCACGTTCAGGTAGGGATCCAGCTTCAGGATCGAGACGCTGTAGCCGCGGGACTTCAGCAGCCGTCCGAGGCTGGCGGCCACGATGCCCTTGCCGATGCTGGACACCACCCCGCCGGTGACGAAGACGAACTTCGCGGCATGGCCCCGCGTGGCGGACGGTGCGGACATCGGGCGCTGCGCTGATCCCCCAATCTACCGACCCCTTCCAGTCCGGCCGCCCCAGGGGCCTCCCCGCCCAGCCCCCTCCCCCACCATGCCCGGCGGGGCCTGCCCAGCCTCCTGGGGGAGCCTGAGGGGGCTGGCCGAAGCCGGGCGTTGCCCGCTGCGCGGGCGCGCCCCGGCGCAGACCAGAGCCCTCCGGCTCAACCCTCCAGGAGGCTCCTCAGCATCCAGGCCGTCTTCTCGTGGATCTGCAGCCGCTGGGTGAGCAGGTCGGCGGTGGGCTGGTCGCTGGCTTCGTCGGCGGTGGTGAACACCGAGCGGATCGTGCGGGCCACGGCCTCATGGCCCTCCACCAGCTCCCGCACCATGGCCAGGGCGGCGGGCACGCCTTCGGCCTCGGGGATCGAGGAAAGGCCGGCATAGAGGGTGCCGCCGTAGGGGGCGGGGAAGCCGAGGGCCCGGATGCGCTCGGCGATCAGGTCGAGGGCGGTCCAGAGCTCGGTGTACTGGTCCATGAACATCAGGTGGAGCGTGTTGAACATCGGTCCGGTCACGTTCCAGTGGAAGCCGTGGGTCTTGGCATAGAGCACGGTGCTGTCGGCCAGCACGCGGCCGAGCCCTTCGGCGATGCTCTGGCGCTGGGCTTCCGGGATGCCGATGTCGATGGGGGGAGCGGTGATGGCCATGGCGAAGGAGCGGGAGGCACCAGTCTAAGGCGAAGTGAGTCCGCTTAATGGCCGCAGCATGGCGGCGCCGGCGCGGCAGGAGTCGGCCTCTGCCGCGTAAGGCAGATCCCCTTACAGTGCGGTCATGACCACCGTGACCCTCACCTCCAAGGGCCAGCTCACCATCCCAAGGCAGCTGCGCGAAGCCCTGGGCCTGGCCACCGGTGCCCGGCTTCAGGCCAGCATCGACGGCCAGGGCCGGCTGGTCCTGGTGCCTGCGAAGTACGAGCCCGAGGAGCTGTTCCGTCATCGGCCGCCAGTTCAGCGGGCGATGGGCCTGGCGGACATGGATCGCGCCATCGCCGCTGCCGCCGGTCGTGAGGACCCTTGACACCAACGTGGTGGTGCGACTGCTGATCGGCGACGATCCCCAGCAGACGCCGATCGCCGAGCGAGCCTTTCTCGAGGCCATCGCTTCGGGCGGGGTTTACCTGCCCGATGTGGTACTCGCCGAAGTGGGCTGGGTGCTGCGGGGCTATGGGCTGAAACGCTTCACCCGTCACCAGCTGCTGGAGCGCCTGGTGCGCACCCGCGGGGTTGTGGTGGAGGACATCGACGCGGTGATCGATGCGTTGGAGCAGTTCCGGCAGGGCGGAGACCTGGCGGACCACCTGATCCTGGCCAGGGCCTCGAGGGCCGGAGCCTTGCCGGTTCTGAGCTTCGATGAGCGCTTCTCCGCCAGCCAGGGGGTGGCGTTGCTTCGCGCTGCAGAGGAGGGCTGATCGCCGCTTCGCGTCCGCCACCCCCTGGGGCGGCTCAGCCCTCCTCCTCCGTCCAGGTGCTGGCCACATGCAGCTCCTCCAGCTGCTTCGGCGCCACATCGGCCGGGGCCTGGGTCATCAGGCAGCGGGCCTGCTGGGTCTTGGGGAAGGCGATCGTGTCGCGGATCGACTCCTCGCCGGCCAGCAGCATCACCAGCCGGTCCATACCGAAGGCGATGCCGCCGTGGGGCGGGGCCCCCATGTCGAGGGCCTCCATCAGGAAGCCGAACTGGCGCTCGGCCTCCTCAAGCGGCAGGCCGATGGTCTGCAGGACCTGGCGCTGCAGGGCCGAATCGTGGATGCGCAGGGAGCCGCCGCCCAGCTCCAGGCCATTGAGCACCAGGTCGTAGGCCTGGGCGCGGGCCGTGGGCAGGGTCCCGGCCCAGGCGGCCGGATCGCTGCCGAGATCCTCGGCGTTGGGGGCGCAGAAGGGGTGGTGCAGGGCTTCGAGGCGGTTCTCGCCGGCGTTGAACTCGAACATCGGAAAATCCACCACCCAGAGGAAGTTCCACTGGTCGTTGTCCCGCTCGGACGGCACCAGACCCAGCTCACGGGCCAGGTACTGCCGCACCCGGTCGAGGGCCTTGTTGACGGTGGCGGTGTCACCGGCGCCGAACAGCAGCAGGGTGCCCTCCGTGGCGCCGGTGCGCGCCAGCAGCTCCGCCTTCATCTCGGCCGTGAGGTTGTCCTTGATGGCGCCGATCGTGTCGATCTCGCCGCCGGCCCGCACCCGGATGAAGGCCAGGCCGCCGGCCCCCGCCTTCTGGGCCTCGCTGAACACATCACCGCCGGGCTTGATGCGCACGTTGCTGACGGCCTCGTTGCCGCCGGCCACGGCGATGCACTTCACCGAGCCCCCGGCCGCCACCGCGCCCGAGAACACCTTGAAGCCCATGTCCCGGACGATGGCCGAGACGTCGGTGAGCTCCATGCCGTAGCGGGTGTCGGGCCGGTCGGTGCCGTAGCGCGCCATGGCCTCGTGCCAGGTGAGGCGGGGGAACGGCCGCGGCAGCTCGATGCCCTTCACCGCCTTCCAGATGGCGGCGATCAGGCCCTCGTTCAGCGCCAGGATCTCCTCCTGGTCCATGAAGCTCATCTCCATGTCCAGCTGGGTGAACTCCGGCTGGCGATCGGCCCGCAGGTCCTCGTCGCGGAAGCAGCGGGCCAGCTGGTAGTACCGCTCGACGCCCCCCACCATCAGCAGCTGCTTGAACAGCTGGGGCGACTGGGGCAGGGCGAACCACTCACCGCCGCAGACCCGGGAGGGCACCAGGTAGTCGCGGGCGCCCTCGGGGGTGGAGCGGGTGAGGACCGGGGTCTCCACCTCGATGAAGCCCTCCCCCTCCAGATACCCTCGGGCGGCCTTCACGGTGGCGTGGCGCAGCCGCAGGTTGCGGCCCATGCGCTCGCGGCGCAGGTCGAGGTAGCGGTGGCGCAGGCGCAGCTCCTCGCGGGTGTTCTCCTCGTCGTGCACGGACACCGGGAAAGGCAGGTTGCCGCGCACCTCGTTGAGCACCGTGATGCCGCTCGCCAGCACCTCGATGGCGCCGGTGGCGAGCCGTTCGTTGAGGGACTCGGCCGGCCGGGCCCGCACCTTGCCCTCCACCCGCAGCACGGTCTCGTTGCGCAGCCGCTCGGCCACGGCGAAGGCGGCGGGGGCCAGGTCCGGATCCACCGTGATCTGCACCGTGCCGCTGCGGTCGCGCAGGTCGATGAAGATCACGCCGCCGTGGTCGCGGCGCCGGTCGACCCAGCCGCCCAGCTGGACGGCCTCACCGATGGCGTCGTTGCGCAGATCGCCGCACCCGTGGCTGCGCATGGTGGCAAGCAGAACGAATCCGCGAGTTTCCCACAGGGTGCTCAGCCCCGCCGGTAGAAGGGCCGCCTGACCACCACGGCCGGCTCGGCGCGCCCGCGGATCTCCACCGCCAGCTCCGTGCCGGGCTTCGCCGCCGCCGAGGGCACATAGGCCAGGGCCACCGCCTCCCCCAGGGTGGGGGACCAGGTGCCGCTGGTGACCTCACCCACCGGCTCGCCGTCGAGAAGCACCGGATAGCCGTGGCGGGCGATGGCCCGGCCCTGCAGCTTGAGACCCACCAGCCTGCGGGCCACCCCCTCGGCGGTCTGGCGCTCCAGGGCGGCACGGCCGACGAAGTCCACCGGCATCTCCAGGTGCACCAGCCAGCCCAGGCCCGCCTCCAGCGGCGTGGTGGCGGCATCCATCTCGTTGCCGTAGAGGTGCATCGCCGCCTCCAGCCGCAGGGTGTCGCGGGCGCCGAGGCCGCAGGGGGTGACCCCCTCGGCCAGCAGCCGCTGCCACAGCGCCACGCCGGCCTCGCGGCCCAGCAGCAGCTCGAAGCCGTCCTCACCCGTGTAGCCCGTGCGGCCCACGAACACCGGCGCGCCCTCGATGGCCAGCTCCCGGTGGCCGAAGCGGGGCAGGCCCGCCAGGCTCATGCCCACCAGGGCCTCGAGCCGGGCGGGGGCCTCCGGGCCCTGCAGGGCCAGCAGCACCCCGTCGCCCTTGCGGTCGGTGATGGCGATGCCCTCGGGCTCCAGCTGGCTGGCGATCCAGGCGGTGTCGGCCTCGGCACAGGCGGCGTTGATCACCAGCACCAGCTCATCGCACTCCCCGTCGGGGCCGGAGACACGGCCGCGGTCGTAGACGATCAGGTCGTCGCGGATGCCGCCGGCCTCGTTGAGCAGCACCGTGTAGCAGGCTTCGCCCGGGCCGATGCGGAACAGGTCGGTGGGCACCAGCCGCTGCAGGGCGTCCTTGGTGCCCTGGCCGCGCAGGGTGAGCACCCCCATGTGGGAGATGTCGAAGACGCCGCAGTGCTGCCGCACGGCGTTGTGCTCCTGCACCAGGCCGGCGTACTGGATCGCCATCTGCCAGCCGGCGAAGGCCACCATGCGGCCCCCGGCGGCGATGGCGGCGGCATCCAGGGGTGTGCGGCGCAGGGGGGTGGAGTCCATCGGAGGCGACCGGCCGGCCAGGGGGACGCCGGAGCTCGGTGGCGCGATCCTATGGAGCGACCGCGGCCAATACCGAAGAAAGCCTGTGATTCGGCTTCCACCCCTATCACACCGTCAAGGAAATGCGTACCTTGAATGGCCCGATGGGTCAAGAGGATGGGCAACCGTCCCAACTGCCGCAGCTGCCGCCACTGCACCCCGCCCGCCGGGGTGGAGCTGGGATGGTGCCAGCTGCGTCAGCTCCCCATCCATCCCGAGCTGGTGGCCGATCTCTGGTGCCACCACTGGACGGCGCGTCCGCCCCGGCTGCCGGTGGTGTCCCCAGAAGCCCTGCTGAAGCAGGCCCGCCTTCCCGTGGCCAGCCAGCAGCTGAGCCTGGCCACCGGCCTGCCCTGAAAGCTGATCAAAAGCTGAAAAGCGTGACGGATGCTTCCGTTTCGCCCTTCTTCTCCCTAATCTCCATCCCTTCCAGTAGCGGAACGGTCCGTTTGGCCCTAGGAAGGCAGGACCCTGTCCACCACGACCACGGAGGTCCCCTGCATTGATCAGAACCGCCACATCCCCATCACCCATCGAACTGATGGCCGTTCATGTGGATTGTGAAACCTTCACCCTCCCCACCGGAGCCCACGTCTTCTGCCGCGGCGCCAGCGCCAACGCCATCTACGCGGTGCGCCGCGGCATCGTCGAGCTGGTGGGCGAGCAGGGGGAGAAGACCTGCTATCGCCCCGGCGAGCTGTTCAGCTACCAGGACATCACCTGGCGCGAACTGAGCCACCGCAGCGACGCCTTCGCCCGTACACCCGTCGAGGTGCTGCGGCTGGACCGGCTCCGCTTCCTCAACCTGCTGCACAACCACCCCACCATGGCCGTGCAGCTGATCGGGCAGCAGCACAGCCGCCTGCGGGAGCAGCGGGCCAGCGGTACCTGCTGCTACTGAGCCGGGGCGCCTGCGGGCACTGGCCGCCCGAGCAGCAGCAGCAGGCTGCGGGTCACCTTGGCCGCCAGCACGGCGCTGACGCCGCTGGCATCGAGCTGGGGCGCCAGCTCCACCACGTCGGCGGCCACCAGCCGGTGGTGGCGCAGTTCCTCCACCAGGGCCGCGAAGTGGGGCCAGTGGAAGCCGCCGGGTTCGGGTGTGCCCGTGCCCGGCAGCACGGCCGGATCGAACCAGTCGAGGTCGAGGGTGAGATAGAGGGGCCGGCCCCGCAGGGGTGCCAGGGCTGCCGCCATTGTCTCGATCGGCACCAGGCGGCCGCTGGTGCGCAGTTCCCGGAACTCCTCACGGGTGCCGCTGCGGATGGCGATCTGGCGCAGCTCGCCGCTGGACAGCACCTCCAGGCAGCGGCGCATGGCGCAGGCATGGCTGTGGCGGGCGCCGAGCCACTCCTGGCGCAGGTCGGCGTGGGCATCGAGCTGCACCAGCACCAGATCGGGATGGCGCCGCGCCACCGCCGCCACCGCCCCGCTGCTGATCGAGTGCTCACCGCCCAGCATCAGCGGCGCCAGGCCCAGTTCCAGCACCGCCTCGGTGGCCCGGCCCACGGCTTCCACCACCGGTTCGGGGGCCCCGAAGGGGATCGCCACGGCCCCGAGGTCGGCGAAGGCCAGGTCGTCGAGATCAAGGTCGAGCTGGGGGTCGTAGCTCTCCAGGCCGCTGCTCACCTCCCGGATCGCCGCCGGACCGAAGCGGGCGCCAGGGCGGAAGGAGGTGGTGCCGTCGTAGGGAACGCCGAACAGGCCCACGGCGCAGCCGCGGGGGTCGCGGCGGGCGCCCATGTAGATCGCCCCTTCGGTGTCGAACAGCTCCGGGGTCATGGCTGGCCCGCCGCGTCGGCCAGCGCCCGCTCCACGAAGGCCGGCACCGCCTCGAAGGCCCCCCGCTGCCAGCGGGGCGACCAGATGCTGCAGCCCGGCGCCACGGCCGCGGCCCGCTCCGGCAGCGGCTCCCGGTAGCGGGGGCCGTCGGGGCAGGCGAAGGTCCAGCTCCACCAACCGCTGGGATACATGGGCACCCAGCCATAGAGCGGATCGGCGTGGCCGAACACCTCCCGCAGCAGCCGGACGGTGTCGATGTGCACCTGGCGGAAGGCCTCGGGGGATTCGCTCTGGGTGGCGAACACGCCGCCGGGGCGCAGCAGGCGGCGGCAGTTTTCGAAGAACGCCCGGTTGAACAGGCCCTCGGCCGGTCCGGCGGGATCGGAGCCGTCCACCAGCACCACGTCGTAGCTGGCGGCGGGGGCGCTGGCCGCCCAGGCGATGCCGTCGCCGACGGTGAGGTGGAAGCGGGGGTCGCTCCAGGCGTCGCCGCCCAGGCTGGGCAGGTGCCGGCGGGAGAGCTCCACCACCAGACCGTCGATCTCCACCATGTCGAGGTGGGCGACGCCGGGATGGCGCAGGCACTCGCGGGCGGTGCCGCCGTCGCCGCCGCCGATCACCAGCACCCGCTCGATGGCGGCGGCGGCGCAGAGGGCCGGATGGACCAGCGGTTCGTGGTAGTGGCGCTCCTGCCGCTCCGCCGTCATCCAGCAGCCGTCGAGCAGCAGCCCCTTGCCGTAGGTCCGGCTGTCGATGATCGTGATCCGCTGGTAGGGGCTGGTGCGCTCCTCCACCACGGTGGCGGCCAGGCCGTAGCGCACCCCGCCCAACTCCTCGTCCACCCAGGCGCCCGGGGGGCTGGCGTCGGCCGGTGGCTGTTGCGGTCCCATGCGGTTGGCTCGTGGCTTTCCAGCTAAACCTTCGGCAGGACCCCTTGTCACGGCGCCATGGCACATTCCAGACGCCACCTGCTGAGGATCCTGGCCATGGCAGGCGCCGGGGTCGCCCTGGACACCCTGGGACCCCGGCCGGCGGCGGCCGCAGAGGCGGCGGCGGCGGAGAACGGCGGCACCCTGACGGAGCGGCTCTCGGTGTGCCGCCCGGGCGGCGATCCGCTCCAGGAGCTGCTGCGCCGCAACCGCGACTTCTCACGCACCTGGCAGGACGCCGAGCGCAGCGAAAATCCCCTGGATCGGGCCACCCTGCTGCACGAGACCTGGCCGCTGCACTGCCAGGTCCGCCCCGATGCCCTGGCGGCCGGCCAGCGGCCCTGGGCCTCGGTGCTCTGCTGCGCCGATTCGCGGGTGGCACCGGAGTGGATCTTCGCCTGCGGAGCCGGGGAGCTGTTCGAGGTGCGCAGCGCCGGCAACACGGCCTTCGATGCGGGCGTGGCCTCGCTGGAGTACGCCGTGGCGGAGCTGGCGGTGCCCCTGATCCTGGTCATGGGTCACAGCGGCTGCGGGGCGGTGACCGCCGCCATGGCCCGCACCCCGCTCACCCCCCTGCTGGAGGAACTGGTGGCGCCGATCCGGGCAAACCTGCAGCCGGGAGCCGACCTGGCCCAGGCGGTGCGCCGCAACGCCGCCGCCGCCGCCGCCTCCCTGCCCCGCCGCAGCGCCCTGCTGAGCCAGGCGGTGGCGGAGGGGCGGCTGGCCATCCAGGCCGCCTACTTCGACATCGGCAGCGGCGAAGTGAGCCTGGTGTGAGCGGCGATCTGCCCCTGGGGAACGGCCTGGTGATCCCGGCGGCGGAGCTGGGCTGGCGCTTCTCGCGCGCCTCCGGCCCCGGGGGCCAGGGGGTGAACACCACCGACTCCCGGGTGGAGCTGGTGTATGACCTGGCCGCCAGCGACGCCCTGCCCCCCGCCCTGCGGGAGCGGGCCCTGCGGCGGCTGGCGGCCCGGCTCACCCCGGCCGGGGTGGTGGTGGTGGCGGCGGAACACCGCTCCCAGTGGCAGAACCGTCAGGCGGCCCAGAAGCGCCTGGTGGAGCTGGTCCGGGCGGCGATCGCGCCACCGCCGCCGCCGCGGCGTCCCACCAAACCCAGCCGGGGCTCGGTGGAGCGGCGGCTGAAGGCCAAACGGCAGCGGGGATCGATCAAGAGCAACCGGCGGCAGGGCCCGCCTGAGGAGGCCTAGGTCCGGGATCCTGCTCGGCGCGGATCTGGGCCTTGGCGGCCCGCCAGTGGCCCTCCAGTTCGGCGATGCCACGGCCACCGAGATCGCCGCCCAGGGCGGCCTCCACCCGGGAGAAGCGGTCGAGGAAGCGGCGGTTCGTGCCGGCCAGGCCCTCCTCCGGGTCGAGGCCGCACCAGCGGGCCACGTTCACCAGGGTGAAGAGCACATCGCCCAGCTCCTCCTGGGCATGGGCCCGGTCGCCGCTGGCCACGGCCTCCCGCAGCTCGTCTAGCTCCTCCTGCACCTTGGCCCACACCCCCTCGATGGCGTCCCACTCGAAACCGGCGGCGGCGGCCTTGCGGGAGATGGTCATGGCGCCCGCCAGGGCCGGCTGGCCACGCACCTTCTCCGCCAGCCGGTCGCTGAGGGGGCTGGCGGACTGGGGCGGCGCGTCAGGACCCGCGGCGGTCCGCTGGCGTTCGTGGCGCTCGGCGGCCTTGATCGCCTCCCAGCTGCGGCGCACGGCCTCCGGATCGTCGGCCCGCTCCGCCGCCGGGTCGAACACGTGCGGGTGGCGGCGCACCAGCTTGGTGGCGATGGTGCGGGCGACAGTGGCCAGATCGAAGCGATCCGCTTCGCTGGCGATGCGGGCGTGCAGCACCACCTGCAGCAGCAGGTCACCCAGCTCCTCGGCCAGGTGAGCGTCGTCACCCCGACGGATCGCATCGGCCACCTCATGGGCCTCCTCGAGCACATAGGGAATCAGGGAGGCGTGGGTCTGGGCCAGGTCCCAGGGGCAGCCGCCCTCCGGGTCCCTCAGGCGGTCCACGATCGCCACCAGCTCCGAGAGGGACTCGAGGGTGGTCCCATCGGCATCGGAAGCGAGAAGCGGCCGGGAACCGGACATCGCAGGGAGGGGGGAACCAGGGGCACCATCCTTGGCGATGGGGAGGCGGGCGTGGATGCCCGGGCCCTGGTGGGCCCCGGAGGTGGTTGCTGATACCGGTGGCAGTGGCCGTGAATACCTCCGGATGGGGATCGGCGAGGGCTCGATCCGCACGCCCGCCCCAGCCTGAGAGCGAGACCGACCACCTCCCCCGCCACCGCCCGGCGCCGCCGAGGGGTGGCGCCGGGCGAGCAGTAGCTGATGACACCATGGCTGGCATCGGCGACGACAGGACAAGGCTCTAGGGCGATCAATCGCGTCGTCAAGCCGTGGTCCATCGGGCCGCAGGGCCACCGAACGCGATCACTCCCACCGAAGGCATGGGAGCGCCTTGCCATCACCCGGTGTCGCCGGAGGCCTTGCGGGACAATGGATGTGGGCCGTAGCACCTCCACCGGACCAGCGGGGGAGGCTTCATTCGAGAACGCAGAGGCCGCCCTGCTCCAAACACAGAACAGTACCGGCTCCGGAATCACGGATAGACCGTGTTTTCAAGCACCCTCATCGCTGAGGAGTGCGCAGATTTTCCCGGGTCTGAATTCATCAACGGCCGTCGTCTTCCGACGCTGCAGAAACTCAGAGACAGCCAAGGAGCACCCACAAGACATGGGCTTTACAGTTTGTCACTTTCGACAGGCAAGCTGTTGCGACTGCTACCTTCCACGGCCACCCATCCGACACACACGCCCGCCCCACGTGACATTCCTCACCGACTTCATCCCGCTGTTCCTGGACCAGCTCCAGTCCCCGACCCTCGGGTTCCTCATCGGGGGGATCATCGTCGCCTCGCTGGGCAGCCAGCTGGCCATCCCGGATTCGATCTACAAGTTCATCAGCTTCTTCCTGCTGATGAAGATCGGCCTGACCGGCGGGATCGCGATTCGGAACTCCAATCCCGCTGAGATCTTCCTGCCGGCGCTCGCGGCCATCGGGCTTGGCATCGCCATCGTCTTCATTGCTCGCTGGACCCTTGGAAAACTGCCCGGCATCAGCGTGCCCGACGCCGTCGCCACCGGCGGTCTGTTCGGCGCGGTGAGTGGCTCCACGCTGGCGGCGGTGCTGCCCCAGCTGGATTCCGCCAAGATTCCCTATGAGGCCTGGACGGCGGCCCTCTATCCCTTCATGGACATTCCGGCGCTGGTGACGGCCATCGTGGTTGCCAGCGTCTACCTCTCCAAGAAGACCGGCAACACCGCCGAGAAGGTTGAGGTCTGGCCGATCATCAAGGAAAGCATCCAGAGTTCGGCCGTCACGTCGCTGCTGCTGGGCGTTGCCCTTGGCATCCTCACCAAGCCGGAGCCCGTCTACGAAAGCTTCTTCAACCCCCTGTTCCGCGGCTTCCTTGCGGTTCTGATGATCATCATGGGGATGGAAGCGGCCCAGCGGATGAACGAACTGCGCAAGGTGGCCCAGTGGTTTGCCATCTATGCCTTCATCTCCCCCATCGTCCATGGCTTCCTGGCCTTCGGTGTCGGCCTGATCATCCACAAGCTCACCGGCTTCTCCATCGGCGGCGCCGTCGTGCTGGCGGTGATTGCCGCCTCCAGCTCGGACATTTCGGGCCCGCCCACCCTGCGTGCCGGTATCCCCTCAGCGAATCCCTCCGCCTACATCGGTGCTTCGACCGCCATCGGCACACCGGTGGCCATCGCGATCTGCATCCCGCTGTTCATCGGGATTGCAGAAGTGCTCCTAGGTCGATAGGATCTCACCTCAGATTCCATTTCCTTCATACCCACCTCTAGAGGTCAATACCATGAGTCAACAGGTCTGGAAGCTTGTGATCGTTGCGGAGGAAGTTCTCTCCAAGAAACTCGTCAAGCTCATCAAGGCGGCAGGTGCCACCGGTTACACCGTCAATGCCGCCGGTGGTGAAGGCAGCCGCAATGTGCGCTCCACCGGCGAGCCCAGTGTGTCCCACACCCTCTCCAATGTGAAGATTGAAGTGCTCACCGGCACCCGCGAACTGGCCGACACGATCACCCGTGAGATCGAATCCAAGTTTTACGCGGATTACTCGATCATCACCTACATCTACCCCGTGGAAGCCCTGCGCGATCACAAATTCTGACATGCTGGGCCCCTCGCAACCCGCCCTTCCTGCCAGGGCGGGTATCGCCGGAGCGGGGGGCCCGTGGCGGCTTGATTATCACCGCTGATCGGATCCATCGCGGGCTCCTCCGGATTCGGCTGTCTTCCAGACAACAGCCCCAGCCTTCCTCCCTCTAAAACTGCACCCACCTGTACCGCACCTGATGGATCTGCTGCCCACGTTGCTGATGGAAGTCGGCAGCCACCAGGTTGAAGTGACGGAAACCCTGATCGGGGTCGGCCGTTTTCTCGTCATTTTCGTGGCGGCCCGCGTCATGGCGGAGCTGATGGTGCGGCTGCAGCTGCCCACCATCCTCGGCGAGCTGGTCGCCGGCGTGATCATCGGTGCCTCCGGCCTGCATCTGGTGGTGCCCCCCGAGGCCCAGGCCCAGCTGAGCGGTGCTCTGCTCGGGCTGCTGAGCTCCCTGGGAGGCATGGCCCCGGAGTCCATCAGCTCTCTCTACACGGAAACCTTCTCCAGCCTGAAGGTGGTCGCCGAGATCGGCCTCTTTTCCCTGCTGTTCCTCACGGGCCTGGAAAGCGAACTGGATGAGCTGGTGGCCGTCGGCATCCAGGCGGGCACCGTGGCCTTCACCGGCGTGGTGCTTCCCTTCGCCGCCGGCACCGCCGGGCTCTACTACCTGTTCCACGTGCCGTTCATCCCGGCGGTCTTCGCCGGCGCCGCCATGACGGCCACCTCGATCGGCATCACGGCCAGTGTGTTCGGTGAACTGCAGTGGCTGAAGCGCAAGGAGGGCCAGATCGTCATCGGCGCCGCCGTGCTCGACGACATCCTCGGCATCGTCATCCTGGCGGTGGTGGTCTCCCTGGCCGGTGGCGGTTCCTTCACCCTCGGCCCTGTCATCCAGCTGTGCGTCGCGGCGGTGATCTTCGTGGCCGTCGCCCTGGTGCTCAGCCGCTTCGCCGCCCCCGCCTTCGACTGGGTGGTCGACCATCTCAAGGCCCCCGGTGATGTGGCGGTGGCCAGCTTCGTGGTGCTCACCCTCTGCTGCTTCGCCGCCCAGGCGATCGGCCTGGAGGCCGCCCTGGGGGCCTTCGCCGCCGGCCTGATCCTCAGCGCCTCCAGGCACACCCATGACATCGAAGCCGCCGTCAAACCCCTGGTGGCCCTGTTCGCCACGGTGTTCTTCGTGCTGATCGGCACCGGCATGGATCTTTCGGTGCTCAACCCCTTCGATCCCGCCAACCGCGAAGGACTGGTGGTGGCCCTGTTCCTGCTGCTGGTGGCCGTGGCCGGCAAGGTGGCCGCCGGCTGGACCTATACCAGCAAGGACCCCACCAACCGCCTGGTGGTGGGCCTGGGGATGATGCCCCGCGGCGAGGTGGGTCTGATCTTCCTGGGTCTGGGAACCCAGGCGAACATCCTCACCCCGGCCCTCGAAGCCGCCATCCTGTTGATGGTGATCGGCACCACCTTCCTGGCCCCGATTCTGCTGCGGCTCGTGATCGGCGGTCAGAAGGAGGCGGCAACCCAGCCCGGCTGAGCCCCCACCTCGGCCATCCGATTCGCCGCCCGGCCGGTACCTCCGGTCTCCATCCCCTCCATCCATGGGCGTCGCCGATCTGACCGGCTCCACCACCACCCTGGCCCCGCCGTTCCCGGCCCTGGGCCGCGGCCGTCTCGACACCCTGCAGGTGAACCTGGGCTACCGCTGCAACCAGAGCTGCAGCCACTGCCATGTGAACGCCGGCCCCAGCCGCACCGAGATGATGGGGTCCGACACCATCGCCCTGGTGCCGGAGGTGCTGGAGGCTCGCGGGATCGCCAGCCTCGATCTCACCGGCGGCGCGCCGGAGCTGCACCCCGGCTTCCGGGACCTGGTGCGCCAGGCCCGGGGGCTGGGGGTGGCGGTGATCGACCGCTGCAACCTCACGATTCTCAGCGAACCCGGCCAGGAGGACCTGGCCGCCTTCCTGGCCCGGCAGGGGGTGAAGGTGGTGGCCTCCCTGCCCTGCTACCTCGCCGACAACGTCGACCGGCAGCGCGGTGATGGCGTGTTCGAGCGCAGCCTGGCGGGTCTGCGCCAGCTCAACGCCCTCGGCTACGGCGAAGCCGGCTCGGGCCTGGAACTGGATCTGGTGTACAACCCCCAGGGCCCCAGCCTGCCGCCCCCCCAGGCCGCCCTCGAGGCCGACTATCGGCGCGAACTGGCCGATCGCTTCGGCCTGCGCTTCAACCGCCTGTTCACGATCACCAACATGCCCATCCAGCGCTTCGCGGCGGTGCTGCGCCAGCGGGGGCAGCTGGAGGACTACATGGCGCTGCTGCGCCAGCACCACAACCCGGCCAACCTGGCCCAGGTGATGTGCCGCTCCACGGTCAGCGTCGACTGGCAGGGCTTCCTCTACGACTGCGACTTCAACCAGATGCTCGGCCTGCCGGCCGGCAGCGGCCAGCCCCGGGCCCACCTGCGCCAGCTGCTGGACCAGGATCCCGAGGGGGCGCCGATCGCCGTGGCCGAGCACTGCTTCGGCTGCACCGCCGGCGCCGGCTCCAGCTGCGGCGGCGCCCTGAGCTGAAGCCCCGCCCGTCCCAGCACCACCCCGCCCCAGCCCCCGCGAGCCCTCCCCGATGACCAGCGCCAGCGATCTGCACCGCAGCGTGCAGGAGTACTACGGCTCCACCCTCAGCAGCAGCGCCGACCTGCGCACCAGCGCCTGCTGCGATGCCAGCAGCGTGCCGCCGGCGCTGCGGCCCCTGCTGGCCCGGATCCACCCCGAGGTGCTGAGCCGCTACTACGGCTGCGGGCTGGTGGCGCCGCCCCTGCTCGAGGGTCTGCGGGTGCTGGATCTGGGCTGCGGCAGCGGCCGCGATGTGTACCTGCTCTCCCAGCTGGTGGGGGCCGGCGGTGAGGTGGTGGGCGTCGACATGACGCCGGAGCAGCTGGAGGTGGCCCGCCGTCATGCCGACCACCACGCCGAGGTGTTCGGCTACGCCAACGTGCGCTTTCTGGAGGGCCGCATCGAGCAGCTGGAGGCCCTGCCGCTGGAGCCCGCCAGCTTCGATCTGGTGATCTCCAACTGCGTGGTGAACCTGTCGGCCGACAAGCTGGCGGTGCTGAACGGGGTGCGGCGGCTGCTGAAGCCCGGCGGTGAGTTCTTCTTCGCCGATGTGTATGCGGATCGGCGCGTGCCCGAGGCCCTGCGCCACGATCCGGTGCTGCACGGCGAGTGTCTCAGCGGCGCCCTCTACTGGAACGACTTCCTGCGGCTGGCGCGGCGCGCCGGCTTCGCCGATCCGCGCCTGGTGGCCGACCGGCCCCTGGAGATCACCGATCCGGAGCTGGCCGCCCGCACCGGCGCGATCCGCTTCTTCTCCGCCACCTACCGGCTGTTCCGGATCGAGGCGCTGGAGGACGCCTGCGAAGACCACGGCCAGGCGGTGATCTACCGCGGCAGCATCGCCGGCCACCCCGACGCCCTGCCCTTCGACAAGCACCACCACATCGAGACGGGCCGGGTGTTTCCCGTCTGCGGCAACACCTTCCGGATGCTGGCCGAGAGCCGCCTGGCGCCCCACTTCACGTTCATCGGCGATTTCCACCGCCACTACGGCCTGTTCAAGGGCTGCGGCAGCGCCCTCCCCTTCGACGGTGGGGTCGCCCCTACCGGCGACGCTCCCGCCGCCGCGCCGGCCCCCGCCAGCGGCGGCTCCTGCTGCTGAGGCGACGCCCAAGAGCCCGCAGGGGCCGCGGCAGCCGCGGGATCGGATCGCCGTCCTGGAGCAGGTGCAGCCAGCTGCTGGCCTCCAGGCCCACCAAGGCCGCCAGCAGCAGGGGCCGCTGGGAGCCCCAGAGCACCCCGCCAAGCCGCAGCAGCTCACCCGGCGCCGGGGCACCCAGGGGCTGAAGCGCCGCGCAGGCCATCAGCACCAGCGCCGCCAGCCACAGCAGCCGCAGGCCGGTGCCCAGCAGGGGGCTGTGGGAGAGCAGGGAACGGTGGCTGAGCAGCCGCCGGTAGGGCCACCAGAGCAGCCGCAGGGGACCCCAGCGGCGGGTGGCGTTGGATCGGGTGTCGAGGTCGGGGGAGAGCCAGAGGCCGCCCAGCAGGAAGGCGCCGCTGGCGACCGCCACCCCCGCCGGCCCCAGGGCCGGGCCCCAGAGCAGCCCGAAGGGCAGGGCCAGCCAGCCGGTGGCGCGATCGTGGCGGCGGCCGCTGGCCATGGCCGGGCTCCGGACGCTGCCGGCAAGGTACCGGCCGACGGCCCGGTGTGCCCCCTCCGCCAGAATGGGGCGACCGCCCGATTAGCTCAGCGGTAGAGCGCCTGCCTTACAAGCAGGATGTCGCTGGTTCGAAACCGGCATCGGGCATTGCTTGAGACCAAGCTCCGACTGGGCTTTGCCCCAGTCCCGCACATGCGCCACGTCAGCGCTCTGATCCGACGAGACTCACCGAGATCGACCTGCTTCCGTCCAGGTCCGCCAGAATTTCCCCCATATTTCCCCCGCGCAACGAATGGCTACTTCCCGGCCGGCCTGGCTTGCCGACCTGTCCCGCTCCTTCAAGCGGCACCGCCATAGCCGCCCCGGCTGGTTCATCGAGGTCCATCGCGACCGGCTGCGCGTTCGGTCGGATCAGCTGCCACCCAAACCCAACTGGGGTGGAGGGCGGATGAGGGCAGTGACCCTGCGCACGCCGCCAGGACCCAGCACTGCCGCCCAGGCCCTGGCAGAGGCGTGCGAACTGTTCGACCAGGTGGAGGCAGGAACCTGGCGCTGGCCTGAGCCGGGAGCCGTCCCTACCGCAACGGATGCGGAACGTCTTACTCCCGAGGTACTGAATCGGCTCATCGACCGGCTCCGCCAGCGGGTAGTCGGTGAGCGGGTGTCCGAACGGACTTGGGCGCGGATGTACAGGCCCTATTACGAACGCATTGTCGGGCAGGCCGCAGGGTCGAGCTGGACAGGCGACCACGACATTCTGGAGGCCACGCTGCGGCAGTGGGAGCCACACACCAGGGCGCGGCAGATGGCCCATGACCGCCTGCGGGCGCTCTGGAAGGAAGCGGGCTGGCCCTGGCCCGAGGAGATCCTGGCACTGCGCGGGAACGGCCGTGCCGCCGCGGATCCAGAGGGCGTGAGGGCCTTCACGGATAACGAGATCAAGGAGCTGCGGGAACGGATCCAACGGAGCCAACGGCTGACCCCTGCGGATCTGGTGGCATGGGACCTGCTGACGGTATTCGGCTTACGGCCGGCCGAGCTGCAGGGGCTGGTGGTGAAGCAGCAAGGCGGCAGCCTGATCGCCCAGGTCACCCGCGCCAAGAAGAGCAGCAGGGGCAGCAGCGGACCGCGTGTGGTCCCGGCGGTGCCGCCCACCGGATGGCCAGCCGACTGCCACGGGTTGCTGCGTCGCTGGGGGGAGAACGGAATCCCCGAAGGCCTCGTCCGGCAGGCATCACCAGGGCAGGCGCTCACCCAGCAACTGCATCGCCTTCAAGCCCAGCCACCCATCTCGACCGAGATCCACACGGACCTCACCAGCTACGGCCTGCGACACGCATTCGCGCTACGGCTCGGTCTGGATCTGGGGCTGTCGGTGCGGGAGGCCGCCGAGCTGATGGGACATAGCCCGGCGGTGCACCTCAGCACCTACGGCCGACGGCTCGATGCACCGAAGCTTCACAGCAAAGTGACTGGCCTGGTGCGGCAGCGAATAAATGGAAGCGGCGAGTAGAAATCCTTCTATTTATTAGCCCTTTCGACGCATTGTTTTCGGCTTAGTGTTGTCCTGTGCAGTTCATGCTGCCCTTTCGAACTCCTGGACTTCGCCATGCCGTTCACTCTCACGACCGCAGAAGCCGCTGAGCTACTTCGGGTTTCGGATGTAACTCTTCGTCGCCTTCGCAAAAGTGGTGTCCTGAAGGCTGGTGTTCATTTCCGTGTCCAGGGACTTGGGACGGTTCGGCCACCACTTCTTTGGAACAAAGATGCCGTCGACGCGGAGCTTGCCAAGCGCTCTCGACGTGTGTTGGGGAGGTCTTGCTGATTTCAGAGAAACAGGGAAGTTAGAGGCGGAGAGGGAGCAATGGCTAATCCTGGGCCGAAACGAAAAGTCAGTGGTGGCGATCCTGAAAATGTCAAGCGGTTGGCCTGCGACTCGAGGCAGCTGCTAACGCTGCCCTCCGACTTTCACCAAGTCCACGTCCATCGCACAAGGAAATCGATAGCCGGTAGGGACTGTTTTGTCAGCGTTGGCATGAAGGTATCGTCATGACAGCACGTGGCAAGTCAGGACCGAACACCCCCTGCCCAATCTGCGGCCGTACGAAGGACAGCAAGTGCCAGATCGACACCAACAAGGTGACCTGCTGGCTCGGCACAACACATCACCCGCCCGTGCCGCTGAACATCGGCTGGGTGATCAAAGGCGCTGATGGATGGGGCTGGCGCTGCACCGGCGAGGAGAGGCTGTGGCCCGATGACTCCATACCCGTCGCTCTCGCATTCGCCCGTGACGAGCCCTGGCGCGACCTGAGCCCTGAACATTGGCACAAGCTGCAGACGAGCGCCCTCACTGATCCGCAAATCTGCACCCTCATAGCGGCCGGGGTGCACACCACCGACGACGGCCGGCTGGTGATCCCCTATCGCAACCCCGACGGCAGTCCGCTGATGGGCGCCGACGGGAAGCCGTGGATCCGCTGGCGCCTGCACCAGGCCGACATCGACCGCGACCCCGACGGCGGCAAGTACTGCAGCCGCCAGGGTTCCGGCTGCCGTGTCTATCACCCGGTCAACAGCCCCAACCATGCGGCCCGGCTGGAGGCCATCCGCGTGCCGCTGCGCATCACTGAGGGCGAGCTGAAGGGCGAAGCATGCGCCGTTCACGATCCGAAGCGCGTTACCGTTGCCATAGGTGAGGTGGACGCCTGGCGCGACCGCCGCAGCGGTACCAGCGCACCCATCCCCGAGCTGGAGGCCATCCCAGTAAAGGGCCGGGAGGTACGCCTTTGCTTCGATTCCGACCTGGACAAGCCGCGCGTGAGATCGGCCCTCACCGAGCTGGGGAAGTATCTCCACAAGCGCGGCGCCAGCGTGCTTCTGGAGCGGCTGCCCAACGCCCACAAGCCGAACCGTAAGGGTGAGATCGAGCGCCTGGGGGCGGACGACCTGATCCACCGCTACGGCCCCCAGGCCTTCCTCAGCATCGCCGCAATTGCCGAGAGGTGTATCAAGGAGGTGGCGAAAGAAGGCGAGATCTCCTATGGGTTCTCTATCCCCTACCACCCGGAACCGACGGGCCGGGAGGCCACCTTCGTCCGCGCCGTCTACCTGACAGCACTCCTGGGCCGGTGGTGGCGGGTGGACGATGAAGCATCCACCGGGTGGTGGCGGTGGACCGGCACCCAATGGCAGCAGGTGGACGGGGACGACCGCCTCAATACTGAGATCGAGACCTTCCTCCACTGCCAGGACTGGCGCCAGGCCCGCGACCGCGGCGCCGTGATGGGCATCCGGGCAGCATTCCGCCGGCAGGTGGGCATCCTGCAGCCCGCGCCGCTACACGGCGCCGTGCCCTGCCGCAACGGCATCCTGCTCCTGGAGGGAAACACACTCCTGCCCCACGCCCCCGAGAACGGCAACACCTGGGCCCTGCCGATCGACTGGAGGCCCTCGGCCACCGCTGAGCCGGTCGAGCGGTTCCTGCTGGAGGTGCTGGGCGATGCCGACTCCGTGGCGATCGTGAGGGCAGCCGCCCAGGGCATGCTCACCGGCCTGCGGCGCAAGGTGTTCATCGAGCTGCACGGCGTCGCCGACAGCGGGAAGTCCGTGGTGGCCCGCCTACTGCAGGCCCTGGCCGGTGCCGGCAACTATGCCGCCATGGACCTGGAGAAATTCGAGGACCGCCGGGAGCGGTTCGTGACCTACAAGCTACGCGGGAAGCGCCTGGCCGTATTCAACGAAGCGCAGCAATACAGCGGCCCGCTGGAGAACCTGAAGGCCGCCACCGGCGGCGACCTGATCGCAGCGGAACGCAAGGGATCCACTGCGGAGGTGGACTTCTACTTCCGTGGTCTGGTGGTGGTGGTGGGCAACGGCCCGATCCGCGCCAGCGACACCAGCGACGGCGTGCTGGCCCGGCGCCGCTCCATCTACGCCGGCACTGCCGTGCCGCCGGAACGACAGCGGCCGATGCTGGAGCCCGACGGTGCCGGCGGGTGGACTGGCGAGCTGGCGTCGCACCTGCCCGGCCTGCTGCGCTGGGCCCTGAGCATGCCCGAGGCCGAGGCCCAGGCCGCCCTCGCCCGCAACGTGGCCACACCCGCCCGCATCGAGTCCGAGGTGGCCACCCTGCTGGAGTCCGACGCCCTGGCCGCCTGGGCTGAAGCCAACCTGATCTTTGATCCTGAGGCCCCCCCCGCCCGGGTGGGCGCAGTGGGGGGGGATCCGGCCGAGTTCCTCCTGCCCCACTACCGCCGGGAGGTGGAGGGGACGGCGGCCGCCCCCTCAGCGGCAAGAACTTCAAGCACTGCTTGGTGACACTGCTGCGGGATCACCTGGGCCTCGCCCTGCCGCCGGGCCTGACGAACGGCGGCCCCTACCGCGTGCGGGGTGAGGGGTCCGTGATCCCGTGCGTCAGGTTCCGCCGGCCGGTGGCCGATGGAGACGCACCCGGCATTATCCGGGCCGCCTTACAGGTCCGACTGTATCGTCACGAACATAGAGCGGGTAAAAACCCTTTAGGGAAAGGATCGAGCGAACAGGGAACGGCAGTGGAACGGCAAGAACCCATTCAGGGCACGGATGGAACGGATGGAACGGATCCCGACGGATTACACGCACGCGAGAAGAAAGCAGGAACGGAGGATCCCTCTATGGGGAGCAATAGGGCCGGAACCCTTTCCAGCCGTTCCACCCTTGTCAGCACTGGAGTTCTGCCGTTCCACTGCCGTTCCCTGCCGTTCCCTGCCTTTCCCGGAGAGGGCTGGCGGCCTGAAATCGGCGACCCGGTGGAGGTACGCCAGCCCGACGGCTCCTACCTGAACGGCGCAATGGTGCAGTCGGTGCGGCAGCGCGCCGGCCGTGAGCCGCTGGTGATACTGCGCCTGCCAGATGGCACCACCGACGCCCGAGGCCTGGGCGACCTGCGGCCCTGCGGGGAGGTGGCGTGATGGCAAGGCGAAGCAAGGCCGAGATCGACGCCATCCGCGCCGCGATCTACGACTACTGCGAGCGGCACTATCCGCTGACCGTGCGACAGCTCTTCTATGCCCTGGTCTGCGCTGGGTTGATCGACAAGACGGAAGGAGAGTACAAGCAGACCGTGGTTCGCCTCACGGGCGAGATGCGCCTGTCCTGCGCCCTGCCCTGGCACTGGCTGGTGGACAACACCCGCTGGGTTCAGAGGCCAGTGAGCTTCGCCAGCTTGGCCGACTGTGTGGAGCGATCGGCCCAGACCGATCGCCGTAGCCTCTGGAAGGAGATCACCCACTAAGTCGAGGTATCGCTGGAGAAAGACGCCCTGAGTGGCGTGCTCTACGACGTGACCAGCGCCTATGACTGCCCGCTGATGGTGACCAGCGGCTATCCGTCGCTCAGCTACCTCCGCAGCGCCGCAGAGACGATGGTGGCCACGGGGAAACCGGTGGTGATCTACTACTTCGGCGACTACGACCCGAGCGGTGCCGACATCAGCCGGAACATCGAGGATCGGCTGGAGCAGTTCCTGCTCGAGGTAAACCGTCAGCGACAGATAGTGGCTAGCTTCCCGCCGGACGTCGTGATGCCGCTGCCGTTGCGGTTCGAGCAAGTGGCGGTGAACGAATGGCAAATCGACGGATGGAACCTGCCGACCCGGCCGACGAAGAAGACCGACAGCCGCGCGGCGAAGTTCGGCAGCCGATCAGTCGAGGTGGATGCCATCCCACCGGATGGCCTACGGCAGCTGGTCCGGTCGGTGCTAAGCCTGCATATCAGCGAGACTGACCTGGCAGCCGCCGACGAAGTGGACGCGATGGAGCGCCAGACACTGGCATCCGCCGCAGAACGGCTGAGGGCGTTTGCGGCCTGAACGGCATGGATAGGTCTAGGCCTACAAACTGCACTGCCCCCACGAACACTCGCCGGGTGGTGGACGAGGCCCCGGGCTGCCACCTGACGTGTCTCGACCCGGCCCGTGGTGGCCGAGCTGCGGGCCCAGCGGCACCGGTTGGTGTGCGACGGCTGGCGCGACGTGCGGAACCGGGCCCAGAGCCTGGGAGCGTGATCAAGTATGCGCGACTGCTGCGACCTGGCCCGCAGCTGGCCCGCCTGGACAGACGCCGCGACGATCTAGACGGGTCCTTCCTGCCGGGGGGAGGGCCCAGCGGGTCCGCGGCTCTCGAAAAACCGTCAGCGCCAGAATTCTGTTAATGGGAACAATCTTCGTATTTCATCACCTGGCAACCCGCAGAATCCCCCTCCCCATTGTTACAGCCTCGGTAGACTCTTCCCATATATGATTCTCAGGAACAGATGCCCGTCGTCAGCCTTCGTGAAGCCGCCGCTGCCTGTGGCTATCGGAGCCCATCAACGCTGCACCGCCTGAAGAAGGAGGGCAAGCTTCGGCAATTTGAATCTGGCCGTGGATTGGAACTGCGTGGGTTGCGCGAACACGTTGCAGGACTTTTACGCAACGATCGCCGTCGCCCCAGCGAACTGAGTGGACCACCTGATCTGATGGAGTCCAAGGCTCGTCGGGAAGCGGCTCTCGCTGACCTTGCTGAGCTTGAACTGCACGAACGCGAAGGGGAGCTTGTAAGTGTTGCCGAGGTGAAGGCCGAGCTATTTCGCTCTTGTCGCCAGGCACGTGATGCGATCCTTGGAATCACCCCCCGCGTGATAGATGAACTGGCTGCCATCACGAGTCTGAATAGCGATCAGCGACGTCAGGCTGAGCTCGTGATCAACCAGGAACTGCGACGAGTATGTGAGCATATTGCAGGGATTCCCAGCATGGGACCCAATCCGCAGTCCAACAAGGAAGTCTTCTGAGCCCGAAGCCAGCGGACCAATTTAGGGTATGACAGGGAACCATCCCTGCACCTGCAAACTTGGTCTAATCCGATGCGGCCAGCCACCAGGTCTTCACTATCACCCTCCATCTCTTGCAGCAGCATTCTGACGAAGCGGGCTAGCGCGGCCGGAGCGGAGTCGCACCACTGCGGCAGGGGCGCCGCCGCCTGCAGGGCGAACAGCACCTCCTCCAGCACCGCGCTGCTCAGCGGTGCGCCGCTGTCCATCCCCTCGCGGCTGTTATCCAGCACCCCAGCTCCGATCGGGGAGCAACTCCAGCAGCACCTGAACCGGCAGGGCCTCGTTCCTCGGCGTCAGGCAGATGGAGGCATTGCGCTAATCCAGCCAACCGAAGGTACCGCCCATCTGATGCGGCAACTGGGCAAGGGTGCTGCGCAATCGCTTGTCATCAGGCACGAGAGAAAGCAGGGCTGACGTGGACCCCGCGAACCGGTCCAGGGTGAATGAGAGTCTTCAGCCGGCCAGACTTGGCCGGGGACTCGCCCATGAAACGCACCAGGCACACATCCGAACAGATCATCCGCAAGCTCAAAACCGCCGAGCAGCTGATCGCCCAGGGCATGACCGTCGCCGACGTCTGCCGCGTCATCGAGGTGACGCAGCCGACGTACCACCGCTGGCGCCAGCAGTACGGCGGCATGCAGGCCGAGGAGGCCAGGCGGCTGACCCAGCTGGACAAGGAGAACGCCCGTCTCAAGAAGCTGCTGGCGGAAGCGGAGCTGGAGAAGGCCATGCTCAAGGACCTCGCCGAGGGAAACTTCTGAGCCCGGAACGTCGCCGCAGGGCTGTCACGGTCCTGCAGGAGCGTTACCGGGCTTCTGAACGCCTCGTCTGCCGGGTGGTGGGCCAGCACCGCAGCACCCAGCGTCATCCCGGCAAGGTTGTCTCGATTGAGGAGGCCAAGCTCCGGGAGATCGCAGCGGATCACATCCGCTGGGGCCGCCGGATGGCCTACCGCCTCCTGCGGCGCGAGTGCTGGACGGTGAACCACAAGCGGGTGCAACGGCTCTGGCGGGAGGAAGGCCTGCAACGGCCCACTCCCAGGAAGCGCAAGCGGGCCCGGCCCGCCGACGGCTCAGTGCGGCGCCACCGGGCCGAGCATCCCCACCAGGTGTGGGCCATGGACTTCCAGTTCGACGCCACCGCCGATGGCCGCAGGCTCAAGTTCCTGAACGTGATCGACGAGCACAGCCGCCTCTGCCTGGCCATCCGGGTGGGCAGGCGCTGCAAGGCCAGGGACGTGGTATCCGTGTTGGAGGAGCTCACCAGCCTCTACCCAGCGCCCGCGTTCATTCGCTCCGATAACAGGCCTGAGTTCATCGCTCAGGCTCTACAGGGCTGGTGCGAGGCCAGCGGTACCAGGACGGCCTACATCAAGCCAGGATCACCCTGGGAGAACGGCTTTGCCGAGTCGTTCAACGGCCGCTTCCGGGATGAGTTCCTCAATACCGAGCTGTTGACCACGGCTCCGGAGGCGCAGATCCTGGCCGATCGTTGGCGCTGGGAGTACAACACGCTCAGGCCGCATTCGGCCCTCCAGGGGCGTACGCCCTTGGAGGCAGCTCAACAGGGAGCTGCCGCATGACCATGACCACCCACTCTCATAAGCCCTGGACCGATAAAAGGGGGTCACGTCAGAAGGATAAAGAGGAGCAGGCTCACAAGTCACTCCGCAAACATCATAAGGGTGAGATTATGGGTCAAGGCCTCCGCAAGAAGGATTAACCAGGTACTATGAGTTTGATGCTTGTTTTCTTTCGCTTGTCGGGGCGAGTCCCTTAACAGCTGCGCTTAACACCCAAGGCAAGAATGAATCCCATTGCCCTCACCTTCCTGCTCGTGTGTGGTATCACCACAGTGGCAGTTCCCCGCCGCTGGGCTCCCTTACCCCTGCTCTTCGGTTGCTGCTACACAACTGTAGGTCAATCTATCCTAATCGGACCATTCACTTTTCAACTATTCCGCATCCTCCTCATTTTTGGGATTGCGCGGGTTTTGCTAAGGGGTGAGTATATCCAAGGACGCATGAACTCAATCGATAAACTGGTAATCGCATGGGCTTTTTGGGTAGTATTTGCCGGTTTCTTTCACAAGTTCACACCTGGCTCAGGTCCTGTCTACGCACTCGGAACAGTTTACAACGCAACAGTACCGTACTTTCTGTTTCGTATCTGGTGCCGAAGTAGGCAAGATTTGGAGTTCATGATCTGCGCTATTGCGGTAATCTTAGTGCCTGTCGCCATCGCCATGTGGATAGAACAGACTACCATGCACAATATATTCGCCATCTTCGGTGGTGTGTCCGAAACGCCGATGATCCGAGAGGGGCGTGTGCGAGCTTCTGGTCCGTTCGCCCATCCTATCTTGGCAGGATCAGTAGGCGCGACATGCCTTCCCCTGATCGCTTTCATCTGGAAATCTCATCGCGCGCTATCCATTCTCGGGATACTCTCTTGCTTCACGATGGTTCTCGCGAGCGCCTCTAGTGGGCCGTTGATGAGTCTGATCTTCGGAATCTTCGCGCTATGTATTTGGCGGTTTCGGTCGATCACTAAATACTCCACAAGAGGATTTATCGTTGTGTACATTCTGCTGTCCTTCGTTATGAAACAGCCCCCTTACTACCTTATCGGCCGCATCGACCTCACAGGCGGCAGCACCGGATGGCACCGGTCTTATCTAATTGACATGTTTATTGTGCACTTCCACGAATGGTGGGCATTCGGGACAGACAGAACAAAACACTGGGTGCCCCTTATAACCGGCCCAACGCCAGAACATACGGATATTACAAATGCCTATATCGGTTACGCAGTAGTAGCCGGACTGCCTGCACTCTTGATTTTTTTGGCAATCCTCTGGCGTGCGTTTTCATGGGTTGGCATCGCAGCATTGGATCGAACGGATCTCTCGTCACATGACAGATTCGCAACATGGTGCCTTGGATCGGCATTGTTCGCTCACGCGACAACGATGCTGTCAGTAGTATACTTCGACCAGACACTAGTTTTTCTTTGGGCAACAATTGCCATAATCAGCTCCTTTCACTCCATCCCACATCAACAGTATCAGGTGGTAAGATTGTTGAGATACCCCCATAGTGGGTTAATTCAGACCATTACCAAACAAGCTGAGACATGACGCCTCTTGTGTCCGTAATCATTCCCACTTACAATAGGGAAATGACGATCGGTCGTTGCGTCCGAAGCGCACTTGCCCAGACTCACGGCAACATTGAGATTATTGTAGTTGACGATGGCTCCTGCGATGGCACAGCCCAAGTACTTGAACAGTTCGGTAAACAGATAGTCGTTCTGCAGCAGAAGAACAGCGGTCCATCGCTGGCGCGCAACTTAGGTGCTTCGATGGCACATGGGGAAATCCTTGCGTTCCTCGACTCGGACGACGAATGGCTGCCGGAAAAGATCGAGAGGCAGGTCGATATGATGCAGGCTCATGGTCCCTCACTGCCGTGCTGTATTTGCAATGCAGCCTACAGCGATGGATCTAGTTTCTCTCCACGGACTTCATTTTCTCTGGCCAGTCTCAGACTTCCATATGAAAACGCGATCCTGGAAAATCCAATTTCGGTGCTGATGAATACATTCCTACTGTTCAATCAGGCTGCGGCCATCCGGCGCGAATCATTTGAGCATGTGGGCGGCTTTGATGCCAGCTTGCGCCTCCTTGAAGACTATGAGCTGTCGCTTCGGTTAGCGACACTCGGCCCATGGGGGCTCCTACGGGAACCGCTCGTTATCAAGCACGAGGACACCGTAGGTATCGGCGTCACGGCAATGAAAGACGAACTGAGCCACCTAGACGCTAAAGAAATCGTCTTCAAGTGCATCTTGTCAAAACCTATGCTTCAGCAACCCTCTATACAAGGACCAATCGCTGCCGAGCTTAGGCTAGTTCGGCGCCACCAAGGAATACATCGCTGGATGCTCAAGGTTCCGCTTACACTTCGTCTTGGCGGACGTGTGGTCCTGTTCATTGATCGCATCCGCAAGGCTGTGGCTCGCAGGATGCCAAGCGCAGCGCGCCCTAGAATGCGCCAAGCATAGGAGTTCACTAGTGTCCCGTCCCGGAAGTAGCCTGTATAATGTTGATTATCTCCTTAGGGAGTCGTTGCATGCGAATCGGTAGAGCCCACTTGGGAAGTTCATCAGACCTAGCGGTGGTTTTGGACGGAACATCTGACGTGTACATGACGCCGGTCTTGGGCCTTGGCGATGCAATCGCCCGTAAGACCAAGAGTCATACGGTCCGGCCGGGGAGTGGAATGATTCGAAGGGGCTTCTTTCGGGCGCTTGATATGGTAACCGGATCTCTATCGTTCGCCTCTGTCGGGCCAGATTGCATTTTTGCTGTCATGATGGGGATGAAGATATCTAATTGTCTACCTTGGTCCATGTCTAGGGCCAAAAAGTATGTTTTCTTATTTGATGCGTGGCCGGGGCAATACGACAAAATCACAAGATTTGTTCACAAGTATTCGGTTGATGTACTCTACGTTACTGCGCTCCAGAGCCAAGAAGTCTTGTCTGCAAAACTCGGCAGCTCCCGAGTTAAATATGTTCCCGAAGGAATTTCACCAGAGCTGTATTCATCGTCCGACTCTCTTGATAAGAAGCTTGACGTAATCAACCTCGGACGGACACTCGAAAGCCACCATAACGCACTGTCAGCAATTCAGGACAACCGACAGCGAACCTACCTTAGCGGTGTTCGTAAATTCCCAACACATCAAGAAATGTCGGCTGCCTTGGCGAGTGCTCGCATTTCAATCTGCTTTCCAGCAAACCAGACGCATCCCGCTCGCGCGGGTAACGTATCAACAATGACGCTGCGTTATCTCGAAGCGATGGCTTCGAAGTGTCTTATTGTCGGTTCAACACCCCATGACATGCGCCATCTCTTTGACTATGATCCGGTAATCCAAGCAGATCTCGATGCTCCCGTGGAACAGATCGATCACATTCTCAAACATTACGACTCGTATCTTCCCTTGGTAGAGAGGAACTATCGCGAGGTACTAACCAAGCACACATGGGAGAGAAGATGGCATGAGATTCTGGACATGACTCCAGAACTGAAGGCTCAGTGCTGTTGTAAAATATAGTCTTTCCATTATCTCCTCCTACAGAGTGACACCTCTCTCCGGACGTCGCGCAAAGGAGGTCTTTACACCGCTAAACAAAGCATGAACCGGTGATGCCTCCTTCAGAATTCATACTAGGCCAAGCAAGACGGGAGCCAGGGTGGCAAATCAGCACAGGATCTATAGTCCTGCACCTTCTACGGTCGGCCTAAACGGTTCACAGGAAGACTTTTTACTACCAAGAAAGATCATGAAACAAACCCTAAAGTCATCTCTCATAAATGTCCTTGGTTACGCAAACGCATTTCCAACCAAGATGACAGATCCTTGCAGACTTCGTTCTTTATTGACAAGCCTCTACCCTTTATCTCCAAACAAAAAGCTAATTCGCTTGGGCCCTAAGGGTGATGGTGGCTACTTGCTCCCAGACGATCTTGAGGAGATTCATGCATGTTTTTCACCTGGTGTCAGCATCATATCAGGATTCGAAATGGATTGTGCCGAGCGTGGAATGAAAGTCTTTCTAGCCGATAAATCTGTTGATGGACCAGCAGAAGAGCATGAACTCTTCCACTTTACGAAGACGTTTGTCGGCGCTATATCCAACGAGGAATTCATGACTCTTGACGAATGGGTGTGTGCTTCAGTTCCGGAGAAAGACTCTGACCTGTTGCTACAGATCGACATTGAGGGGCACGAATACGAAGTATTTCTGTCAACTTCGAACTCACTAATGACCAGATTCAGAATCATCGTTGCGGAGTTTCACTACCTTGACCTGCTTTGGAGTGACCCATTTTTCAACTTGGCAAGCCGCGCATTCGAAAAGATTCTACAAAATCATTCATGTGTTCACATTCACCCAAATAACTTCCACGGTACAATCAGGAAAGCGGGGATAACAATTCCCAAAACAATGGAGTTTACCTTTCTGAGAAACGATCGTATTTCTCGTAAATCATATCAGACGATATTCCCAAATCCTCTTGATTGTGATAACACAGGCAATGCTACGCTTTCTTTGCCGAACTGTTGGTATCTTGGCGCAGAGCTTTAGTGCACTCGAGATTTGCTAGAGGGCAGTCGATTAGGAGTTTTGTGCCATCAGGTTGTTCCGGTTTACAAATCGGTGTGAAGCCGACAGTATTGTAGTGCGATCCAACAGCCAAAGACCAGACACACCAATGCCCGCCGACACCGATCGGTTGGGTACACCTGATTCGGCAGCACCTCGACGAGAGCAAGAGTCTTGCTCAATGGCTGTTGAGCATGGAATCAGCGAGCGCACCGCCTGCAAATGTTTGGCAAGATTCCGGTCAGGCGGTATAGCAGTGACGTGGATCCCGGGAACCGGTCCAGAGTGAATGAGAGTCTTCGGCCGGCCAGACTAGGCAGGGGACTCGACCATGAAAAGCACCAGACGCACAGCCGAGCAGATCATCCGCAAGCTCAAGACTGCCGAGCAGCTGATTGCCCAGGGCAAGACCGTCGCCGATATCTGCCGGGTCATCGAGGTGACACAGCCCATCTACCACCGTTGGAGACAGCAGTACGGCGGGATGCAGGCCGAGGAGGCTAGGCGACTGACCCAGCCGGAGAAGGAGAACGCCCGGCTCAAGAAGCTGCTGGCGGAGGCGGAGCTGGAAAAAGCGATGCTCAAGGATCTCGCCGAGGGAAACTTCTGAGCCCGGAGCGTCGCCGCCGGGCCGTCGTGGTCCTGCAGGAGCTTTACCGGGCCACAGAACGCCTCGCCTGCCGGGTGGTGGGCCAGCACCGCAGCACCCAGCGCCACAGCGTCAAGGTCGTCGACCTGGAGGAGGCCAAGCTCCGGCATCGCCTACGGGAGATCGCCGCTGAGCACATCCGCTGGGGGCGGCGGATGGCCTACCGACTGCTCAGGCGGGAGGGGTGGGCCGTGAATCACAAGCGGTTGCAACGGCTCTGGCGGGAGGAGTGTCTGCAGCGGCCCACCCCGAGGAAGCGGAAGCGTGCACGGCCGGCGGATGGCTCGGTGAGGCGTCACCGGGCCGAGTATCCCCACCAGATGTGGGCCATGTACTTCCAGTTCGACGCCACCGCCGATGGACGCAGGCTCAAGTTCCTCAATGTGATTGATGAGTTCAGTCGCGTCTGCCTGGCGATTCGTGTCGGTCGACGTTGCAGAGCAGTTGATGTGATCGACAAGCTCGAGGAGCTGCGCAAGCGATCTCCAACACCCACTCACCTGCGCATGGACAATGGCCCTAAGTTCATTGCCCATGCACGTCAAGAGTGGTGCACAGAGAGCGGTTCCGTCACGGCATACATTGCGCTAGGTTCACCCTGGGAGAATCCTTTCTTGGAATCATTCAACAGCCGGTTCAGAGATAGATTCCTGAATATCGAGCTGTTCACCTCAGTGCCGGAAGCCAGGCTGTTGGCAAAACAGTACCGAATGGAGTACAACACCTACAGACCGCATTCGGCGTTCCAGGGGCGTACGCCCCTGGAGGCCTTCAGCAGTGGAGAGCGGCCTGACAACCCACCAGTTCTCAGAGGAACTGGGCCAGCAATGGGGGTCACGCCCCCCCAACAGCGGCTCGCTCAGCTGAAGGAATCAACAACCTAGTGGCAAACCACACTTAGTCGCTCATATCACCTGAAGCTGCGAGAGGTTGCCTGAATATCCTGTGATTTCAATAATCGCGTCATTGGAAGCCGAGTAGCCTGCTACGCTATCATTAAGAGCGAGGAAGATTTGCCTACCATCAGTGCCTCCAAAGGTGAAGATTGCAGCAGCATTGGCATTAAAGTTGCCGCTTGAGTTGAGCAGATTGGCAATGGCAGCGCTGGAGAGGGCAGTAGGCTGGCCAGAAATGATGACGGGAGTGATGGGCTGGGTGTTGGGTCCATCAATAACATCATAACCAATGGAAAAATCAGTAATGAAGTCGTAATCCGGAAAAAGGGACTGATTCAGGCTGGTCAGGCTGAAGATATCGTTACCGTTTTGGCCCACGTAGATGTTACGGCTAGTTGTTAACGCAAAGATGTCCCGCCCGTCTATTCCAGTAATGGCATCTGTGTAGTCCCTTGCAACTCCATAAGGCTGTGGAATCAGATCCCCAAGAACTAGTTGTCCGTTGACGGTGCTGGCCCAGCGAACGTTCTCCCATCGGACAATCGCAACGCGAACGCCATTCACCAGATCAAAGCTATAAGGTGCTATGTACTGATTCCCAGTCCTCTCGATGTAGACATTTTTGAGGCTCAGTGACCTTCCACCATTTCCGGCGACATAGAGAGAGATTCCACCACCCGACAGGAGCACGTTTTCAAGGACGTTGGCACCATTCCAGTCTGTAAAGTAAGCCGCGTTTGGAGTGCCGGGTTGTCCATCCACTCTCAGCGTGGAGTTTCTAATGGTGAGACGACCTTCGCTGCCTGGCGAGTAGATTTGGAGTGCGTCCGCGTGGTCAGTCCCCATACCATAAGCCTCAATATACATATTGCTGAAATACTGCTCTCCGAATCTCGGTCGGATGCCTTCCCGAGTTCTGGAACGGACGCGATCAACTACAGCATCCCCGTTGGTGTTAACCGATGAAATGCCAGAGTCATTCACGATGGATACATTACTAGCTGACTCTCCTGGGCCAAGCACAAGAGTACTGGTTCTCTCTACCACCGACGCAAAGATCGGATCATTCCAAGTGAGAGGAATATAACCACCAGGGGAAGGAGGAGGTGGAGAAACCAAGTCATCGTTGCTGATGGTGCCGGTCACCGCTCCCGTGGTGCCGATGGTATAGCCACTGCCGGTGGCCAGGGTGAGGGCAACCGTCTCATTCGCCTCGACGGTGGTGTCAGCGGTGGGATCGACCGTGACGACGGCGGTGGCGGAACCCGCCGCGAAAGTGACGGTTTTGGTCGTTCCGGCGCTGCTGATGCCGGTGTAGTCGCTGCCGTTGGTGGCGCTGCCGCCCACGGTGTAGTTGACACTCAGAGCCGCACTGGTGCTGCCGGAGCGGGTGAAGGTATAGACAAGATTGGCCGTGCCATTTTCTTCGACTGCTGCAGGAGAGAGGGCCAAGCTGATGGAAGGGAGAGTCACGGGAGCGACCTCATCATTGGTGATGGTGCCGGTAACAGCACCTGTGGTGCCGATAGCGTAGCCGCTGCCTGTGGCCAGGGTGAGAACCACCGTTTCATTGGCCTCAACCGTGGTATCCGCAGTGGGATCGACCACCACGGTGGCAGTCGCAGAACCAGCCGCAAACGTAACCGTCTTGGTCGTGCCGGTAGCACTGATGCCCGTGTAGTCGGTGCCGAGGGTCGCCG